>DUPH01000432.1 GCA_012838435.1 Lentisphaerota bacterium | reverse complement strand
GGCACCTCAAGATACACCGCCGCATTACCCTCCGGTTGCGGCCATGCACGATCCATCATGCGCCGCGGATCGACCTCAATTTCGTATGCGTCCGGAAACGGCCCGTTCACCGTCACGCTACCGTTCGTCTCTGCCATCGGTACCGCGCCAACGCAACTCAGCGCCAAACAGGAACCGGGCAGACAGAAGCCCCCCAACAGGCGCGGTGCCAAAATCTCCACCCGCCACGTCTCACGCCGCTCAGTAGCGGCCACATCCGAACGCAGCAGGTAACGCGGATACTGCGGCCGTGCCGCTCCGCCGGCAACAGCCGACGGCTCCAGCGGCACGTTGGGTTTCACTACGTCCCACCGGCCCCGGTCATACTGCAAGTAAACGTTCTCGCGCAAATACCCCGGCATATTGTCACTGCGGATCGCCGCCACCATGCGTGTCCGTTGCCCGAAATCATGCGGCACCGGCAAATTGAGATTGATATCCGACATCCGGCGTCGCGGCAGACGCTCTGAAAAAAACATCATTCCGTAGAGGCAACGTTGCACCTGCTTGATCCCGAGTCCAAGCGGTTCCTGCAACACCAATGACGCACCGGTCACAAGGCATAGGACCACCACCCGCTGGGCGAGTTCCCGCACGCCGGGCACCGCGTGCTCACGGCCGCTTCCCTGCGTCAACCGCTGTGCCATATCCGCCGTCAGCATCAACACAACCGTCCCACCCACCATCCACGGCGCGGCATCGCCCACCGCGCCCGGCATCACATCCGGCCGCCCGAGTGCGGTCATCGCAAGCGGTACACCCCCCAGCACGACCAAGGTCACCGATTGCGCCGTGGGCCGGAAAAACAGCGACGTAACCCCGAATGCGAAAATAACCGTGACCACCCGGTCCAACATGCGGCTTTCGTCCAGCGCATCATCCGGCGGCACGATCCGCTCCACATTTGCCGCCAAGAAAATCACTGTCAGCACAACCCCGCTCCAGACTACCCACCGTGTAGTACTCGGCAGTGCGCGGCCGCGTACCCACGCCAGCACCGCGACGGCCCCCGCCACCACAAGCAGGCCCATACTGGCGTCGCGGCAATACCACCAGGCACACCACAGCAGGAACAGCGCATTGAAAAAGACTGGCCAGCGGCTGCGGGTCATAGGACGCTCACCTCCCCCCGCAACGCCGCCTTCACGGGCACGCAGACCACCTCCGGCGGCACGCCGGCGCACGATCTGCCATGCGGCACGAGCAAAACCGTTTTTAGGCCGATGCCCCACGCGTTGATCATACGCGCCAGCGACGCGCGACGTTCATCCCACCGCGTAAGAATCAAACAAACGCTCTGGATCGCATGGATCTCAGCAAGCAGCAACGGCTCTAAGGCATCCAGCGGATCGACCCGGCTCGGCTCCACCGCCGCCAGAATGTCCAGCACTGCTTCCAGATAACCGATCCGGCCCTGGCTCACAAAACGATGGACCGCCGGCCCCGCAACCAGCAACTCAAGCACGCGGTCTGTAGTCGAGAGCGTATCGGTCACTGCGGCCGCCAACGAGAGCGCCGCCTCGACAGGCTCGGCGCGCGTGAGCCCCGCCCACAACCGTTCTGCGGTACCGCCCTCGTAGGTGTCCACCAACACGGCGGTACGCGAACGCCCTTCGGCCTGAAATTCCTTCACGACCGGTACGCCCAGCCGTGCCGATGAACGCGGGTGAACATGACGCAGGACATCGCCCTCGCGGAATTCACGGCAACCATGGAACTCCAGCGCCTCACGCGCCAGATCGCGGGAAGCCGCGAGTTCATTGCGGTTACGCATGCCTAGCGGAATCTCAAACGTTTCCAAGCGCGTATACCGCGGATAGACCGAGAGCTGGCGCTCGCGCAGCTCGGTCCGCCCCCAACGCCAGAGCCCGCCGGGAAAGGCTGAATCGACGCGCAGCGCCGGCAACGCATAGACGCCGCGCGCCAAGGCGTGACTGGTCGCGGAAACCCGCTCGACGGCACCCGGTGGCAGATAGGCCAGATACGCCCGCCCGCGCCGCAAGCTCATCCAATCTGAAAAGATCAGCGTGTCGATGGCCAGATCGCGCGCGCAACGCCGCCCCGGATTGCGGATCGTGTAGTGGGTCTCGAAATGGCTACCGCATTCGACACGGGGCGGCATGCGGATTTCAATCTCCAATGCAGGCCGCCAGAAGAGTCCAGCCACCATGCAAACAACAATCAGCGCCAATGCCGTAAACGCCAGGGGGAGCAAGCGATTTTCAAAACCCACCAGCAGGAACAACAGCACAGGACCCGCGCCGATCAAACCGGACAGATAGAAGCGCGGCGTTGTGTGCGCAATCAGCAGGTAATAGCTCCAGCACACCAACGGAAAGTTACGCGCGAAGCGCGCCCGTCTGCCGTGCTGATAGCCGATCGGCGGATGGCGCAACCGGTGCCACAACCGCCGTAAGCGTGTGGCCCGGGGGCTCATGCGGGCACCGGCTCCGTACGCAGCACCTCGCGCACGACCGCCTCGCCGGTCAGTCCGCTATGCCGCGCCTTGACATCTGCCATCAGCCGGTGCGCCAACACGGGCACGGCCTGATTCTGCACATCATCCGGCCGCACGGCATCGCGTCCCGCCAAAAACGCGGCGGCCTGCGCGCAGCGTCGCAAGTCAAGCGAACCGCGCGGACTCGCCCCCAGCCGCAACCGCGCGTCTTGCCGCGTGCGCGCCACCAGTCGCACGATGTAGTCGAGTACCGACGCCTCCACACCCACCTCGCGAACCGCGCGCTGCACCTGCGCCAACGCATCCGTATCCATCACCGGCTGCAGCGCATCCAGCGGACGAACACTCGTCTGGTCGTTCAGCATCTGCAGCTCGTGAGCGTGATCCGGATACCCGAGCGACAGCCGCAGACAGAAGCGGTCGAGCTGCGCCTCCGGCAACGGATAGGTGCCGTTATACTCCACCGGATTCTGGGTAGCCAGCACCAGAAAGGGCAGCGACATCGGACGCGTCTCGCCCTCGGTGGTCACCTGACGTTCGCCCATCGCTTCCAACAGCGCCGACTGCGTACGCGGCGACGCGCGGTTGATCTCGTCGGCCAACACGATGTGCGCGAAAATCGGTCCGGGGCGAAACGTGAAACTGCCATTGGCCGCCGAGTAGATCATACCGCCCACGATGTCGGTCGGCAGCAGGTCAGGCGTGAACTGAATACGCGAGAAACGCGCCGCGAGCGAGACCGCCAGTGCCTTGGCGAGCGTCGTCTTGCCCGTTCCGGGGACATCTTCGATCAGCACATGACCATCGGCCAGCAGCGCGACCAACAACTGATTGATCGCTTCCTCCTTGCCACGGATCACCGTCGACAGATTTTCCCTCAGTCGCGCCAGCATACGCAATGGCGCCCATGTCTCATCCCGACTCTTTTCCATGGCGTAAAGTGTAGCGGTCAATCCCCGCCGCCGCAAGTGCGCAAAAAAGTCTGCGCAAAAAAATGAAATTTGTGATTGACTTTAGGACACAAAAGAGCGAAAAGCGAGTCGAGTGCCGGAATGACATTTACCATAGAACGAAAGAGACGGTCGACATGAATACAAGGAAGACGTTTACTGCCGTTTTCTCTGCTGCTGCCGTATTTATTTCCGCAGCCGTCATCGTACGCCTGCCAGCCGCCGAGCCCGGGCAGGCGGACAGGTTGCCCTCTGTCGCAGGGCCGGATGCGTTGCGGCGGGAGCTTTGGCTTGTGCAGGCCGAAGCGCTCCCTGCCGGAGAAATAGGGTCGTAGTTTGACATTAGACATTCAAGGGGTGCAAAGCGTTTTCGCGGTGTGGTAACGTGTTGCCGTGGCAAGGCAACTGAGGCACCTCCGAAGGGATGGTGGTGCGGTTGAAAACCGACAACGCCTTGCACCGGTCGACCGTG
>DUPH01000431.1 GCA_012838435.1 Lentisphaerota bacterium | reverse complement strand
CGTTTCGGCACCCCGTCCGGCCTGCAGTTGCTGATGGATGTCGGCTCGTTCATGGTTTTCATCATGCTGACCGGACGCATGGGCGAACTGGCGTTCGCCACCAGCAACATCGCGTTCAGCATCAATAATCTGGCCTTCGCACCGCTTTTGGGTTTCGGGATGGCAGCCTCGATCGTGGTGGGCCAACATCAGGGCGCGCAACGCCCTGCGGCCTCCCAGCGTGCCGGGTACACCGGCCTCAAGATGGGGTTGACCTATATGTGTGTGATCGGCGCAACCTTCGTGCTGTTTCCGCACGCATATTTCGATCTGTTCCGTCCGAAGAACGCCGGGTTCACAGCAGAGGAGATGTTGGGGCTAGGACGTAACATGCTGCTACTGGTGACCGTCTCGGGGCTATTGGATACCGTAAGCATCGTCCTGAGCGGCGCACTGAAGGGAGCGGGCGACACGCGCTTCGTCATGATCTACATGATCATCGGCTCGTGGCTGATGCTGGTTCCCGGTGCATTGTTGCTGCTCTGGGCGGGCGTGGGCATTCTCGGACTCTGGGGCTGGCTCGCCGCGTATATGTGCGTGCTGGCCGTAGGCTTCTGGTGGCGCTGGCGACAAGGCCATTGGAAAACGATCCGCGTTATCGGGAACCGCGCCTTCATCCCGCGAGAGTAAAATTACCTATTACTTTTCTCCGTCACATCTCGGCTAGTGGTCGCGCAAAGTATTTGGCGAGGGTCTCGTTAAGCTCGGCACTGAAGGCCAGTGCGGAATCGTTCAGATTGTTGAGCCCCAGCGCCTCTGCCGGTTCGCCGTCATCCAAAACCACTTTCGCGATATCGGCGACTGTGAGCGTGTCGCCGCAACGGTAGAGCAGGTACTCGCCCGGCCGATCCGCGACCTCCGCCAAAATCTGGTTGCGCACGAGGTCTTCCAGAATGTCGTTGACGAATCGGACGGGGATCCTGTGTTTTTCAGCGTAGGCCTCCGCCGCGAACGGGCCGCCCGCGTTAGCCTTGGCGTGGCGCGCGGTTTCGGCGCAGAGCGTCAACGCCAGTAGCAGCCGCGCGCGTAGGCTGGCGCCGGCCGCGTGTTGTTCGCGCACGTAGGTGTCCTGATGCTGCATCGCAAAGCTGATCTCCGCTCCCAGCAGCACAATCTGCCAACTCGTATACACCCAAAGCAACAAGATCGGAAGCACCGCAAAGCTTCCGTAAAGCGCGCTGTATTTGGCGATGCCGATTTGAAGCATCGCGCAGAGTTTGAGCCATCCACCGAACAGGATCAGGGTGACGCAGCCGCCGACCAGCGCAGGCACCAGCTTGACCCGCGTGTTCGGCATGAAACCCAGCAGGAAGGCGAAAGCCAACGAGCCGATCAACAATGTCACCGAATGTTTGAAGAGCCCGCTGTTCAACAGCGAGCGCGTCGCGTCCGAGACAACACCGCCCACTGTCTTTTCCATGAAGCCGGTCACCAATGAGGCCACCGGCACACTCGATGCCGCCGTCACCAAAAACGGCAGGATCAGACACACACCGAGATAGTCGAAACATTTCCGCACAAACGGCCGCTGGTACTCGATTCCCCAGACTTGGTTGAAACTCGATTCAACCTTACCTAGCATACCGATCACAGTCCAGAGCAGCATCACCGCACCGATACCACCGAGGGTGCCAAACTCAAGCTGATCAAGCTGCGCGAAGAGCTGGTCGGCGATCTCCCGCACCTGCTCGGAAAAGGCACGCGCCACCCCATCCGACACCGCCTCCTCTGCAACACCCTCGGCCTGCACCTTCGCCTCGACCGACTGTTCCATCTGCGTCATCCAAGCGTTCAGGTGCT
>DUPH01000430.1 GCA_012838435.1 Lentisphaerota bacterium | reverse complement strand
TGCAACGTCCAGTAGTTGTCACAGCCTTCGGGTGAAGGCCGGTTCTGGCACGGCTCGTTGATCAGGTCATACGCCCAGACCATCGGATGACCGACGTAACGCCGCGCGATATGCCGCCATACCTCGATAAAAAAATCGGCATACTCGGGCTCGAAGAACATGCGCATGCTCTTGTCTTCATACCGCCCGCCCGGCGGCGTGTGCAGATCGATACACACCAAGATACCGAGCTTCTCACAGTCGACCAAAATCTTGTCCAATGTGGCGAGGCTACGGTCGATCCACTGCATGAAATCCGCCTTGTCGCGGTTGACGTCGCCCACGGCATTCCAGTTGCGCGTCATCTGGTAGCGGATCAGATTCGCGTTCCATGCGGCGAGCGTTTTGAGAGCCTCCGGGTCATACGTCTGCCGGATCATGGCACCACGCAGGCGGTCGATCCCGTCGTGGCCGGCCGAGACCAGCGGCGGATCACGCATCGGCGGCGGATGCTTGATACGCTGCCGCGGATCAAGAGTAAGGGTCAAGTTGTCGACCCAGACCGTGCCCGTGCTGTCCTGCAAGCCGATGTTCAATAGCGCGTCGCCAATGTCTTCGGGCACCTCGAACCAGCCGGTGCGCCGGCTCCAGTCGCTGCTCCCCGTGGGACACGCGACTTGCGGCCAGTGCTTACCGGTCGCGGGCGTCTCGAAACTGAGCATGCACTTCACGCCGTTCCAGCGGTCTGGCGGAACGGAGACGTCTTCCTGCCGGATGTCGGCTTGCCAGATCACCCGTTTGCCGGCGTACGGCCTGAGATCGAACGGCGCGGTCACCGCAACCGTGCCGGGGGCACGGCCTGGCCGCTGCGGATTCACGACCTCCAGCACGTAGCCGCGCCCCTCCACCTGTACCCAGCGCGCATGCGGCGGCAACTTGAAAGCCGCACGCGCGTCCTCAGCCTCAAACGTTTCGCGGTAACCCCCGCCCGGCAGGGTCTCGCCCGCCTGAACGAGCAACGCGCACCCTGCGGCTGCCACCGCCATCCATACGCTTTGCCGCCGCATCCGTCTTCTCGCTCAGTTGGCCACAAGGCCCAATGCGCGTTGGACGATCGGCGCGAATTTGATGATCAACGGCGTGAAGACGATCGCCACCATGCTCATCAGCTTGATCAGGATGTTGAGCGAGGGGCCGCAGGTATCCTTGCAAGGATCGCCCACAGTATCGCCAATAACCGCCGCGCTATGCGCGGGATTCTTGCTGCCATCCTCCAGAAACTTACCGCCAAAGTTCCCTTTCTCGATATGCTTCTTGGCATTGTCCCAAGCGCCGCCGGCATTGTTCAGCATGCAGGCCAGCGCGAATCCAGTGGTGAGCCCGCCCGCCAGCAGTCCCATGACACCGGATATGCCGAGCACCAGCCCCACAAAGACCGGCACGCAAATCGCCAACAGCGAAGGCAGCAACATCTCGCGCTGCGCACCCAGGGTCGAAATCGCCACACAACGCGCGTAGTCCGGCTTGTCGGTGCCATTCATGATGCCGGGCAGTGCTTTGAACTGGCGGCGCACCTCCTCCACCATCGCACCGGCGGCGCGGCCCACGGCCTTCATCGACATCGCGCAGAAGACGAACGCCATCATAGCGCCAATGAAGATGCCGCATAGCAGGAAGGGATTAAGGATACTGAGATCAAGCAGTTCGATAAAGAAGCGCAGTTTGTCGGGTGCCGCCGTGTAGGCCGCCAAATCGAAGGACACCGCACCCTTTGCGGCCAGTTTGCGCGTCCAGACGTCCACCTCCTGCACTTCGGCCGCGAGTAACGCCATGGCGGTCAGCGCAGCCGAGCCAATCGCAAAGCCCTTGCCCGTGGCGGCCGTGGTGTTGCCGAGCATGTCCAGCGCGTCGGTGCGCTCGCGCACCTGCGGCGGTAAGTGCGCCATCTCCGCGTTGCCGCCGGCATTGTCGGCGATCGGTCCGTAGGCGTCAGTCGCCAGCGTGATGCCCAACGTAGCCAGCATGCCCACCGCCGCGAACGCAATGCCGTAGAGACCAGCCATCGTATCTTGGAAGCCACCAGCCAAGCCGAAGGCACAGATGATCGCGAACACCACGGTCACGACCGGCACCAGCGCCGACATCATGCCGACCGCCAAGCCATCGATGATCACCGTGGCCGGGCCCATCTTCGCCTGCCGCGCCACTCCCTGCGTGGGCTTATACTCGTCCGAGGTGTAGTACTCGGTTGAATAGCCGATGATCACGCCCGCGATCAGCCCCGCGATCACCGCGCCGAAAACGCCCCATGTGATAACACCGACCGCAGCCAGCACGGCTGCCGCCACCACGATCAACGCAGAACTCCCCCAAGTGCCCAGACGTAGCGCCTTGAGCAACCCCACCATGCTCGCCTTGTCGTTATTGCAGCGCACGGCGAAGATACCGGCCACCGAGAGCACAATGCCAATGCCCGCAATGACCATCGGCGCGATGACCGCGTCCACCCCCGTCAACGCACAAGTCGCAGGCAGGCACGCACCCAGCGCCGCCGTCGAGAGAAGCGTACCGCAATATGACTCATAGAGGTCGGCACCCATGCCCGCCACATCACCCACGTTGTCGCCGACGTTGTCCGCGATGGTCGCGGGATTGCGCGGGTCATCCTCGGGGATACCGGACTCGACCTTACCGACGAGATCCGCGCCGACATCCGCCGCCTTGGTGTAGATGCCGCCGCCCACGCGCGCAAACAGCGCCTGCGTGGAGGCGCCCATGCCGAAGGTCAGCATGGTCGTCGTAATTTCAGCCAGCCTGTCGGCCGGATTCATGCCCGGGTGCACCAGCCAGACATCGCGCCAAATGTTGCCGAAGCCGTTCTGCATGTGCTCGGTCGTGTAGACCAGACGATCGAGAATCCAGTACCACAGCGAGATGTCCAACAGGCCGAAGCCGACCACGACCAGCCCCATCACCGCACCCGAACGGAAGGCCACCTGCAGACCGCGGTTCAGGCTCTCGCTGGCGCCCTGCGCCGTGCGCGACGACGCATGCGTCGCGGTCTTCATGCCGAGGAAGCCGCAAAGGCCGGAGAAAAAGCCGCCGGTCAGAAACGCCACCGGCACGAACGGATTCTGCACGCCCAGCAAGGCCAGCACAGCAAAGATCAAAAAGAGAATCACAAAAACCACACCGACGCGGCTGTACTGCTGACGCAGATAAGCCATCGCGCCCTCACGCACATACCCTGCGATCTCCACCATGCGCTCGTTGCCGGAAGGGGCCCGCATCATCTGCTTGTAAAAGTACACGGCCATGACCAACGCCAACAGCGAACCCACAGGCGCGACCCACCAGATGAGCGGCGTGCCACCGGACGCCGTCGCGGCTGTCGCGACACCGGATGCTGCTTGAGCATGAGCGAAACCGGCCAGACTCAGGCCGGCACCGAGCAAAAAAACTTTACGAACTAACATGTTGTTCTCCATCCTGTTCGCGTTTCTCTGACACCTCGCGCGTCGCGCGCGCCGTTTCAGAGCGATTCCAATGTTCACGCCATCATCATTTCTCTTTTCTGGCGCTTTGTCAAT
>DUPH01000429.1 GCA_012838435.1 Lentisphaerota bacterium | reverse complement strand
GGCGGACGTCTGATCCGCGTCGACGCGCGCGGTTACAAGCATGCGGTCTGGGAAGGCGAGGCCTCGGTCGCCGGCGACGACGTACACCTCACGCTTGATGTCAACGTGCAGCGCGCACTGGAGAAAGCGTTGCACGGCTGGCGCGGTGCGGGGGTGGTGATTGATCCTCGCAACGGCGAGGTGCTGGCACTGGCCAGCGCCCCCTCTTTCGATCCCAATGATTTCGTCCCGATTATGACCTCGGGCGTCTGGAAACGCCTGAACGAGGATCCCGCGCTGCCCCTCTTCAATCGTGCGGTACTGGGCCGCTATGCGCCGGGCAGCACTTTCAAGCCGGTCACCGCGATCGCTGCATTGCGCCAAGGCATTCCCGCAGGAATGACCTACACCTGCGATGGTGTTTTCCGGCTTGGCAATATGCGGCTGCGCTGTTGGAACACCTACGGCCACGGCGAAATCGCGTTGCGCAAGGCCATCGAGCAATCATGCAACGCCTTCTTCTGCCACCTCGCCCATTCCATCGGCTACGACCCGATCTATGAGGAGGCGCGCCAACTCGGACTCGGCAGACCCACCGGGATCGACCTGCCCAGTGAGGCCGGCGGTCTGCTGCCCACCGACGCATGGAAAAAAGAAAACATGCGCGACGCCTGGCGTCCCGGCGACACCTGCCAGGTTTCGATCGGCCAGGGGCTGCTGCTCACCACGCCGCTGCAGATGGCGCTACTGACCTCGGTTTTTGCAAACGGCGGCACCCTCTACCGCCCCCACCTGATGCGGCGCGACGGTCTGCCCGAAGAACTCAACACGATGGAATGGCCGCCCGCAGCCATCGCACTGGTGCGCGGCGGCATGCACGACGTGGCGGAACTGGGTACCGGCCGCCGCGTGCGCGTGCGCGGCACGGCGGTCGCCGCCAAAACCGGAACGGCCGAAGTCGATGTGGGCGGCGTGCGCCGCAAGAACACGTGGGTCACCGCCTTCGCGCCCTTTACTCAGCCCACGGTGGCCGTCGCGATCATCGTCGAGAACGGCGAATCGGGCGGGCTCACCGTCGCCCCGATGGTGCATGACGTGCTGGCTTCGATTTTCGGCGAGACCCCGCTCGAAAGTGATCCGGCAGCAGGTACGGCATCCCCGGAACCAGAAGTGAGGGGGGACTGATATGCTAAAAACCATCCTTAGCCGTCTCCAACGCCTCAATCCATTGCTCTTCGCCTGCATGGCGGGGCTGATCGTGATCGGCGTGACTTTTGTTTACAGCGCCTGCTCGGTGCGCGGCGACCCCGAGTTGCGCATGCTCTATATGCGTCATGCGGAGGTCGGCGTGGCCGGTCTGGTAATCTACCTGGCGCTGGCATTGACCAACTACCGCATCGTGATCCGCCGCTGGAGTGGGCTGGTCTATCTGGTCTGTCTGGTGTTGCTGGTGCTCGTACCACTGATCGGCGAGGTTCGCATGGGGGCTCAGCGCTGGCTTTTCGGCATCCAGCCCTCGGAGCCGGCCAAGCTGGCGATCATCATGATGCTCGCATGGCTCTATAGCCGGCGCGAGACCAAGCGGGGCGTGCTGACGTTTCTGCTGACCCTCGTCGTGGTCGGCGTGCCGGCCGCGCTAATTCTGATGCAGCCCGATCTCGGCACAGCGATGGTACTGATACCCACCGTCTTCGCCATGCTCTTCGTAGCGCGCGTTGCACCGCGCATCGTCTGGACCTGCGTATTGGTTGGCGCAACCGTTGTGACGCTGGTTCTGGGCCTGATCTATACGGCCGAGAAGACCGACCTACCGCAAGAGCGACGCGAGCAGTTGATCGAGATGACCCAACTCAAGCCGCATCAGGTGCGGCGTCTGCAAGTATTTCTCTTCCCGGACAAAGACCTGCATGGCAGCGGCTACAACCGCCGCCAGTCTGAGATCGCGGTCGGCTCCGGTGGTGTTTGGGGCAAAGGTTACCTCAAGGGCGAACAGTACATGCTCGGGTATCTGCCGCCCTCGGTCTCATCCAACGACTTCATTTTCGCGGTGCTGGCTGAAGAGGCCGGCTTCGCGGGTTCCCTGACGGTGCTGCTGCTGTTCCTGGGCCTGCTGAGCTCGGGACTGTGGATAGCGTTTCATTGCCAAGACGATACGGGGCGACTGTTCTGTGTCGGCGTCCTCACCCTGACCTTTAGCCACATGTTCATCAACATTGCGATGACGATCGGGATGATGCCGATAACCGGACTGCCGCTGCCGTTCATCAGTTACGGACGTACCTTTATGCTGACCATGATGGCGGCATTTGGGATGGTCCAGAGTGTGTCCATCTATGGACGTGAATCGGAGATAAGGTTTTGAGAGGGCGTCGAAAGCGCCCCTCGCGGGGCCAACAAGGAGAAACAAGCATGGCATTGTTCGGATGGCTTAAAAAGGGCGCTCCCAAGCGCGAAATCGTAGTCAATGTCGAAAAGCTCGAGACGCGCGTAGCGGTGGTCGAGAATGGACGGGTTGAAGAGTTTCAGGTCGAACACCCCACCGAAGAGCGGCTCGTGGGCAGTATCTTCAAAGGACGCATCCAGAATCTGGAGCACGACCTGCAGGCCGCCTTCGTGGATATCGGACTGAAGAAAAACGCCTTCCTTCACTACTGGGACATGCTGCCCGACGATGACAGCAGGCTGGACGAGGATGACGACAACACGCGTCCTTCACGGCGGCGGCGGGTCTCAAACGACATGATCGCCAAGCGCTTCCCTCCGGGCTCCGAAATCGTGGTGCAGGTCACCAAAGGTCCGATCAGCACCAAAGGCCCGCGCGTCACCGCCAACCTCAGCCTGCCCGGCCGCTATCTGGTCATGATGCCCGGCACGCGTCTGCGCGGCGTCTCGCGCAAGATCGGTGATGCCAAGGAGCGCCAGCGCCTGAAGAAGATTCTCGATCGCTTGCCGCTGCCGGATGACGCCGGCCTGATCGTCCGCACCGTTGGTTCGGGTGCCAACAAACGCGCCTTCGTGCGCGACCTGCGGAACCTGTGGGAGTCCTGGAACGAACTGCAGGGCAACATCAAAAACCTCAAGCCGCCGGCCTGTGTCTATCAAGAGCCCGACTTGGTCGAACGCGTCGTGCGTGACTGGCTGACCGAGGAAATCGACCGCGTGACGATCGACGACGCTGAAGCCTACAACCGCATCCGCAGCGTGGCCGGAAGAATTTCGCGCCGTGCAAAAAACATCATCCACCGCTACGAGGGACAGCTCTCGATCTTCGAGCATCACGGCGTGGAGCGCCAACTCGAAGACGCGTTCCGGCGCAAGGTCAACCTCAAGTCCGGCGGTTATCTGATCTTCGATGAGACCGAAGCGCTGATCGCCATTGACGTCAACACCGGACGCCACCGCGGCAAAGGCTCGCAGGAAGAGGCGATCCTCGAGGTAAATCTCGAAGCTGTCGAAGAAGTCGCGCGCCAGCTCCGCCTGCGCAACATCGGCGGACTGGTGGTGGTCGACCTGATCGACATGAAATCGCGCAAACATCAGAACACGGTTCACAAGGCCATGAAGCAGGCACTCAAGCGCGACCGCTCCCGCACCAACGTATTGCCCATCTCTGAGCTAGGGCTGATGGAAATGACCCGCCAGCGCCAAGAAGAGAGCCTGCTCTCGCAGATGTATGCGGATTGCCCTTACTGTCGCGGCCACGGTCTAATCAAATCGCCTCTGGCGCTGAGCGTAGACATCCAGCGCCAGCTCGCGGCCATCATGCGTAAAGTACGTCAGGAAGGGAGCGACATGGTTGAATTGCAGATCATCGTCGCGCCCTGCGTGCTTGATCGCTTGCGTACCGAAGATGAGGCTTTCTTGGTCGAATTGCAACGGCGCTATACGGGGCGCTTGACCTTCAAATCGGAACTCCACCGCCATCCCGAATCCTTCTGCATTGCAGACGGACAGAGCGGCAAGATCCTCTACTCAGTCGGCGACCAAGCCGCGCACTAGCCGAAAGGATGGGTTCAAGGGTTTCAGGGGTTCAAGGGTTTCAGGGTTTCAGGGTTTCAGGGTTCATACAGTGCTCGGGATCTTTTAACGCAGAGACGCGGAGACGCAGGGTTTTTTGGGGGATGGCTCGGGTTTTTTGGAACCGCCAAGGCGCCAAGAACGCCAAGGTTTTTGGAAGGGCAGTGCTCGGGTTTGTTTAACCACGAAATACACGGAATACACGAACCACACGAAAAGCGGTGCCGCGCTTTTTCAGCATTCGCGGCATTCGCATCATTCGTGGTTAAAACAAACCCCACCCCGCAGGCGGCGTACACGCCGCCGGGCGAACAGACGCTTGCCCCTCTCGGCGCTTCGTAAGCCCAGACCACAGAACGGGAGGGCGAGTGTCCCCACGAGCCGCCGCAACCCGCGCACAGCGCGGCTCTTGTCACCGCACTCCAAATCCAAAAACACGACTTCCCGATATTACAGGGCAACTTGCAATGCAGAAGGAGACAGCGGTACAATACGGCTATGAACCAGTTCGACGACGATGATGATGACGATGATTGCACTGGCAGATGCAATATCCACACCGTGATCTTCTGGGTGTGGGTGGTTGTCAGTGTCTTGTCTTTAATCAGCGGAATCGTGTTTGGGGATTGACGTTCTCCTCTAAGAGTTGAGAGTTGAACGTTGAAAGTTGAGCGTTGAGAGTTATCGCGTTTGGCGGCGCACACGCCGCTGGGCAAGCGGACGCCTGCCCCTCCCGGTGTTGCGCGAGACGAATCATGGGCTGGAGGGCGAGTGTCCCCACGAGCCGCACTTCGTCGCGACACTTCGTCGCTTACACCTAGTCCAAACACTTCGTCGCTGGCGCAATCGACTAAGTGTAGCGACTAAGCGTAACCGACTAAGCGTGTGGAACTAAGTGTTTCCGTGCGTTGCGCGGAAGGTGTTACTTCGCGCCCTTGCGGCGGTTGCATTC
>DUPH01000428.1 GCA_012838435.1 Lentisphaerota bacterium | reverse complement strand
GCGCTGCTTGCCGACACCAACGTCCAGGAGTGGGTCAGCGCGTCTGTCACCTTCCCCGCGCTCGGCGTCACCAACGCGGTTTACCCCTGCGTTGAAACGTCGGCGGAAAGTTCAGCCTTCGAAAACACCTTGTTCGGGCTGGTCTTCAGCGCGGGAGCGCCGTCCGCCGTCCCCCGCATCGCGGACCTCCGCATCACCACGGAGACGCTCTCCGACGACACCGGGCTGACGGAGACCGCCCCCGGCTCGGGCGCCTTCACGAACGGCAGCTTCTCCGTCCGGCTGTCTGCGGCGGCGGGAACGCCCCGCCTCGCCGTCACGGACGGGTTCGGGCTTTCCAACGCCGTCTTCACGGTCTGGGAGACCGCGCCGCAGTCCGGCGTCTACCGGAACTACAACCCGCCGGTCCCGACCGACCTCCCCGCGTCCGCGCTCGCCGTGCCCGATTTCGCGCCGTGGCGCATCAGGATCACGGGGCTCCCGCAGGACCTGCTGGCATCCGTCTCGCTCACCACCTCCGTGGACAGCGTGACCGGGACTTACGGCGCAGGCCCGTCCCCGCTCTCCTTCGGCGACCGGACGGTCACCTTCTCCGCTTCCGGCGGCGGCCTGCTTTCCGACCAAGCCTTCATCCTGATCCCGGACGGCGAACTCGACGCCGACCCGCCGCCCGGCTACACGCCCTTGCGCATCGACGCGGAACACTTGAGGTGGAAGAACCCGATGGCGCACAGCGTCTCGGCGGTCGCGTTCCTCACCGGCTGCACGCCCGTGAAGAAAGAGGTGCCGCCGGAAAAAGACGCGCTGGTCTGGCGGTCGCTGGACGTCGGGACAAGCTGGGGCGCGGGCTTGAACGAGGCGGCCCTTATCGCGCAGCCGATCAAAGACCTGCGCTACACGGTCGACCTGCACAAAAAGGCAACCAAGGACTGGGTGATGTCGCGTGTAAAGAACAAGGGAGTCTGGTACTCTATGTCCCACGCCAAGCTGCTCGTCAGCAAGAGCACCGGGGCCGTCACCTTTGACGGGCTGGAACTCGCGACGGAAGAACGGATCAGGACCCAAGACCTTGAGGACAGGGATCTGGACTACAAGCTGGTCATGGTTGACGGCTGCTGCTCGGCGATGACCCAGCGATTGGAGGAGTGGGACGTGAGGATGGAGATGCCGCTCAACTTGCTCGGGGGCGACGCCGGCATCGAGGCGCACAAGGCCGCGGCGCGGGCCAACGACAATCTGGTCGCCGAGTGCATGGATTTCGCAGACGCCTTCGGCGCGGACTCCGCCTACATGGGCTGGGCATGGACCATGAATCCCACCGCCGCGCAAAGGTGGACATCCGAGTTCCTGAACAACCTCAAGGGCAGAAAAACGGTCCAGCAGGCGCATACTGCTTTTTTAGATCAGCATAATGCGCTGGCTCCCACCTCCGACAGGGATGAACGGTTTATGAAGATTTACGGGGCAACAGACAATGTAATCGATAAAACAACGAACACGGAAAACGCGCCATGAGATCACTCGTTCTATTCGCTGTCTTTTTTTTCACACAGTGCTTGTTTGCCGGCGGAATATCCGAGGCAACGCTGAAAGGAGTTTCAAACTTCTATGATCGCGTTGTTGCGACGTTAACCCCGTCCAACGTCCCTTTTGCAAATATATACAAAAATAAACTGACACTTGAACGCTGGGAGTGCGAACGCAAAGATTTCGACTACTATCCGTCTGTTTTTTTAGTGGCGGCGCAGTTGGATTTCCATATAGTGGACGAGCACCCTCCCAGACTGATTGCGGTGTACAATCATCGTCTGAGGTCATACAACGGAACAAACAATGTACAAAGGGTTCCGGCATGGACTCCGCAACGGGCGGTCGAGCAGGCGAAGGAATACATCTCTGTGCTCGGCGTTTCCCTGCCGACGAACATGTATGTGAAATCCGTTCTGTATGGAAAAAATAAAGAGCCTGCGTGGGTAGTCGTTTGGGAACCCCGAGTCAACAACATAGGGTATGATTCGTTTATCAATTACGAGGCGCAGCAAATCGAAGTCCGAATCAGCGAAAAATACGGCTTCATCGGCTTTTACGGGCGCTACGACTATCCTGCCCCCAAACGGATGGATGTGAAGATTTCTGCGGAGGCCGCCGCAGACAAGGCTGTCCTGGCCGTCCCGCTCATCCAGCGGTCGCCGTATTATCTGCAATGCCGTCTGCCGGGGTTCAAGGTGTCCGGCGTGCTTAAGGCGGAATTGCTCATCGCCGCGCCGAACTGGCTGCTCGACCCGAAGCGGGCCATCTGGTTGAGACGGGGGGTGCCAGAAGAAACGCGCCTGTGCTGGGTGGTCTCGCTCGCAAGCGAATACACCGGGAAGACAGAACCCGGCGAACTGCTGGTTCCGCCGTTTTTCCGGGTCTACATCGACGCCGCCACAGGCGAGATCGTCGGGGCGAACTTCACATGATAAGGAGACATGCGTTAGAGGACACGGGTGTCGTTGCGCATGGTGTAATCCCCGACGCATGGAATGAAGCTTTACGGTAGCACGAACAACGTCGTTGATCTGAAGAAAGGTAACTGATGCACTTAAAGACTGTATTTGTCCTTGGATGTCTAATGGCTCTTTTCGTTCTTGCGGATGAGGGCACTATTATCCGCGAAGGGCCGGAGGTGGATCGTGCGATCGCGGTCGCCAAGCAGTGGTATGCTACCCTTGCCCCCAAACTGGCACCCACCGACGTCCCGTTCGCAGATATTTATCGTCAGCCGTTCCGCCTTGACGAAGAGTACCATGTGATAAAAACGGATGAAATGGGCACTCGGGCCGACATCCGCGGCCAATTGTGTTTCATTCTGGAGCAACCGAACAATCGACTGACAACGATTTGGAACGATTCTCTGATGAGATTCCTAAAGACAAACAACGTGCAGTGTATCCAATCGCTGACCACAAACGAGGCTGTCGAACGCGCCCAGAATTATCTGGATATCATCGGCGTCAAGATACCGTACCCCATCCGTTTGAGAGAGGTCGTGTTCGGTTATTATGCCCCATATGAATGGTATGTCGGATGGGATCGCACATTTCAGGGATACAGATTTGATTCATTTCTGACATTTCTATCACAATCTGTCAGTGTCAGTTTCCATGAGCGTTACGGATTCCTCGGTTTCTACTGCTATGATGTTTTGCCGCCCCCCTGCACGACAGACGTGAAGATATCCCGTGAGGATGCCGTGGCAAAAGGAGAAAAAGCGGTGCCCCTAGTGATGAAGACTCCGTTCTATCGGATGTGCCGCCTCCCTGATTTTAAAGTGAGGGGCATCAAGAAAGCCGAACTTCTTATTGCGGCCCCCAACTGGTTACTTGACCCCAAGCGGGCAGTATGGATGCGTGACAAGCCGCCGGAAGAAACGCGACTTTGCTGGGTGGTGACGTATGAAACAATCGGCACAAAAGTGTATGAAGGCGGTTTGCGGTCGATTCCGCCCGACATCCTTATCTATGTCGACGCCGCCACGGGCGAAATCGTCGGCGCGAACTTCACATGATAAGAAGTCACACATTCGCGGCTTTCGACTCGACCGCGTACGGTGTCGCGCCGGACTCGACCAACCGCCTCTTCCTGTCGCAACTATCGAGCAGCGTGTGCGGGTCGTACGTCGACGGGTGAGGGCAGACCAATGTATTCAGCGCTCCGGTCGGCGTGAACGTCAAGTCCGTGGGCGTCGATGTGGCGATCATGCGCACCAACGGTGTCGCCTGCATCGACACGCTGTCCGCGCTCGTGCAGGTCACGCTGGCCAAGGAAAGGTTCGCGCAGGCCAACATCACCGTGGAGATGGGCTCGCTTGTGTTCTTCGACGCGCCGCCGCAGGTGGATGTCGACAGTTGGCATGTTGTGTCGTCAAACGACCCGTTTCAACTCACTCCAGATGCGCGCTCGGTTGTTCACGCCGCTTACAGGGTAAAAGAGTGATACGCACCCTTCTTGAAATCCCAACCGCGCATCTGAATCGCGCGCGGCCATCCACAGTGCGGACGAGGACGCCCGATCCCGACTCTCTGCTCCTTTTCACCAGAAACGCGTGAACTTCGCGCCCCCCTGTCATTGGCCGTTAGGCCAACCCCCCGCGTTTGCGCAGCAGCCATTCGGTCGTCAGGAGCAGTGCCAGCAGGAGCAGCACCAGCGGATGATTCCAGAGCGCGATCTCACGTCGCTCCTGTACCGTGCCCCGACCTTCGCCGAAGGCCTCGGTCAACTCCGCCAGCCGGTCGGGCGTCACCACATGTCCACCGGTGCCTTTCGCCAGCGCCTCTAACGTATCGCGCGATGGACGCACCGTGCCCATTTCGATGGGACGCCGCGAGGCCGTCACCAGAATAGCGGTTTCGATTCGCTCGGGCGCGACCGTATCCAGTCGCACCACCTCAAGGTCGATCGCACCGGGCTGTGTTTGCGGCGGCAGCGTGGCCTCGTAAAAACCGTGTGAGTCAGCGCGCGGCGTCAGAGCCGTGCGTGTGATTTCGTTCCCATCGGCATTGCGCAGCACCGCTTCGAGTCGCGCGTCGGCGACTCCCGAAAAATCTTCATTCAGCACGCGCGCCATCACGATTACCGGATCATCGGGACCGTACACCAAGCGGTCGGTTCCGGCGCGGAAACGCTCGCTTCCGGCACGCAGACGTTCACCCAATCCCCAACGCATGACCTGCCCCCAAAAGCGATGATGGCGCGTGTCGCCCGTACGATATCGCAGACGCCAAGTGC
>DUPH01000427.1 GCA_012838435.1 Lentisphaerota bacterium | reverse complement strand
CTGAACGTATCTGAAGAAAATGCGGCTTTCAGCGGTCCGGTCGTGCGTCCGTCTTGGTGGCGAATGACGATCGTATCTTTACATAGCTCATCGAACGGATTCATCTCTATTCTCCTCTTGGCCAACGTGCCCTTCACCTGCGGGAATGGAGCGCAGCGGAATTCCCGTCAGTGTGCAAGGGGCTTGTTGGGCTATACTTTTTTGATTCCCTCATACTTCATGTGAAATCCCTGTTGTCCGGCTTCCGATCTTGGTGCGGTGGGGAGTAGACCTATACACGCGAAACCGAACTCCGTGACATCAGTTGGCGAGCAAGCCTTGAGTTGTGCGACGTCGGTTGCAGAGAAATGCGCCTCATCCGGTGCGCGTGCGACGACAACTCGAAGAGCCATGGAGCCCGACCGGGACTGGACGATCAGGGAAGGGCTTGATGTTCTGTCTCGGTTTGCCGATCGAACCCTATACCCTCTGTCCTGCAGATCGGCGGCGACGTAGTTCACTGCCACTTCGTAGTCGAGTTGTTTGACGCTGTCAGGCAACTTGTGCTTTCTCTCCATCAGTTGTGACAAGGCGTAGGGTTTAACACGGGATGGGACGATCTCTTTGCCAATTGAGTTTGCTGGCATTGTCATGTGGATCATGTACTCACCTGGGAACTGTTGGTAAGTCCCGGACATGTTCTCATTGGAGGCTGCCTGCTTTCGGCAGGCGGCAACAGTCTCATCCAAGAAGTCTTGGTTGTCCCGCAACCAAGACCGCCAGTAGGTCCTGTCTTCTTCTTTGAGGTCTAAAGATGCCTCAAAATTGTCAAGCCAGTCTCCACGCCAAAACATGCCATGGACTGGATCTTCGAGATAGATATGGACGTACTGTGCTGCTTCTTCTCGCGTCGTAGGAACCGGGGCAGAGAGGAAGTCAAAGACGATCTCGTCCGACGGAGAATATGGGGGTGCCGAAACGGTAAGATTTGGAGTCATGAACCAGAAATGACCGGATGGGCATCGGAACCAATCCGTTCGCCCTTGGAAATCGACTACGGCCAGCTTGGATATGTATAGCCTCAATCCGCTTGGTAATTCTGGCATCTGTTCTCCTTGCCCAACAGTGTTATTGAGCCTACCTCGCGAAGGCGGGCAGACCCAATATGATGTCGGTATGTTAGTCGCCCGGACGGATATGGTCAAGCGCACATTTTGTTGACCGGCAACGTTTTAAACTTTGGGCTTGCCCGCTAGGTAGGCTTTATGCAAACTGTTGAAGTAGTCTTTGTGCGGCAGTGCGGCTTAAAAGGTGCCTACTAATTCACATAAAGCCTACTTGGAGGACGGCATGGACGCTCTTACAATCGTGTTTGATGACTGGGAGCAGGTTCTGGCGTCGACCCTTCCGCCGGATTTGCGCAAGCCTTATCGCGAAGCGATCGTAAAGTTCCGGTACTGGCTGCGGCAGACAGGAAAGACGCCGGATGCCGAGACGTTCAAGGAACACTTGGATTGGAAAAAGTCATATCTCTCCCCGGACAGATTTGAAGTAAGGCGCGACGCTTTGCGATGGTACTATAAGGAGGGCCTTCGCAGAATGAAAGCCGCAGGGCAGAACCCTTCAAAACCACTAACGCCAACCGGTTCTGCGCTTGTACCGAAGGTTCCGCCCAAGGCAAATCAGGCGCCTCACCCCGCGTCGAATGGGAACCCGCGCCCCGTTTTCCCGACCCGTGCCCCGACAGTGCCGGCCAAAACCGGGGCGGGAAAATTCGGCGACTACCGGACGTACGAGATGAACGACGTGCCGTCGGCGGGAGCGCGCGATTTGGGCGGCCCTCCATGGGAGCGGGCGCTCGTCAGTAGGATTCGGGAAAGGAACTTGGCGTGGACAAGCGAGAAAACGTACCGGGCGTGGTGCCGGCGTTTCATGGCCTCAATCGGCGGAAAGCCGATAAACAGCCTGGACCATAGCGATGTGCGAAAGTGGCTTTCCGGTTTGGCCGTGAAAGAACGCGTCTCCGTCTCCACGCAAAGCCAAGCTTTGAATGCCGTGGTTTTCTTCTTCCGCGAGGTGCTGAAGCGCGATCCGGGTGATTTCAGCGATTTCACGCGGGCGCGCCGGGGGCGGAAGGTGCCTTCTGTATTGACGCAGGAGGAGTGCAAGCGACTGTTCGCGGCGATGGAGGGGATCAGCCGCCTGATGGCGGAACTCATGTACGCGGCGGGGTTGCGGCTGTCCGAACTTTTGCGGCTGCGGGTGAAGGACGTGGATCTGGAGCGGCTGCAGCTCTCCGTGCAGTTCGGCAAGGGCGGCAAGAGTCGGCTGACCATGATTCCGCCGAAACTGGAGCCCGCGCTGAGGGCGCACCGCGAGCGGCTGCGCGGACTGCATGCCAAAGACCGCGAGGCAGGCATGCCGGGCGTGGAGCTGCCGGAGGCGCTGGAGCGCAAGTGGCCGAAGGCGGGCGAGAAGTTCATCTGGTTCTGGTTCTGGCCCTCGCGCAATCTGCTGCGCGACCACCGCAGCGGCATTGTCCGCCGCCATCATGTGCTGGACGTCACTTTCCAGAAAGCGATCCGCGAGGCGGTGGAAAGGACGGGCTTCGACAAGCGCGTGTCACCCCACACGCTGCGGCACAGTTTCGCGACGCACCTGCTGGCGAGCGGCGTCGGCATCCGCGACGTCCAGGATCTGCTGGGTCATGCGGACATATCCACAACGGAAATCTACCTGCACACGGCCAAGTATACCGGCATCGGCGTGCGTAGCCCGTTTGAAACATTGTGAAAGGTTTTTACCGGATATGCAGTTGACCACTAGCATCCCATAGGATTCGCCGGCAACACGCCGTCTCCTATGATTGGCACACATTATGTGGGGGAGGGCAAAACAGTCAATATGGAATTCTACGCGACAAAGGGGGGGGGGCAAGCGAAGATGCGAAGACCCGAAGTTTGGAGGGGGCGGCATGACTGCCGCCGGTCAAGCAGACGCTTGCCCCTCGCAACGTTCCGCAAGCCTGATCCAGACCGAAAGGGATGAGTGTCCCCCCCGATGTTATGAACCGCAAATCTCGCATTTGCCATAATGAATGGCATGTTGTATGATTAGATATTCACAGCCTTTAATTGTACAAAAGCATCAGGAAGGAGCACGTGACCATGATAAAAGGGATTATGAGAATCAGGATTGTCGCTTTAATGTTGTTGACGGCCGGGCTGGCCACAGCCGGTGTGCTGGACAATGCGTGGTTGATGGGAGTGACGGACAAGCATCCGCTTCTGTATAAGGTGGGTGAGGAAATCGTGTTTACCGTCACGCCCCGGAATCTGACGGGCGACATCCCTGCGGACACTTACTTGCTCAAGTGGGAACGCACGGGGGACGATGGCGTGAAGGACAACGGCCAAACCCCGCTCACTAAGGAGCCTTTTGTCTACAAGACGAAACTCGACAAGCCGGGGTTCGTGCGGCTCTATGCGGAGGTCGTCAACAAGGACGGCAAAAAATATCAAAAGGTCTTCACCGGCGATACGTCGACACCCGAAGGCCGGGAGGCGGCCAATCGCTTCGAACGCCAGAGCAAGTCAATCTTCTTTGACGGTGGCGCGGGCGCAGAAACCGGCACGCTTCAAGCGCTTCCGGAACCTGAAGATTTCGATGCCTTCTGGGACCGTCAGCGCGCACGGCTCGCGAAAATTCCCATGAAAGCGGAGCGCATCGAACTCCCCTGCGGCAACAAGGACGCGCGGCTCTACGCAATCACGATTGATTGCGCGGGCGTGCGCCCGGTGACCGGCTATCTGACCATTCCGAAGGCTGTTGACAATGGCGCCAAGTTCCCGTGCCGCCTAACGACCCACGGATATTCGTACAGAGCGCCGCACAATCCGCCCGGCGGTGCGCGAAGCGATGAAATCGTCCTCGACATCAACGCGCACGGCATGCGCCTGCCCGCGTTCGGCGGCGACGAAGGCTATTACAAGGCGCTCGGTTCCGAGATCAAATCGAACGGGCAGGGTTACGCTTTTGATCCGGCCGAGAACAAGGATCCGGAAATGGCTTATTTCAACGGCATGGCCCTCCGCGTGATGCGGGCGCTCGAATACCTGAAGTCGTTGCCGGGGTGGAACGGAAAAGACCTCTTCGCGTCCGGCGGCAGCCAGGGCGGTTTGCAGACCATTTGGGCGGCCGGGCTGGACAAAGATGTAACGCTCGCGGAATCCTCCATCACGTGGTGCTGCGATCTCGGCGGCGAACGCCTCGGGCGCAACCGCGGCGGATGGTACATCAAGTGGTCCGACGGACTGGGATATTACGACGCGGTCAATGTCGCCAAGCGCATCCCGACGTCGTGCCGGACGATCATCCCCCGGGCCGGACTCGGCGACTACGTCTGTCCGCCATCGGG
>DUPH01000426.1 GCA_012838435.1 Lentisphaerota bacterium | reverse complement strand
TGTGTTCGGCGTGTTCCGTGGTTAAACAATCGATCCCGATAGCGATCCCGATCCCGATTTGGATGAAACCATGAAACCTTGAAACCAGAAACCAAAGAGAGTTGAAGGTTCAACTGCTCTTTTTAGGTTTAGTCGCGCAGGCGGATCTGGAAAAAGCCGCGCGGACCGGCAGGCAAGGAGGGATGGCGTAGATCGACATCCAGTCGTCCGCCATTCAGTGACCACGCCTCCGGTGCGCACGGTTGCCAAATGACGAGGTCGTCGGAGAACCAAAGTTCGACCGTGCCTTCCAGTCCCGACGCGTCGAGTTGCAACGTCCCCTCTTCATCCATGCGCACAGCGGTAAAGATCGCGGCGTCCGGCAGGCCCGGCGTGCCGGACGCGACACGGCTGGGGCGCCAGTTGTCCGCGCTGCTCCAGAGCGGCTCCGGCGCGGCGGCATCGACCACCACCAGCGAGCGGCCGGTGTTGTAGGTTTCCGGATACCAGACGTTTGAATAGGTGAAGGTCAGGATGTTGCTGCCGTGCGGATCGACCAACGCCAGCGTCTCGCCTTTACGCGCTAGATTGCCGCTCTGCCACGCTTCAACTGCCATGCCGTCACCGTGACGTTCGGCAAAGGCCACAGGGTTTTTGGCGAGTACCAGACGCGCACCGGGCCCCAACGCGACCACCCCGAAGGTATGGCTGATACCGGACACGAACTGCACACCTTCGAGCGCCAGCGGGACGGCTCCGGCATTGCGCAATTCAAGCCAAGCGAAGTCGTCGTTCTTGTAGGGGCTGCCCGCCTCAGGCGCATAAGGCGCGTACATCAATTCGGAGACGTGCAGCGGCGCGTAGTAGTCGGCCGGACGCGCCACACTGAGAGCGACTTCGGCCAGAGCACTCCACTCGTTACCGTTGTAGGCGCGCGCCAGCACCGTGACCGCACGGTCCACCGTTACAGTCGCACAATGGCTGTCGGCCAGTGCCGCCGGCGACACGGTGGAGAGTGCGAGATCGAAGTAGAGGTCACTGCTCGTGGCATTGCACTGGTGCAACTCAACAGCCAGCACATTCTCGCCGGTGCGCAGCAGATGCGCAACATCCAGAGTTTTTTCGAAATAGGTGTTCTGAGCGGGCGAACCGACCACAGCGGAGGCCCAGGTAGCGTACGACACCGCACCGGCAGGCATGTTGTCGCGCAGGATTTCCGTGCCGTTGAGCGAAATAATCGCGCCGTCATCGCGCAACAGTTCCAGCTTGAGTGCGGCAATGTTTTCGGTCGATGCCAGTGAGAAGGTGTGGCGGAAGTAGGTGGTCGTAACCTGCGTGCCTGAAACGCCGTTCACATAGCGCCGCGTGACGGTAGCAACGGAGTTGGCGGTGGCGCTGCCGGCGAAACCGAGCAGCGCGGGGCCCTGCGCCCATGCGGCGGCGTTGTACGTTCGATCGCGCCAAGTCAACGCACCTTGCGTAGCGGGCTCCACTCCCAGATCGTAATAGCGCCAGACCGCACCGCGTGCGACCAGGCTTTGCGGCGGAGTGGGCGTTTGCGCGACATCCACCACAATGGCCGCCGGATGGATGCTGCCGTCCGGCAGGCGCGGATCGGTACCATCGGTCGTGTAATAGAAAGTATTGGTCGTGCTGACCAGTAGCTGGTAGCCGGGCGGCACGGCGGCGCTGTTGGTGGAGAAGCGCGGTGCGGCAAGTGCGGGTAGCCAGCCGCGGGCGCGGAACTGCGCGGCCACGATGTCGCGCCGCTGCGTCAGATAGGTGTTGAGCACGCTGTTGCAAGCGGGCAGCCAAGTCGCGTCGCGTGTGCGACCGCGCCCCCAACGGGCCGATTCGCCGATGATCGCCAAGTCGATCTCGTCCATGCGGCTTTGGAAAAGTGCCTGCGCACGTTCCGGCGTGAAAATGCCGTCCCCGTAGAGATGACGCTGAACGAGGTCGGCGAAGCGCAGACGGTAGGCGGGATGCGCGCAGAGCTGGTGGTGCAGCGTGGCTGGATTGAAGAGATCCTGAGACAACAAGTTGGCACCAAGATGGGTCGTATCGGCAGTGACTCCGCCGTTAGCACCGAGCGAGTGTTCGGCGTCGTGACGTAGCCACTTGAAGCCGTCAGGTTGTACGCGGTTGTAGAGCGCGTACATGTTGTTGGGCTTGGTGCCGCTACAGCCGATGGGCGCATCGGGGTCGCCGGTGTAGTAGGAGCACAGCATGTAGCAGATCAGGTTGTCTTCGTCGAGGTAGACCGGATAAGCGGGATTACGCGAACCGTCTGGGTTGAGACCTTTGACGCGCATGTAGTTGTTGGCGTATGCGCCGGAGAACCCTTGGTTAACGGCGATTTCGTGGAAGGCGTTGAAGGCGTCGAAGGTGCCGTCAGATGCGGTTGTTGTGTAACCGGGACTTGAGGTTTTGATACAGTCCCAGTCGTCGCTGTCACCGCCCATATAGGTCGCCGCGAAATCAGCTTCGCCGCGTTCTTGGGTTTGGTAGAGACCCCAATACTGACCGTTGATGTAAAGGTGGTAGTAGCGGCTGCGCGTGTAGGGCATGCCCATCTCGCGTTGGGCATCGCGTGAGAAGGTCTCGCGCACGAAGGTGTCGCGGTCGCTGTTCTGAAACGCCCACGAATAGTTCTGCGAGGTGCGCAGATCGACCTTGTCGAAGACCGATGCCCCTTCGCTGTCAAAGAGCGGGAAGCGCAATTTACTTTCGCCGTAAACCGAGCGGAAGAAGAGGCGCAGCGAATGCTTGGGATTGTCAACGCTACGGCTGAACGCACCGCGGATGCGCAGCCCGGCATCAATGTGGAACTCGGCGGCGGCACCGCGCACCGGATCGATCAGCTCGACGGACACCGGTCGCTCCCATCCGATGCCGTCATTGCCGGGATAGGCATAGATGCCGGTCTGCGGTCCAAACAAGTGTGCAAGATCAGTGACCAAGGAGATCGACGGGATTGCGTTGGTCATGCCGGCGCGCAACCGCACGGGATCGCCGTCAACGATCTCCTGGCGCATGCCGTACTCCATCTTGTGGTTATTCACCGCGCGGTCTGCGGGCCAGCCCGGCGGGGGCGTCGTACCCTGTCGCAGTACATCTTCCAGAAAGAGCCAAGTGACGGTGGTGACGCGTTGGCGCACGCTCTCCGGATCGACGACCGCAGCGCGCAGCGTGGTGGTGGCGGTCACGGACAACGGGGCCGTGTAGAGCGGACTGTCGGCTGCGGGCGTACTGCCGTCGAGCGTGTAACGGATCTCGGCATCCGGGCGCTCGGGGCAGATGAGCGTGGCGGTGAAGGGCGCCGTCTTATAGCCGCGCGGTTCGCTGACCACGACCAGGGGCGTCGGGACGGTGTAGCCGCGACTGTTCGCGGCACCGGGGGTCGGCGTCTTGAAATAAAACGGAAGCTCAGCGGCGGTACGCCACGTCAGCACGGGTTGAATTAAAAAGTCCCCGTCGCTAGCGGCTTGGTTGAGCGCAGTGACAGTCAGCACGTTGGTGCCTGCGGTGAAAAGGTCTGGCGGCAGGACAAAGGCCAGCGGCTCGATTGCCGTCGCGATCGGACGCGCTGCAGTGGCGGTGCTGTTCCAAAAAAGCGTTGCAGGCATGTTGAGCGATACGACCGGCGTGCCATTCAGCGAGGCACTGAAACCGTCTGCAACGCGCACGGCGAGCAGCAACGTGTCACCCGGTGCGGGTATGGTGTCGAGGACAAACTGCCACTCAGCATCGAGACGGGCGTTGATGCCCAGCATCGTATCGGAGACATCGGTGTCGGCGAAGGCACCGATGGCACCGGCATGCAGCAGGCCGCCGGCGGGGTCGCCCACCAGTTTGAAAACGGTCGCATCAAACGTGCCATGGCTACCTTGCGCGGCAGAGAATTCGAGTGCCGCTCCGCCCGTGTTTTCGAAATAGGAGAGCGTAAGCGCATAAGTACCGGCCACGGGGAAATTAAAGACGCCCAGCGTGTTGCCGAATCCGCGTCCGGCCGCAAACTCAGTGGAGAAAGAAACTCCATGACCATCGATCCGCAGGCGGAAGCCGTCATCACTGCCGACGCAAAAAGTCCACATCCCGGCTTGCGGCACATAGAGCGTGGTCTCGGCCGTGACCACAAAGTAGTTGATGTTCTCTCCGACATTCAAGCCCGGGAAGGGAAGGTTGTGGGTGAAAGCCCCCGAGTCACTCGATTCGTAAAAGTCGATGATCTCGTAAGCACCGGTTACCGGATAGGTTCGGTCGGTAGCCCAAGCGGACGGATTCGCGACCATGCTTTCGGCGACATCGATATTCGCGATGGCACTGGTCATTCGATAGAAACGTACGGTGTAAGCGCCGACATGGCTACTGAAGCCCAGCGCACCGTTGGCCTCTTGCCAAGGCGCATTACCGGCGGCGTTCGGCACGCGGTAGCGCACAGGCGTTGTGGCATCAACCGGCGCGCACACGCGCGGCGCGCGGCCATACGAGGCACCCTTTATCTGCGGGGGATAAGCGGGCTGGTAGGCATCGTGCAACGTCGTGCCGTCGGGACCGATCAGACCTAAAAACTCACCATCCTTCGAGAGGCTGAACGATGCGTGGAGTTCACCGTTGGTGACAGCAACGGGCGAGCTGTCTGCGAACACCACGAGATAGCCGTTGGACGCCAGCGACGTGCCGTCCGGGATGCGCCACTTGGTGAGGTCCGATGCGTTGTCGCTCAGGAACCAACCACCGAGGTCAACCGGATCGGGACCGCTATTATGCAGTTCAATCCAGTCGCTGGCCTCGCCCGCGGCCGTCAGCAGTCCGCCATCGTTATCGGCGACAAACTCGCTGATCGTGACCGCCGCGCGCGCCGACGAAAGCACTAGCAACGCCAGCACCAACCAGCACGATCGCCGCATGATGTGAAGAATGCTTGCCATGTTTCTGCAAGTATGCCACACACCGCTCCCAAATGACAAGTCCGTTCTAGTTCAGTTTTTTAAAATCTTTTGCCTTTGACATTGGGCGCAGATTCGTTAATCTATGCGCCTGTTCAATTCAGCCCTTGCTGTCTTTCACGTCGGAGCGTAGCGCAGCCTGGTAGCGCGTTTGGTTCGGGACCAAAAGGTCGAGGGTTCAACTCCCTCCGCTCCGACCATTTCTTTTCAGAGAGTCGTATTTTCGTCACTGCCGCTTGAAGACGTAGTTGAACCGGCGCTCTGGAGCATCGTCGCCTTGGATCGTTGGATGACGGTCAAGGCTTTCGGGGTTGTCCTTCCAATGGAACTCGAATTTGAGTGGAGAAGAACCGAAGAGTTTTTGCGGCAACAGCAGTTCGACCTCGCGGGCACCGATGCGAATCGGCACGAAACTCACGTTTTCCCAGTGTCCTGCGATCGGAGAACCGCGCCACACGTCCAGCGAGGCGCGCGTGCCGTCTGCGGAAACCATGCGGTTCACGCGCAGATCATATCCGTACCACCCCGTCTCCGCCTGCGCATCGGCATTCACGAAAAGAACCATCCAATTGGGGTCCGTGTGGGGTGAAAGGAAGTTTGCCGTCTGCGCATAAAACGCCACTTGTCCTTGCGGCGTTTCAGCGACCTTCAACTTCGCAATGTCGTTGCGGCCGCTCGTATCCGTGTAGTGAACCTGACCGCATCCCCTGTGGTTGCGGTGAATCACATCGCCAATGGCATCGCGGTACGTGGGTTGGACTGCCGCCCAGTCGTCAAACGATCCGTCCACGCTGATGGCATACGTGTTCGTTGCGACGGGCACGGAACGCGCTCCCTTGTAGCGGCGGATGTTGGCCGCAAGCTGATAGTAGTAGTTGTCGCCATGGCCACCCTTCATGGGTTCGCAGTCGCGGCTGTACTCCTGATTATACTGATCCACGAAGAGACCGCCGGGGAAGTAGCAGTCTGTCTCGGCGTCGAATCTGCTCCACTTTGTCATGCGTCCGGCGCGCCACTCGTTCCAGCCCGTCACGAAAATGAAGAGCGGGTCGTGCTTCAGCGCCCAATCCCACTGGTTCTGGAAAAAGATGCCGCGATTCACAGCCGCCGGGTCGGGATCAATCGCGCCGTCGTGCCAACTACGCCCCATCGCACCGGCCTTGTGGGACATCGGCGCGGGGCCAGGTTGCCCCGGCAAGGCGTTTACCGCCACGCCCACACTCATCTGCTCGGCCTGTCCAAGGCTGTTCGTGAACACATGTTGCGGCGAGACTTCAAGCCAGCTCCACTGGTCGGGAGCCCAAGGGCCGCGCCGATAGTCGGCCTCGGGGTAACGGAACGTGAAGAACTCCTTCATGCCGGGCAACTTGGCGCAGCGCGGATCGGCTAAGACGAGCGGCTTCCCCTGCCAGCGATACCATAGGTCCTTCCACTTACCGGGGCGATAAAGATCGTACCACAACTGATCCAACACAATTGCCGCGCGCTCGGGACGGCCGCTGAACGTGAACGGACAGATGAAGGCAATCTGCGGAGTGGGGGTGCCCTGTTCGCGTAGGCGTGTCCAGGCCCGGCACAGCGCTTCGTACTGCTCCTTGAAGGTCCACGGCGGGTTCGTGGTGTCGAAAAACACCGCATCCACGCCGACGGCGGCAAGAAGGATGGCATGGTGCGTGAGCACGTATTCGTCGGTCGCCCGGTAATAGCCATACTCGCTCTCGCCCCACCAGTGTGATGTACATGGTGGCCAGCTCACAATGCCGTCGCGGGCATTGGCCGTAAGCTTCGTGTTGTCGTAGGGGCCAAGCTCGTCACGGTGCCACGTCCAGTAGAAGATGCCCACGCTGCGGTCCGTGCGTGGCGCACCACAGGCCGCGGCATCAGGCAGCTCTCGTCCGAGGCCATCGACGGCTGCCCAAGTGTCGCACATCAAGTCGTACAAAACGGGAGCCTCATCCACTACCTGCACGGAAGCTGATCCGAAGGTGTTCTTCTTCGCTGTCACGCGAATGGGTGCCTGCGCTGCACGCGGATCGTCACACAACTCAATACTGAGCCCATAGAGATGGTAACCACGTGCGGGGTCGAGATTGCAGATGCGCAGTGTAAGCGAGTCCTCCTCGACCGCGTAAAACGGATACGTGATGCGCGAGACGGGATGGAAGTTCTGCCATGTGGTGATCGAGGCGGGCGGCAAGGGGCCGTCCCCGTCCATATCGAACGAAAGAACGGCGGGACGCCCACGACTGCCGGAGGCTTCAAACGCGCGCTGGTAGATCGTGATGCGGTGCCAATGCCCTTTCTTTAGTCCTTTGAATTCAATTGGCTTCTCCGGGGTGAATCCCCACGCGAAGTCACTGAAAAGCGAATAGAGACCATGATGCCGCGGCACACCTACATTCTCCATCCGCATCAGATTTCCGCTGCTTCCCGGAAGACCGCTCACGCCAGCCGCACCCGGACCGTTCACATGACGGAACGTCACCCAGCATGCCACAGCGTTCGTGGGGTTCGGCCCGAAATCAAGCAGATGCGTATACGTTTTATTCGTGGAGAGGCCGCTATCAAAATCGTTTTCGAACGGGATCTCCTCCGGTCTCGGGAACTCGCCCGTCCACAGGCGTCCCGTCCCTGAAAGTTCCTCGAACGCAAGATCCTTCGTCGCATGCAAACAGGCGGCAGCGCCGATGTGCACCTTCGCCGTCACGCCGTCATCTGCAAGGCGCACAAGGCCCTCTTCTAGATTAAGCGCGACGAAGCGAGCACTTTGGGCGCACACGACCATGCCGCCGCCGCGCACGGTTACACGCGGTGCCGTATCCACGAGTGCCACGGCATTGGACGTTCCCGCGTCTGCAATCCATTCGGGAATTTCGGCCAGACCCTCAAGGCAGAAGCCGTTCGAGCGGAATCGCACCCGTGAGGCCGTCACGCCCTCAAGTACACGCACACGGCACGCCGAACCGGCGAACACGGCCTCAGCGCCATTCTTCCAAGCGCACGCCGTTCCTTTGTCGTCCATCCAGTTCTGCGCCGCGCCGCCCCATGTGTCGCCGTCAACGCCGTTCCACGTCAGCACTTCGGCCTGCACACCAACCGCGCACAGGTACCCACAAATCATCTTTTTAAGCATGCTACATCTCACTGCAAGATAAGGACCAGACCTCGTGTACTGTACAGGTTGGCGGTCAACGTGTTAGCACAGGAATCCACACCACCTCTTACCCTCAGTGCGGACGGACCACGCCCTCGACAGCTACAGAGGGCACACGGACGACGATCGAACGACGGAACGCCGGCAACCGCGGCGCCTTGACCGTGACCCGGCGGTCCTCCCAAGGCAGATAGCAGTCGAGATCGCAGTTCCGGAACGGCACGTCCTGATCCGAGAGAACCTGTGCGCGGTTCCCCTCAACGAGTTCACTCCGCCAGTCGCTGACCTTGTCGCGGCACCAGATGATGGACGTCTTCTTCCCGCGCAGACCGTACATCCGCAACCGCCGCGATTCGGTGTAGAACGGCTTCATCTCTTCGGCAACTGGATCAAGGCCCTCGATCGCCTTCGCGAAGCGTCCGAAATGCCACCAGAGATTGTTGCCATCGATGTACTGGTGGTCCCAGTGCCAGAACTGGCCGCAACCCGCCGACCCCGCGAAAAACGCTGCAAAGACGGCATCGTGCAAAAGCGTGCCCTCTTTGTCGAAGGGGTAGTAAGGGAAGGGGCCGGCATGATTCGCCTGAACAGCGCCGACCTCCGCGACGATCGCTGGCTTCGGCGAGCGGTCGAGCAATTCGCGTGTCGCGCTCGCGGCCACCACGTCCATCGACGCGCGACAGACATCGAGGCAGGCTCCGGTGTCGAGGTAGCGGTGAATCTGCATGAAGTCGTTGCCCTTCTCCTGCGCGAGCGCGTCGTACATCTGATAGGCGCCCACGTCGGAAAAGCTGCCGAGGTTGTTGACCGTGAGTTGACGCGGGAACATCCGCTTCAACTCATCGAGCGCCCACTCGGACCATTCCGAATACTGGGCGATTGAGCCACAGCAGTTGATCTCGTTCCAGAGCTCCCAGCAGTAGACCGCAGGCGAATCGGCGAAGCCAAGGTCCTTGAAGTACTGCGCCTTGCGAAGGTAAATCGCACGGCACTCCGGCGAACGGAAGAACTCGGCAACGTTCTTCGCGTACGGCGCGTAGAGCGGACGGTTGAAGATGCCGTTGTAGTCGAAGTTCACCTTCGGCTGCGCCGTCTTCGCCTGCACCTCGGGCGAGAGACACATCCGGAAGCTTTCGAAGGTGATCTTCACCTTGATGCCGAGCTCCTCGCAGAGGGCGACGATGCCCTTCATCGTCTTCGTCTTCTCGGCGTCCCACACGCCGGGCTTCTCGGGCATCACCTCGAGCGAGCGGTGTCCGGCCCAGAGGCGGATGCAGTTGCCGCCGTTCGCGGCAAAGCGCCGCAGCCAGCGTTCGAAATTCGCGCGCACCTCGGCGTCCGAGACGTTGAGCCGGTCGAAGCAGACGTTGCAGCCGATTGGAATCCACGTCTTCTCCGTGGCACCCTCGACGAAGTAGCGCGGATGCTTCCGCGAGACCTCGATTAGTTTCGGAGCCACATGTCCGGAATCATCGGCACCATTCACGGCCATCGGCACGCCCGCGACCATCCCGCACAGCAGCACAATCAGACAACCGCATTCAGCTAAACGACTTTTCATTGTTTCTCCTTGCCGCACGTTATACCATATCTTCGAGATTTATTCGTCCTCCAATTCAAGGCACTTCACGGCGCAGTCGAAATACACGGGGTTCCCGCATTTGGCTTTCCATCAAACGCTGTATGATGGGCTTGTGACCCGACCCCGTTGTTTGTTACTCTGAGGGCCATGCGATATTTCTGGCCTATTTATTTGACGGCGTTTGTGGCTGGCACGGTGATTGTCTTTATGGCGGCACCTCTGGCTCGGCCATACGTTCCTGAATGGATGAAAGTCTCGACACCGTCGGCGACGACGAATGTTGTACGGCCTGTTGCTGCCGCGCGCATCCAGAGTTCCGGTCGCACGGCGTCCGCAAATTCGACTGCCGCCGGGCAAGCATCCACCGCCATCCAAGAAATGCACCCTGACGAACTGCCGCCGGCCTTGCATGGCATCTATCTGGCACAGCGTAGCGAACGGCCCGGCTGGGGCATCACGCACCAACGTGCCGCCTATTACACGCCCGACGGCTCGCGCGTCGGCCATGTGGAAGGCGGCGTGCTGTTCGACTTCCAAGGTGTGCGTACCTCTTCCAAAGGCAGTATGGTCGAGTGTATCCTGCATGAGGATAACATCCCGGCCACGCCTATGCTGATCAGCGCGTCTGACGCCTTCCTCTTCACCGGCGACCACAAGAAGCTCTCGCAGCGGCAGCGTAATGACCTGAAGGCTTATTATACGTTGACCGGAAAAATAGCGGGCCGCAGGAAAGAGATTCTCCAGCAGGCGGCTGACAAGAATCCCTTTTTTTCGGAGTACCAAGCAGCCTACAAGACGCTCATGACCCACGTCGAAAAGGCCAAACAACTTTCGAGAAAACGTGACAAGGCTACCGATCAGGAGAAGATACAGATCGAGGACACCCTGCGGCAAATGAAGACGACCGAAGCGCAACTCCGCAAAACATATGATGCGATCCACCTGAAGTTCCGCACTTGGAAGGAGCAGCACGCCGACGAGATCCCCAAGCCGGAGGACGACGCGCAGATTCAGCAATGGACCCAACAGCGGCTCGCCCTAATCCCGCGCGTACCGGGTCTGGCCTACTAACGCATATCACTCACCGTGATGCGGTGTGTGCATCGCTGGCGTCGGATCAAGCACATGGCAGTCGGCCCCGTGGCGGATCGCCGTCAGACTGCCGCCGAATGCCTCGGTGAAGGTCGCCGAGGCCACCTCGCCCAAGGCGTGCATGCCCGCCGTACCGTTGATGCAAAGCACATGGGTCGCGTGTCCAGTCACCACGCTCAAATTGTGTGAGACCATCATCACCGTGATCTCTTGCGTGAGTGCCTTGAAGAGCTCATACAGACGGCTGGCATGCTCCGGATCGACATTCGCCACCGGTTCGTCCAGCAACAGCAACTCGGAGCCGCCCGCCAACGCCTGCGCGATCAGTACGCGCTGACGTTCGCCACCGGACAACTCGGCAAACGCACGCCGCCCGAAACCGGATAGCCCCACCCGCTCCAACGCCAACTGGGCCGCCGCGCGGTCGGCCCGGCCGTAGTGCCCGAAACGGCTCTTGGCCACACGCCCCATCAGCACCACCTCATTCACCGAGACCGGAAAAGCCGGATCGAACGGCGCGGCTTGAGGCACGTAGCCGACGCGCGTACGCGCCACTGCAGGATCGGCACCCAACACGCGGATCGTGCCGTAACGCGGCGCGTACTCGCCCAGCAGCAGTTTGAGTAGCGTGGTCTTGCCCCCGCCGTTCGGACCGACCACCGCCACCAACGCATGCGGTGCCACACTGAAGGTGACATTGTGCAACACCTCCTGCCCATTGTAGGAGAAGCAGACATCGCGCACATCGATGACTGGCTCTGCAGCAACACTCACGGCGCGTCTCCCGCCGCCAGTTTCGCCGCCACGTCGCGCATCATTTCCGGCCACGCCTCGGCCAGCGGATCAATCACCTCGACACGCGCGCCGATCTGCCGCGCCAGCGTCACCACCGGCCGCCGATCATACTGCGGCTCGGCGAATACAGTCCGCACGCCAGCCTCCCGCGCTTGCCGGATGACCGACGCCAAATGCCGTGCGGAGGGCGTTCTGCCTTCCTCTTCAACCGCCAGCAACACGAGCCCGTAGCTCTCCGCAAAATATGACCACGATGGATGGTAGACCACCCATGTGCGCGTCCGCAACCCCGTCAACCGTTCACGCACCGTAACATCGGTCGCCTGAATCTCGGCCACCGTCGCCGTCAGCCGCTCCGCCAGCCCCGGCCGCGACGTTGACAATGTTCGCTCCAGGGCCGTCACAGTGTTCGAGGCCATGACACACATCAGATGCGGTGCCAGCCAGATATGCGGATCGCCTCCCGCCGTGCAGCAGGCATGCCCCGGCGCACCGTGATCGTGGCCTTCATGGTGACCGTGCACGTGTGAGCCGCGCTTAGCGATACCGGCGTCCATCGCCGCCACCACCAGCGACGGATTGAGCGTTGCGGCGCGCGTGATCAGCGGCGTCTCGAACGGCATGCCGACCGTCAAGTAGAGCGAGGCCTCCGACAGCTTGCGGAGTTGGCGCGAATCGGGCTCGTACGTATGCGGGTTCGCTCCTGCGGCCAGTAGCGTCTGCACCTCGGCTGCATCGCCGGCCAACCGCTTGACCAGCCACGCCTGCGGCGGGATCGACACGAACACCACAGGCCGTGCCTGCACACCGAGCACCGCGAGCAACAGGAAGAGCGCACAGAACCTCATCCGCGCTCCTTGGCCAGCGCGGACTTCACCGACACCCCGGCGATCTTGCCGAGACGTCCGGAGAGCGCCCCCAGTTCGTCGGTCGTGGTCTCCACCACCAACGTGATCACCGAGATGTCCTTATCTTGGCGCGGCAGACCCACGCGCGCCAAGATGATCTCCGCGTGTTCAGACAACACGCGGTTGACCGCCTCGACGCTTTCGCGATTCTCTAGGATGATGCCGACAAACCCGATGCGCCGCCCCATTCCGCGCCCCCTACGCCTTGCTCAGCTCGCGGCTGCGCGCGGCGGCCGCCGCCAGCGTCTGATCGATGACCGTGCTCACGTCCGAAGCTTCCAGCACCGCCAGGCCCGCTGCAGTCGTGCCCTTCGGCGAGGCAACCGCCTGAATGAACTCGCCGATGTCATCTCCCGTGGTCTGCAGATGGACGGCGGTGCCAATCAGCGTCTGCTCCGCCAACAGGCGCGCGTCCTCCTCCGGCAGACCAAGCGCCACCGCCGCCTTGATCATCGCCTGCAGCACGTACGCCACAAACGCCGGTCCTGAGCCGCTCAACGCAGTGACGGCGTCAAAGTTTTGCTCCGGCAGTTCCAGTACGGCGCCTGCCGCACCGAAAAGCTCCATCGCGGCATCCTTGTCGTCTTCCGTGACGTTCTCAGCCGCGCAAAAGACACTCATGCCCTCACCTACGCTCAGCGCGAGATTGGGCATCACACGCACCAGACGCGGCTTGGTTCCAATGACCCCTTGCAGCGCTGCGAGCGTCTTGCCCGCCGCGATCGAAATCACCAGATGCTCCTCGTTCAATTGATCTTTGACTCCAGCCAGCAGCGCATCAACATCCTGCGGCTTTACCGCGACCACCAACACATCGCACTCTTCAACGACCTCCGCCGCATCGTCCGTGACCGCCACCTCATACTGCTCGGCCATCCAGTCGCGCCGCTCCTTCGAGATATCGCAAACGATAATCTCCCACGGCTCGCACAGTTCATCCAGCACCAGCGAAGACAAAAGCGCCTCCGCCATCTTGCCCGCACCCAGAAATCCGATTGCCATTGCTTACTCCTCTCGTTACCGTTTCTCTTGTGAGACCCTTGCAAAATCCCTTACTTGCAGGAGTGGCACGGGCATCTTGCCCGTGTTTCATGGGCGAGACGCCCATGCCACGAGGGGCTTGCAAGAACCTCTTTGTTTTTCTCTCACGCATAACCGTGACGACGCAACTCCGCACGCAGTTCAAGCTGGAAGGCCCGCATGTCGGCAGGTGCTGGTTGGTAACCCGGCGTTTCCGGATCCAGACCGAAGCGCCCATACTGGTCAATCAGCCAACTCGCCTTTGCGCCGTCCGAAAAGGTCACGGTGCCGCTTATCACCGCGCCGGGACGCATCACGCGATCCAACGACAGCGACACCTTTGCCGCCTGCTCACCATCGGGCGTCGTTTCGTCGTTGAACGACTCATCGGCGTAGGGATCGTCAGCATAAGGATCATCGTCATCCATCGACGGCGGCGGTGGTGGTTTCGGTTTGGCCTCTTCCGGATCGGGCTTGTCCTTCACGGCGGCACCGATCTCCAACACCAGCAGGCGGACATCCATATAAGTCAGGGCGATCCCGAACTCGCTTTTCAGGTTCCCCTGGACATCGGCGAGCGAGGCCCCTGCGGCCAGCCATTCTTTCACGCTCTGACGCTGTTGTTCAGTTAACTCCATCGTTCAAAATCTCCTATCTAAGATAAACGCACATCGGCGTGCGATCCAACGCAGTCGAATCCACGCCCGAGGGAAAGGCCGGGAGTTGCGACATCCCGAACCGGCAACTACCCCGCCCCCAAAATTACTCGAAATGATAACACTAAAGGTCACGATGGTGGAAGCCGTTTCTAGCTTCTCTGCGTGGGCGCGTTCTTGCTTACGAATGTGGCACGGGCATCTTGCCCACTTATTACCTATTACCTCTTACCTATTACCTATTACCTATTACATCTTACTTACTACTTCCGTCTTGCCGCTATTTCGTTATTCACTGTTCACCCCCTCAGGTTTTTTGCTAAAGTTTGGGCATGTTCGCTGTGCTTCCAACTTCTTTCCGGGCGGCATCCGGGGTGGCGGTGTGCGCGTTGACGGCCTGCGTGTCGTTCGCGTCGCTGACGCAAGCCGACGACAGCCCTTACCGGCTGCCGCCTTTTGAGCATTATCAGCCGATCTTGGATCGCATGCCCTTCGGTGCGATGCCTGCGGTCGCGCCTCCGGTGTCGCCGGAGCAGGCGGCCGCTGCCGTCACTGAGGCCGAAGCCGCTGCCGAACAGCAAGCCCTCGCCAAGCAGGTCACGGTGTCCGCCGTGAATATCACACCCAAAGGACACACCACCGTCGGCTTCACTGACCGCTCGGTGAACCCGCCCTCCAATTACTACCTGCGCGTCGGCGAGAGTGCAGACGGATGGACGGTGAAGGACGCCGATTTCGACGACGAGATCGCGACGCTCGAAAAAGACGGCGTGGCCATCACCCTCAAATTAGGCGAGGGCCTTGTCGAAACTCCCGCCGCATCCTCTCAGCCTGCCGCTCCTGCCGCTGGCGCACCCTCCGCGACCGTTACTGCTGCTCCCGCCACCGCCGCGCCTGCCCCCGCGCCCACCGCAACTGCCGCCCGGCACCCGCCGGGCCTTCTCTCCGCGTCCCGTAGACAGCTCTTGACCGCCAATGCTTCGGAGCCCTCTTTCGCCGATCGGCTACGTGAACGTACCGTACAGAAAACTCAGGCCCAAAAGGAGACCGAGGCGCGGATGCGTGAACAGTTCGAACGTCTCGCCCGTGAAACCGCCGCCCGTGAAATCCAGCGCCGCCAAGAGGAGGAAGCTCTCGCTGCTGAGGAGAACGCGTTGCTGGAACAACAGGTACAATAATGTCCTTGGAGAGCGTCTGTGCATACGCGCACCGAACAGTTGCTGGGGAGTGACGCCGTCAAGCGCCTTGGCGTCAGCCGTGTCGCGCTTTTCGGTCTCGGTGGCGTCGGCTCCTTCACCGCCGAAGCGCTGGCGCGCGCCGGTATCGGCCACCTCATGCTGGTGGATGGCGATGTCGTCGCACCCGCCAATCTCAACCGCCAGCTTATCGCGCTGCACAGCACGCTGGGCCGCCCCAAGACCGAAGTCATGGCGGCGCGCATCCACGACATCTCGCCCGCGATCCAAGTTGATGCGCGTCACACTTTCTATCTACCGGAAAACGCCGACGCCTTTGACCTCGCTGACTTTGACTATGTGATCGATGCCGTCGATACCGTCGCGGCCAAAGTTGAACTCGCAGTCCGCGCACACGCCGCCGGCGTCCCGCTCGTAAGCTGCATGGGGGCCGGCAACAAACTCGACCCCACACGCTTTGAGGTGGCCGATCTCTTCGCGACCTCCGTCTGCCCGCTCTGCAAGGCGATGCGCAAGGCGTTGAAAGCGCGCGGCGTCGACGCGCTCACCGTGGTCTACTCGCGTGAAACACCCGCAACCACCTGCCATCCGCCGGGCAGTGTTTCGTTTGTACCGTCCGTCGCCGGCTTGATTTTGGCCGGCGTCGTCATCCGCGCCCTCGCCGGGCGTGACCAACCCCAAGCCTGAATGCAAGGAAACTGATACCGTATGCTGCGCACACGTACCGCTTGGTTGTTGTTTGGACTGCTGACCGCCGTGTTCGGCCTGCTACTGATCTGGCCGGTGCTCACGGTGGTCGGCGGCGGATTTTGGGTCAACGGCCGCTTCACGGTGCGTTATCTGGCGGGTGTCTTCCGCAACCCGATCTACGCTGAGGGACTGGCCAACAGCTTGCGCCTAGCAGTAAGTGCGACGGGCCTCGCGGCGCTGCTGGCCATTCCGCTAGCGTGGCTCGCGCACGTCTACACCTTTCGCGGTCAGCGTACACTCACCGCACTGCTGCTGGTGCCGATGGTGCTGCCGCCCTTCGTAGGTGCGATCGGCGTGATGCAGATGCTCGGGCCTTACGGTTCTCTGAATGCGCTGCTCGGCTGCGGACCGATCGACTGGCTCGGTCGCGCGCGCATGGCGGGCGTCGTGCTCTTACAGGCGCTTGCCTTTTATCCGATCATCTACCTGAATGTCGCGGCGGCGCTGGCCAACATCGACCCGGCGCTCGACGAGGCCGCGCAGAATCTCGGCGCGGGTGCTTGGACGCGCTTCCGCCGCATCACCCTGCCACTGGTGATGCCGGGCCTCTTCGCCGGTTGCACGCTGGTCTTCATCGCGGCCTTCACCGAACTGGGCACACCGCTGATCCTCAACTACTCGCGCTGCGCAGCGGTGCAGGTCTACGACGAACTTAAAGAGATCAGCGCCAGCCCCTTCCCCTACGCGCTGGTGACGGTGGTGCTCACGGCGAGTGTCACGCTCTACGCCGTCACACGTCTGCTTTTCGGCGGACGCGCCTACGCCATGCAAGCCAAAGCTGTGATTCCCCACGCGCCGCGTCCGCTACGCGGCGGTGCTGCTCTACTGGCCGCGCTGCCGTTCGTGGCTGTCATCCTGTTGGCGTTGATGCCGCACATCGGCGTGGTGCTGACGAGTATCTCGGTGCCCGGCACCTGGTACCGCACGGTGTTGCCTGGCGCGTTCACCACCGCCCATTACGCTGCGGCACTGGGTCATGACATGACCCTCAGTGCGATCCGCAACAGCTTGCTCTTCTCCTCGCTCGCTGTCGCCGTCAATCTCACGCTCGGCATCGCCGTGGCATGGGTCGTGACGCGCTCGCGCTTGCGTGTGCGCCATGCGCTCGACGCAATGGCGATGATCCCGCTCGCCGTACCGGGTTTGGTGATGGCCTTCGGCTTTCTCGCGGTCAGTGCGTCGCTCGCTGAACACCCCGCCATCAAGGCGCATCCCGCCCTCGCCACACTGCTCGACGTGCGCGAAAATCCGACACTCTTCCTCGTGCTGGCCTATGCCGTGCGCCGTCTGCCATTCATGGTGCGCGCCGCTGTATCGGGCTTGCAGCAAACCTCCGTCACGCTGGAGGAAGCCGCCGCCAATCTCGGCGCACCGCCGGTCACCACGTTGCGCCGCGTGACATTACCGCTGATTACCGCCAACTTGATCGCTGGTGCGTTACTGGCCTTCGCCTTCAGCATGCTGGAGGTTTCAGACAGCTTGATGCTGGCGCAGAAAAAGGCCTTCTACCCAATCACCAAGACCATCTTCGAACTCTTCCAGCTCGTGGGGGTCGGACGCTATCTCGCGTCGGCACTCGGTGTCTGGGCGATGCTCTTCCTGACCGTCACGCTTATCGGCAGCAGTCTGCTGCTGGGCAAAAAGCTGGGCGCTCTATTCCGCGCTTAGTGAGATCGCCAAAGGTATCGATGCGGCGGTCGCGGAAAAAGGGCCACATGCGGCGCACTGTCTCAGAGCGCGCGAGGTCGATTTCCACCACCAGCGCGGCCTCCTTATCGGTGGGTGCCTCCAAGAGCATCTCGCCCTGCGGTCCGGCAACGAAACTGCTGCCCCAGAACTGGATACCGCCCGTCACGCCGGATGGATCGGGCTCGAAACCGGTGCGGTTGACGCTCACGACCGGCAGACCATTGGCGATGGCATGCGCACGCTGCACGGTGATCCAAGCATCGCGCTGACGCGCTTTTTCAGGCGCACTGTCGCTGCTCTCCCAGCCGATCGCGGTGGGATAGATGAGCAGTTCCGCGCCGGCCAGCGCCATCAGACGCGCGGCCTCGGGATACCACTGATCCCAGCAGACCAGCACCCCAAGCCGACCGACCGAAGTGTCGATCGGCGCGAAGCCCAGATCGCCGGGCGTGAAGTAGAACTTCTCGTAGTAGGCAGGGTCGTCGGGAATGTGCATCTTGCGGTACTTGCCCGCCATCGAGCCATCGCGCTCCAGCACCACGGCGGTATTGTGATAGAGCCCCGCCATACGGCGCTCAAAGAGCGAGAGCACCAGCACCACGCCCAGCTCACGCGCCAACGCGCCGAAGGTCTCCGTGCTCGGCCCGGGGATGGGCTCAGCCAGATCGAAGAGCGCGGGATCTTCGGTTTGGCAGAAATAGAGGCTGTTGTGCAACTCCTGTAACACAATCAACTCCGCGCCCTGCCGTGCGCAATCGCGGATCATCTCCGCATGCCCTGCGATGTTGGCATCCCTGTCCGGTCCGCAACTTCTCTGTACAATTCCAAGTTTCATCATTCCCATCCAATCAAGATTTCGATGCGCCCATAATCTCGTTTTGTGGGCGGCGTTTACGCCGCTACTACCGCCACTGCCGCCACTGCCGATCCTACCGGTACTACCCGCAGTCTCGGCAGTACCGGTAGCCCCCAAAAACTCTGCGTCTCTGCGTCTCTGCGTTAAATAAACCCGGCCTACTTTTCCGCTTTTTCTGCAGCGGCGAGCTTACGCGCAACCGCAGCGAGGTGCAGGAATTCCGCGCGTCTGCCATCCGGATCATCGCCCACATTTGCTTGGGCGCGTTTGATGGCAGCGGCGTAGTCCGCATTGCCCTTGTTCGGCGAATCGCGCAGGAGCAGAGCGACTTCAGCAACAGCCGACGCCCAGCCCCAGTTCTCCGTCGCCTCCGGCTGTGCCGGCAGGACGAACTCCAGCAGCTTGCTGCCCGCATCGCCCTCCGGCTCCTGATAGCGGAGCTTGAACGTGAGAATGTCGTTGGACTGCGCCGTACCCGCCTGCGCAACGGGAGACTGGTATTTGAGCGCGTCCACGTCGCCGACCGCCTCTTTCTTTACGGCCTCCGGCGCGTCGGCCATCACCATCTCGTAGAGCACGGTGATCTGGTGCCCCACGCCGACCTCTCCGGAGTCCTTCGTGTCGTCGTTGAAGTCGCGATCTTCCAGTTTGCGGAACTCATAGCCCACAAGACGGTAAGCAAAGACACGGGCCGGGTTGAACTCGACCTGGAACTTGACATCGCGCGCCAGCGTGAACATCCTGCCGCTCATCTCGTTGACCAGCGCATGACGCGCCTCCCGCAAGGAGTCGATGTAGATGTAGTTGCCGTTACCCTTGTTGGCCAGCATCTTCATCTTGTTGTCTTTATAGTTGCCAAAGCCCATGCCAATGACTGTGAGATAGACCCCCGTCTCCCGCTTTTTCTCGATCAGCGAGATCAACTCCGATTCGCTGCTGACGCCAACATTGAAGTCGCCATCGGTCACAAGCACGACACGGTTGTTGCCGCCCTTGATGAAGTTCTTTGCCGCCAGATCGTAGGCCGTTTTGATGCCGGCCGCCCCCGGAGTGTGCCCTCCGGCAGTCAGTCCCTCAATGGCGGATTGAATCTTCTTGCCATCGTCTCCGGTGGCCGATTTGATCAACACCTTGGCGCCGCCGCCGTAGGTGACGATGCCGATATTGTCCTGCGGCCGCAACTGTTTGGCGAGCATGGTCATCGACTCACGCAGCAGCGGCATCGCGTCCGTCATTGAGCCGGAATTGTCGATGAGAAACACAAAGCTCGACGGCGGCAAGTTCGCCAGTTCCGTGCTTTTCGCCTGAATGCCGACGAGCAGGAGTTGGCGCTGCGCATTCCACGGACATGTGCCCATCTCGAACGTGGTAGCGAACTTCCCGTCTTTGGGCGGTTGCGGATAAGCGTACTCGAAATAGTTCAGGAACTCCTCCACGCGCACGGCATCTTTGGGCGGCAGACGATTTTCATCCCTCAGCATCCGGCGCATGTTCGTATAGCCTGCGGTATCGACATCCGCCCCGAACGTGGAGAGCGGCGCATCCTTCACCAACTTCAGCCGGTTTTCATCGTAGTTCTTATACTCCTCCGTGTTGAAGTCCATGCCTTCCATGTACTCGCGCTCATAAGCCTCACTAACACAGGCTGCGTACTTCTTGTCATACCCTGTTGGCGCATCGGTGGCATGCCATCGAGGGGAGCAGGACGTGTCGCACGATGCAAGGAACATCGCCGCGATTACGGTAAAGAGACAAGTAAAAACGTTATTTTTGTTCATGATATTCTCCTCCTCCATCTTGCGCCCGAGGAAGCAGCACCCCGCTACAACCCACTCGCAAACCACACCACATCATGCTTCGCGTCGGTTGAAAATGCAAGCCTCGACTACAATTTTTTGATAACCGCAGTTTAATTAACGCAGAGGCGCAGAGGCGCAGAGTTTTTTTTGGGGGCATTGCTCGGCTTTTTGGACTTTTAAGAAGCCTGAAGGAATATGCATGGTGACGCAATGAAGCGAGCCGTGCTGGCGGATGAGCGGGCGGCAGTCGATGCCGACGATCTCGCGTCCGGGAAACGCCCCGTCCAGACGCTCAAGAGCCAGCACGTCTTTCGGCGACGCGTATGTCGGCACGAGAACAGCGCCATTGAGGATCAGAAAGTTGGCGTAGGTCGCCGGCAGGCGATGGCCGTCCTCGGGATCGTGGACGGGATCGGCCATGGGCAGCGAGATCAGCGTGTAGGGATGACCGTCAACAGTGCGGAAGGCGCGCAGCTCTTCCTCCATACGCCGCAACGCATCGTCATGTTCGTCCGTCGGATCGTCGCTCTGTACGTAGGCGATCGTACGGGCGTCGCAGAGGCGCGCCAGCGTGTCGATATGGCTGTCGGTATCGTCGCCGGCCAGATAGCCGTGACGCAACCAGAGGATGCGGTCGAGACCGAACGCCTCCTTGAAGAACGTCTCAAGCTCCGCCTTTGAATAGTGGTCGTTGCGGTTGGCCGACAGCAGACAGGTCGCAGTAGTGAGCAGCGTGCCTTGTCCATCCGACTCGATGGCGCCGCCCTCGAGCACGCGATGCAACTGGTTGCGGTAGGCGACTTGCGGTTGGAAGAAACCGCGACGGTACAACTCGCGCGTGATGAGATTGTCGTGGGCGGCCGCGAACTTCATGCCCCAGCCATTGAAGGTGAAGTCAAGCAGACAGGGACACCCGTCCTCGAACACACTGATGGGGCCGTGGTCGCGCGCCCACGTATCATCCGTCTCCAGTTCGCAGATCAAAAGTTCGGCATAGAGGTCAGGCAGCGCACGGCGAACCTCCGCCGCATCGCGGCAGACAATCAGACAGCGTTCACGCTTAACGATCTCGCGCACAATCGCGGCAAAGCAAGCAACCGCCGTATCAAGCATCGGCGCCCAGTCCGTGCCCGCATGCGGCCATGTGAGCATCACGCCATCCTGCGGCTCCCATTCAGCCGGCAGGCGGATACGTGGTGAGGCGGCTTCAGTGGTTGGTTTCATGGTTGGGTTCTCCGTTTGGCGGTTCGCACCCGATAGAGGCGCTCGGTAAAGCCGCCTTCGTTTTCGAAATCTGCAGCCAGCCGCGCCACCTGACGGTCGAGCAGTGTGCAGGCCACGGCCAGCAAGGCGAGTGCGGCATTGGCGGAGAGCGCGGGGTAAAGGTCGGCGGGGTCTGTGGACACGGTGGACAGAGTGGACTTGGTGGACATTTCAGAAGCTTGTCCGCGCTCCACGCTTCTCTTCGCGGCCTGTACCACCCACGCTGCCACCTCATCGGCGGTTCGGCACCGCCGATCAATCAGTTCCTGCCGCAGTGGATGCTCCCGCTGCCACTGCGCTGCATTCCGCTGACGCAAAAAATCCTCGTAGTCAAGCTTCAGTTCTTCCAAGCTAGCACGAGCCACCTGGGTCAGCTTGAGTTCCGTCTTCTTCGAAGTGGCCGATGCCTGGGAACCCTCGGCGATATTCTGCACGCCGGAACGGGCCGCCTGCACCATCTGGTCGTGGGTGCGGCTGCGCCGGTCTATGTAACGGTCGCAAAAACGCACCGTCACATCATAGACCAGTTGCGCGACCTGAAAACTTTTCAGCTTGCGGTAGCCGCCATGCTTAGGAATCAAAGGCTCCTGCCCAGCCATAAAGCACCCTCTACGTCTACTCTGTCCACTACGTCCACCAAGTCCACTGTTCCCCAGCGTAACCCAAACACCAACGGCGGGCAAGGAAAGAAAGCCAAGCCTGCAAAACCAAGTTTTTCCCCCGCGTCCTAAACCATGCTGAGTTCGAGTTTCTGCTTCATCCTTTCCCAGCCTGGAACGAGCGATTCGAGGAGCTTGTAAAACTCTGGACTGTGATCGCGATGTTTCAGATGGCACAACTCATGGGTCACAACATAGTCAATGCACTCTTTGGGTGCCCTGATCAGATCCACATTGAGGGTTAATGTGCCCTTCTCTGAAAGGCTTCCCCACCTTTTTCGCATTCGCCTGATGGCAAGCTTGGGGCGACAGACATCGAGACCATTCAGTTTTTGCCAACAGCGTTCCATGCTTTCGGCAAATTGAACCTGCGCCTTTTTTGAATACCAGTCGCTCAGCAGTTTTTTGGCAACGGTGGGAGTCGGCGCGTCTCGGCAGGTGATGCGGAAAAATCCGCGAGATAATTTAACAGCGTTTTCTCCGCCTTTTTCCAGCCTCAAGCGGTATTGCTTTCCAAGATACAGGTGGGTCTCGCCATTCACATAACAACGCTTTGGCGTCCTGGGGTCAAACTGCTTGAAATAGTTCAGTTGCTTGAAAACCCAGCGTGCTCGCTTGATGATTTTCTTTTCTACCACCGCAATATCGGTGCGCAAAGGCACTTTGACCACAACCGAAGCATCAGGACAAACCGCAATTTCCATCGTCTTTCGGTCACAGTACAGCAAACTGAAATCGATGGTCTTCCGTCCATAAACAACCGAGTGCTGGCTACTAGGGATTGACGCGCCCATTACTTGTAATCCCTGTGCTTGGCCACCTGCAATACTTTCTTGATGATGTCATCCATCTGCTCAAGCGATAATTCGATGCCTCTCCCTGCCCCGAGTTCATCGTAGAGATAATCGTCAATGTCGTTGATCACCTGTTTCTGCGCGTCTTCGTCATCCCAGAAGTGAACCTTCCGGTGTTTTTCCAAGATGCCATGAAGAGCGATGGCTGTGTCAGCCGCAGCCGCTTCAACATCTTCTTCGGTCAACCCATGGGCGGTAAGGAACGGTTTGACCACGCCAAAATACGCCATGGCATCTTCATTGCCGGAAAGGATGTCCGGCACATCATCGTGGACTTTGTCGACGACCTTGTTGCGGATTTCAACGACCTTTTTCAAGTAGTCCATGTCGGATAGCCGTTTGACCCTGAAATCTTCAATCGCCTGCTGGATCAGTTTTGAAAACTTCTCGTAAAACGCAGGGTCTTCGCCCATCTTTTCGGCGATGACCTTTTTCGTGGCGTAAGCAATCGCGTCAGCCTTTGAAGCCGTTGTTTTTCCGGTCTGGTAAACGCCCTGCTCCTCCTTGACCGTCATAAAGGCGTCGTCGTCAAAGATATTGACCGGCTCATTGAGCCGCAAAACTTCGTTGGCCTGGATATGCGTGTCCAACAGCTTTTTGATCTTAGGCTCATAATCCCTGTAATCGACGGCCTCTGCATAACGGAGCCTGACGGATGCCTTGAGTGACTGGAACTTTCGGAGGTCGGCCTTGTATCTGGACAGGGTGTTTTCATCGGTTTCGGTCAGGAATTTCTCTGAAGAAAGCGCGATGCTCAGAGTTTTTCCGAACTCCAAAAGACGGCTGTAAAACTCTTCTCGGAGTTCATCGTCAGCCAGCAGTACTTCGTATGCCTCTTCGTCGTAAGAGTGCTTCACCGTTTTGAAGAGATCCCAAAGATCGGAATAACGTCCCGGCAGTTTTTCGATTTCTCTATGGATGGATGTCAGAATGCCGACCAGATCAGACTCGTCGAAACGTTCAAATGCGTTATACATGGTCAACGCTTTGTCCAATTCACCGAGAACGCTCACGTAATCGATAATAAAGCCGAACTCTTTGCCCTCGTGCAACCGATTGACCCGCGCAATGGCCTGAAGCAACCTATGCTCTTTGAGAACCCGGCATAAATAGAGAACCGTATTGCGCGGCGCATCAAAACCTGTGAGCAGCTTGTCAACGACAATCAGGATTTCAGGCTCATCGCCGTGTTTAAACTGGTTGATGAGCTGCTTGGTATACTCCTCTTCGCTACCATAGCGCCTCATCATTTTTTCCCAGAACTTGACCACCTCATCTGTAGGCTCGTCATCGGTCTCCTCGTGGCCTTCGCGCGTGTCCGGTGCTGAGATAACCACCTCGGAGCTGACCATGCCGATCTCGTTCAGGTACGCGTTGTACTTGAGTGCGGTTGCCTTGCCCGGTGCCACCAGTTGCGCTTTGAAGCCAGTGCCCTGCCAGTTTGCACGGAAGTGCTCGCTGATATCAAAAGCCCTCATGTAAACGACTTGATCGGCTTTATTCAACATCTCCGCCCGCGCATATTTTCGCTTCAGATCCGCCTGCTGCTCTGTGGTCAGCCCCTGCGTGTACCGTCCAAACCATAGATCGACAGCCTCTTTGTTTTGCGTCATCTCCACATGCCGCCCCTCGTACAGAAGCGGAACCACCGCACTGTCTTCAACGGCCTGCTTGATGGAGTAGTGGGGCTCCACCAACTTGCCGAACTTGGCGAAGCTGTTCTTTTCCTTCCTTAGCAACGGCGTGCCGGTAAAGCCCAAGTAGCAGGCGCGGGGCAACATCCGTCTCATTTGGGCGGCGAAAGAGCCGAATTGGGTACGGTGCCCCTCATCCACCAGCATGAAAATGTCAGGCGAGTCATCCTGATATTTTTTTACTGCATAGGCCTTGTCGAACTTGTGAATGAGGGTTGTGATAATCCCCGCTTCCTTTCTTTCGATCAGCTCCAGCAGGTTCCGCCCCGACGTGGCGCTGTTTGCCGCAAGACCGCAAGCGGCGAAGGTGTTCCCCAGTTGCTTGTCGAGATCGTCACGGTCGGTCACCAGAATAATTCGCGGTGCCGGAATTTCCGAGTCCAAGACCAGATTGCGAACCAGCATCACCATGGTCAGGGATTTGCCTGAACCCTGCGTGTGCCAGATCACACCGCCCTTGCGCACGCCGTTGTCATCGAACTGCTTGACCCGGCTCAATATGGACTTGACGACAAAATACTGCTGATAACGGGCAATCTTTTTGAGACCGCCGTCGAACACCGTGAACTTCCACGCCAGTTCCAGAAGCCGATCCGGACGGCAGAGCGAGAAAAGGGTTTTGTCCTGTTCGGTCACCAGCCTGTTGCCGGTGAAACACTCCGGCCTGACGCCAAAGGTCGTTGCGATATTGGCGACATCTTCCACGCTCAAGGGCTGATTGACGCAAGCCGCGAGTTTTTCATATTCGCACTCGCCGCATTTCATCTGGGGCTCTTTCCAGACGCTCCAGAATTTTGCGGCGCTACCCGTTGTGGCGTACATCGCGCTGTTTTTGTTCAACGCCAAGACCATCTGGCTGTAGATGAAAAGTTTCGGAATGTAGTCGTCGCTCTGATTTCTGATCGACTGTGAAACAGCTTGCTCTATCTCAATCTGCGGTGCCTTGCACTCAATTACGCAGAACGGAATGCCGTTGACAAAGAGAACGATGTCCGGCCTGGCGGTTTCCGTTGAACGGGAACGTTCGACGCCGTACTCCACCACGACATGAAACGCATTGCGGTCGGGATTGCGCCAGTCGACATAGTTCATGGTAAAGCTTTTAGAGTCGCCTTCGATGGTCTGCTCCAAGGCTGTTCCCAGCGTGATCAGGTCGTAAATGGCCTCGTTGGTTTTCAAGAGCCCATCGTACTTGATGTTCTTCAGTTTTTGGATGGCGGACTGCACATTCTCCTCGCTGAAGAGATACTCGCCGCCTTTGTAGCGGATGCGGTTGATTTCTTTGAGCTGCTTGCGCAGGATATTTTCCAGTAGGACGTTGGAGTAGCGCCCCTGCCGCTCGCTGAGTGCCTTGGCGGGAGTCAAAAACTCAAAGCCCAGGTTGATCAGAAGCTGTAACGCCGGGATTTGAGAGAGGTGTTTTTCGTTGGTCGCAAAGTCACACATAACGCTTCCTTCTACTTACCATTTTGAACCACGGAATACACTGAATACACGGAAAGAGAGAAGCGCGGCGGCGGGCACTTTCTGTGTGGTCTGTGTGTTCTGTAGTCTTGTTTGGAACCACTGAATACACGGAAAGGGAGAAGCGCGGCGGCGGGTGTTTTCTGTGTGATCCGTGTGGTCTGTGGTTTTTGTTGGAACCACGGAATACACTGAACACACGGAAAGGGATAGTGCGCGGCGGCGGGAGCTTTCTGTGTGGTCTGTGTGGTCTGTGGTTTTTGCTGGAACCACGGAATACACGAAATACACGGAAAGGGAGCTTGCCGGGATTTGAGAGGGGCGCTTTTCGGTAGTGTGGAAGCTGGTCATCATGTCTCTCCGTTTTCCGTCTCTTCTTTGGTGTTTTC
>DUPH01000425.1 GCA_012838435.1 Lentisphaerota bacterium | reverse complement strand
GATGAATCAGAAGGCGCAAGACCTGATGATGAACGCGCCTTCAGAGGTCACCGAGAAGCAACTGCGCGAGCTGCACATCAAAGTGCGCGGACACAATGTGGCGCAGCCTGGTTTAACCTAAAAGAGCGTTATTCACTATCCCTTTACCGGATGCGGAAAATCTCGAGTTCCTTGAACTCGGTTGTCGATGTCTTGTCCTCACGCTTGCCGTCGAGAATGAGAAAGATGTCGGTCGCGCCGTCGGGGATGCGCACGAGCGCGTGGCCCTCACGCCAACCCTCTATGTCAGCTTGGGCAAACTGGAGGCGGAAGTTGCCGAGGTTCCAGCGCCAACGGCCATGCCACTGGAAGTAGACATTGCCGCGCACGATCTTGCCGCGACCAAGGACGCGCACCCCGTACCAGCCGTCCGTCTCAAGGTTGGTGATGCGCTGATGGACGTGTCCCGCGCCGTCCGGTTTGGGCAGTGCCTTCACGAGGTTCTCGAATCGTCCTTCAGCTTTTTGGAGAGCGAGTTGCTCGCGAACACAGCGAATCGGCTCCTTGACGCCGCGCGCCATGAGGTCGAAGTCGCCGTCGAGCGTCTTCGACCAAGGCTTGATGAGCCCCCATCCGCCTTCGTAGTATTTGCCGCGCCAAGTGCCGTTGCCGCTTGAGCGCCACGTGTTGCCGCTCTGCTCCTTGAGGTCTGCAGGCCAGTCGATCCAGAAGCCCTTCTCGCCCCAGAACCAAACGTACTCGTCGGCACACTCCGTCGCTTGGCGAAGGTTGTCCTCGAAGTGGTGGATACGCTTGCCGCGAACGGGGCCGAAGTAATAGGCGGAGTTGGTGCCGACCGAATAGGAGTCCATGTAGAGCCCAAACGACACGGAGACCTGCGCACGGTACTTCGCACGGTTCTCCTGCGCGACGAGCGGTAGTACCGCGACAAGCTGGTCGCGGACGCTCCGGTAGAAATCCTGATTCGACGCTTTGGCCATGTAGCCGAAGCTCTCGTTGCCGTCCACCAGTTTCGCCGTCGGCGGCATCGCATCAAGGATGCCGTTCGCGAACGCCGGCCAGAGATCTTGCTTGTCGAGCATAAGCCCCGCAGGATCGTCACTGCGGGCGTAAGCGGTGTCGGTCGTGAGCAACTGATACGAGAGGATCACCGCCTCTGGAAAAGCGGCGAACACCGCACCGAAGAGTTCACGTCCGCGCTGACGCGCCAGCAACGCCGTAGCACGGTAGTCGCCATCCTCAGGCTGGAGTTCGAACTGTTTTTTCCTCCAGTAATCCTCAAAGTCCGTGAGGATACCCTCAAGGCGCGTCTTCTTCGCGAAGCGCGCAATGGCCGCGAGGTTGTCGCGAAAGAGCCCCCATGCTGCGTCGTCATTCCACGCGAAACGCGCCTTGCGCGGATGGGCTGAAACCGAAACGAAGGAGTGGGAGAGCGACGGGTGCTTGGTGATCTCCATAAACGTCGGGACGAACGCATCGAGTTCGGCATCCGTCCATCGTGGCTCCTCAGCGATATGTCGGCGACGGAACGAGTCAGCCCCGGGGAACGCCCCCGCAAGCGAAATCGCGACGCCGTCGCATGCCGTCTTGTCAAACTCGTTCGCGTATTTAAGGATCTCCGCGGGTGTAGCATCACCGAGATCCCAGCCCGAGAAGATGTATTTCTTGGCGGCAGCGGCCTCTCCCGCCGCGAAAGTCACGGCCGAGAACACCAAAACGGACAAGGCTCTTGCAAACCCCTTCGTGGCACGGGCGTCCCGCCCATGAATCACGGGCAAGATGCCCGTGCCACACCTGCAAACAAGGGGAGGTGCGAGGACATCGAGTAAGAAAAAATGGTCGCTTCGGCTCATCGTGTTACCTTCATGACTGGTAATCCTAAAAAGAGCAGTTGAACCTTCAACTCTCTTTGGTTTCTGGTTTCAAGGTTTCATGGTTTCATGGTTTCATGATTTCATGGTTTCATCCAAATCGGGATCGGGATCGCTATCGGGATCGATTGTTTAACCACGGAACACACCGAACACACGGAAAGGCATGGCTCTGTTTCCGT
>DUPH01000424.1 GCA_012838435.1 Lentisphaerota bacterium | reverse complement strand
GCCCGTTATTTATCAGACCCATTAGGTCGCACATTCGATAATGACGCCAGCATAGCTCAGTTGGTAGAGCACTTGATTTGTAATCATGAGGTCGTCGGTTCGATCCCGTCTGCTGGCTCCATCTAAACGATCATTCGTCTTCCGTCACCCGCCCCACCTGATCCGCATCGTTTTCGTAGGTGTAGGTAAACCGCTGTTGCGTGTCCGCGTACGTCAACGTCGGCGGCAATCCGGCACCGGCCTGACGCGGCAGATACTCCACACCGCATGCCTTTGTGGGGCGGTCCTGCGTGTCGGTCGCCAACACCCGGTGGCCGCGATGGGTGAAGCGTTCCGGAGCGGCCCCCGTTCGTCTGCGGTACCATCCGGTCAGTTGCCCCTGTGCATTGTGTGTGTACAGGTCCTTCCAGCCTTTTTGCATGGTGAGAAGCGGATCGGCGTAACGATGTGCGCTGTTGGTGTAGTCCACCGACTGAATCTGCCCGTCATCACGATACAAGCGCTCCTCATTGGGTAGGTAGTAGAATGATACCATTGACGGCGCTGAATAGTACGATCCGTGCTTCACAAAACACCCGAGATCAACACGGCTGGTCTGCAATGTTGTGGGCAGGCCGTCTGCTCCCTTCGGCCGGTAGACGCCGTGATACGCCACCGTGACAGTGACCTGCGAACCGTCAGGCTTGAGTGGCTGAATCTTGACTTTCTCAGGATCGCCTTGCAGCACGACCCAGTGATAGACGGTTCCGGGCGATGGTTGCGGCGCGGCGGCAGCCCCGATCGTCATGCTGCGTGTGCGCCCGACCCCGCGCACCACTCGGGCGATCGCGAACGGCGTATCGAACAGACCTTCCGGGCGCATATCAAAATAATCGACGCCGGGCTCGGTCTGCGCGTCTTTGAGCGTGCGTAGCGTCACGAGTGGCGGAATCTGTTCCGGCGTGAGCGCATTCGCCATCCGGACCATTGCTTCGACGTTCAGATCACGGACGTCGAAAACGACCGGATGCGCCGCACCGGTCAGATAGTCGTCCGGTTGCTTCACCGTGCGCTGCGTGGCGCGCAAGATCATCTGGAGCGTCGGGACCAAAGCCTGACGCGTGACCAACAGGCGTTTGACTTCCGGCGTGAAGGCCGCCATCGCGGCCGCGAATGCCTCCATGAAAGGTTTGTCGGAAAACGAAGAGCCCTGGCTGATGACATAATACGGCGTATTGGCCGGATAAAGGTCGCCATTCTCGGGATCGTGATCCCTGTGTTCGGGGTAGAACCAGCACTGGTTGTTGAGGTAGAGCCGCAGGGCGACGAACGGTTGGAAGGGATCGGTAACGATGGTACGCGGCAGGCTGCGCCAGAGCGGTCCCGTAGTCATCGACATGGATGAATTGCCGATCACTGGCTGACCGAAAAGCGTATTCGGCAGGCCCAAATGCACCTTATGGGGACGCGCCTCTTCGCCGTATACCACCGGCGTGAGGCCGGGGAAATTGGTCACGTCCAACTGCGAATGGCCATCGTCACGGTTCACATAGAGATCACCGAAATTGCCTGACGCGCGTTCTTCCGTCATCCACCCCCGGATCACGCCGGATGCCGGGCCGTTGTAAGAATCAGCATAGGCGGAGATCTTTTTGAGGTCGACATTACGTAGCGTAAAGAGCGTTTTGAAACAGCCGGCCTCGAAATCCCACACCGTATTGGACCCATGGATCTCAGCCGGGTTCCCCATGAACACGACACTGGGACTGACCTGCGGCACGCCATCCACCGGCTTCCCCTGTAACGACTCAGCTTTGGTGAGCAGTGTCGCGAACTGCGGCAACGCGGCAAGCTGTTTGAGGTCATCATCGTTGCGGATCGCCGCCGGATCGCGGAACCCCAGTTCGATGGCGCGTTCCAACGCAGCGAAAGCCTCTGCTTTGTCTGCTCGATAGGCGAGCGCGCACGCCAGATTATACTGCCAGGTCGGGTCCTGCGGCAACAACGCGACACCTTCGCGGCAGACGCGCTCCATCTCTTCGATCCGTCCCGCACGGACGCTTTGGATCAACTGCTGTTGAAGCTGCACATGGCGCGGAAATTTCTGCGGCATCTCGAAGACCGAAGCGTGCGCTAAAACTGCCCACGCCGCCACCGCCAGCACCCATGCTGTCCGCCATTTTATGATTCGCATGATTCTCCCCTCACTCACCAGAATTTCCACCACGGCTTGCGCGCGCGCGTCTGTTGCAGCAGCCACGCCAGCACCTCGTCATCACCGTAAACACGGTCCCACACAGCGTGGCCCGCCTCTTCGTATTCCGTATAACGTACCTTGCGGTTGCCGGATCGTTTGAGCGCCTCCACCATTCGGCGCGAGCATGCCACCGGCACATTCTTATCGGCGCTGCCATGAAACACCCAGATCGGCAGGCGACGCAACGCGCCCACGCGCCGCACATCCCCGCCGCCGCATATCGGAATCGCCGCCGCGAACAACTCCGGCTCGCGCTGAATCGCATCCCATGTGCCGAACCCACCGTATGAAAGGCCGGTGATGTAGAGACGGTCGGGATCAGCCTGACGCTCGGCCACAAGATGCCGTACCAGTTCCAACGCCTGCGCCAACGCTGGCGTGTGGCCGGGATCGGCCGTGAACGACTCATGCATGGCCAGACGGCGTACCCAGCCGTTGGTCATCGTACATTGCGGCGCAACCAGCAGCACGGGCTCCGCGACCTTACGCCGCAAGAGCGTTCCCACCAGCGCGGGCAACCCCACCTTGACCTGCTTTTGATTGTCGGTGCCGCACTCGCCGGAACCGTGGAGAAAAAGAATGAGCGGATACTTGCGTCCCGCGTCCGGAAACTGTGGTGCGGCCAGCCGGTAACGCACGATCTCACCGGCCGCGTTCGTGTAGGCGCACGGTTGGATCATCTCATCCGCCGTAAATTGCGCGTGCGCGGCGGCGGCACCCAAAAACAGCAACAGTAGCATCCGTTTCATTTTTCGTTTCCCGTCCCCTACTGAGTCACGCGCCGGAGCCATGTGGCCGCAAGGTCCGGCCAGGCATCGGTACTCTTCTGTCTCTTGCGTAGGCCATACCCGTGGCCGCCATCTGGAAAAAGATGCATCTCGGCGGGTACGCCTGCGGCCTTGAGTGCGATGAAGTAGGCCAGGCTGCTGTCAACATACGGCTTGTCATCCTGAGCTTGCAACAGAAAGGTCGGCGGCGTCTGAGCCGTAACCGGCAATTCCGGCGCCAGCGTGAACCCGTCGCGATGGAGATAGGCCGGGTAGATGATAAGCGCGAAATCAGGGCGGCACGACACGGCGTCGACCTCGTCAACCGGCGTGTAGAAGCGCTTCGTAAAATCCGTACTGACACGTACCGAGAGATGTGCGCCGGCCGAGAACCCCATGATGCCGATCCGCTTGGGATCAACGCGGTACGCCGAGGCTTTCGCGCGGATCAGGCCGAGGGCGCGCTGGGCGTCGCAGAATGCGGCGTCGCGGTTCTTGGGCACACGGTATTTGAGTATGAAAGCGGAGATGCCCTGCGCATTCAGCCATGCGGCCACCTCGGTACCCTCGTGGTTCCAGGCGAGAATGCCATACCCGCCGCCGGGGCAGATCATCACCGCAGGCGTCGGACGGCCGACATCCGGTGCAAGCGCCACAGTCAGCGTTGGCTCATTGACATCCGTCAGCCGCACGATATCGTCTTTTGACGGCGTCACGCGTTCCGCTGCATCGCTGGTCTTCAATGGGATCTTGCCAGCAGGCCAGACCGGTATCACCTCGGCCTGCGCACAGGCCGCCCAAACGATCCCCAAGCATCCCGCCACCGCCATTAGCGCGTTTCTCGTTGTCAACATCGTGTCCATTCCTTTCGTTTCATCTGTCATGTCGCCTCTAACCTGTATCGGGCCTGTGAAAGGAAGTGTAAGCGAACCTGTCCTATAACTCAACCCAGAACGTCTGGGCTTGCACACAACCCGCGAACATCGTATAAAGGAGCGCACGACACGACACGGGTCGTGTACGAAAAGGGGGACTTCGACGGTTACCGTCCTCACTACACATGAAACTTAATCGAGACACCTTTACGAAAGCTGACAAGACCTGCATCCAGAAAGGCAAGTGGTGTAATGCCGACTGCTGGCGCGTCACGGTCGGCGGTGAAGAGTGGTTTGTCAAAGACTTCAGCCCCCGTCTCTTACCAGTACGCTGGACGCTCGGTGCTTGGCTGATACGGCGCGAATGCGCGTTCCTGCAGCGTGTCGAGGCAGGCGGCTTCACGCCAACGTCAAGCATTCGCCTCGACCGCTTTGCACTGGCCCAGCGATTCGTCCCGAGCCGCGCGCTCAAAACCTTTGCGCCAGGCGAACTTCCGCCCACATTCTTCACACGGCTAGAGGCTCAGGTCAGAACCATGCATCGCCAGCAGCTTGTGCATCTTGATCTGCGTAACGCCAATAACATCTTAGTCACATCGGCGGGCGAGCCGGCCCTGATCGATTTCCAGTCGGCGCTCTCCACCCGCCGTATGCCGACATGTCTGCGAAAATTGCTGGAACGGCTCGACCTCTCCGGCATCTACAAACATTGGGCACAACTCGCGCCGGAGTCGCTCGGCACCTCGCGCGAAAAGATCCTGCTCTGGCAACTGCGCGTCCGCAAATGGTGGCGATTCCGTGGCTACAAGATCATCATGGTGCGTCAACGTCCGCTAAAGGAGTTTGAAGCTAAGTTGCTCCGCAAATACGAGGATTGAAAAACATGATCCGCGCAAGGTTTCCGCTCGTCCTCATCATTCCGGTTACATTCGCACAAGCCGTCCAGCCGGTGCTGACTTCACCGTCCGGCAATGTCGCCTTCAGTCGGGAGCATGGCGCTATCACGACCGTCACCCCCACCGGACAAACAGGATCGATCTGGCAGAGCGGCGAAGACGGCCTGTGGTCCGCCCGTTTCGCTGACGGCTCCACACTCAGCGCTTTAAACTTCCACGCCACCAATGCGCTCCGTTCCTTTGCCTGCGCGCCGGTCGCTGGTCAGGATGCGTGGACCTTCACATACCGCGCCCCGGAGATCACGGTGCGCGTCAACGCACACGCACGACCGGACGGTATCGAACTGACCGCCGACCTCTTTCCCGCCAAGCAGCTCCTCCTACGTTTCGATCTGCCCGGACGCCTGCGTTTCGCGCCGGAATCGGTCACGCGCTTTATCATGCCCCACAACGGCAACACCGGACTCGGCCTCGCTCTGAACCACCGTTTCTTCGAGGCGCAGCCCGAGCACCGTCCATCCGGCTGGCGTGCAGTAACCGCTGGCCCTTCCGGATACCGGCGGCTTTACGGCGATAACCTCGTGCAGCGCAAAGACCATGACGCCGCCGTGCCGATCACCGTGACCGAGGAGGGCAAACGCTGGTTCTCTGCCACGACGGTGGCACGCGCCAATCAGACTGCAGTCATCGTCAACCGCCCTCCCACCGCATCGCAAGCCGATCTCGTGCTGGTCGACTCCCCCAACGGCCCCTACTTCTCGGCAAGCCGTCTCGGCGGAACTCAGGGCGGACTCTGGCGCATCGGCGGTGGCGTGCAAAAAGAAGAGGCCCCCACTGCCCTCGCGCTGGTCACCGCCACCGTTGCCAAACTCGCCGCCGTGCCCGACACGCCGCGCACCCGCATCGGTCTTGTCAGCCTCGTCAACGGACCGGAGCGCGGCGCCTGGTGTCACGTTACGGTCGCCGAGTGGCGTGACCGCCTGACCGCCATCGCCGCGCGTTCACGCGGACGCCTGACCTTCACCGAGTTGACATCGCCGCACGCCATGCTGACAGCCGCACGCGCATCGGACTACCTGTGCATCCTCAACCCCTACGGCGAATCCATCCCCGCACCGACGGACGACGGCCTGCCCGAAACGCTCGACGCCTTGCGCGCATACGTCAAGGCCGGCGGACACTGGTTCGAGGTCGGTGGCCATCCCTTTTACCATGCGCTGCGCCCAACCCGCTTCTACAACTACACGCCCTCCTACCCGTCGGCCTTTGCCGATTTCATGCATCTGGAATCGACGCATGGCCGCGCCTCGCTCTACCGCGTGCAGCCGCGCACCGTCACGCAGCCGTGGGCCGCAGCGGCATCGCACGAAGCGATCTTCGTCCCTGGCGAACTGGGATGCGGCGGAGACGCGCGGGGCGGCTCCTGCGAGCACGCCTTTCACACACATGTCGCACCGGGTACCGCCTGGCGCACGCCTACGGTACGCATGACGCTCGGCACGCCCGTCTATGACGATCTCGCGCGGTACGCCGCAGCCAACACCCTCACCCGCACGCTGGCTTCCAAGATTGCCCCCGAAACGCTCAGCCGCCTCAAGCAGGCCCCCCTGCTCTATCTGAGCGGTTCCTGCCGCGAGAAGGAGTCCGCTCTCGAACGCCTGCCGATGCCCACGCTGATCCACTTCGCAGACTATCTCAAAGGCGGCTTCGACAAAGAGTACCCCGACCATCTGCCGCCCCATCCCTCTTTCGGAACAGCCGACGAACTACGCACCTTTTTTTCGCGCGCCCGCGCCATGGGGCACTTGATCTCGCCCTACACCAACCCCACCTGGTGGTGCGATGAACCCAAAGGTCCGACCTTTGCGCGTGAAGGTGACGCCCCCTTGCTCAAAGGGCTCGACGGCAAGCCGCGTCACGAACGCTATAGCGACAACACAGGCTGGACCACCACCCTCTGGCATCCCGCCGTCAAAACGGCCAACCGCCGTACCGTGCAGCAGTTCACGCGCGAATTTCCGGTCGACATCCTCTTTCAGGATCAGTGCGGTGCGCGCCGCTGGCACTACGACACCAACCCCGCCTCTCCGTGCCCCTACGCCTACAGCGAGGGCATGATCGCGATGAACGACGAAGACAGCCGCGTCGTGCCGCTCGGCACCGAGAACGGTTGGGACCGTGTGGCCAACTACCAAACCCTCCTCAGCGGCTTGAGTTGGGGAATCGTCCCGACCGAACACGGACCGACGTGGGTACGCCTTTTCAAAACCACCTATCCTGCCGACACATGGGAGATCTTTCCGCTGGCTCTCGCGCTGATGCACGACAAGGCCATTTTCCTGCACCATGACCTCGGACAGTTCGTCACCAATGACCGTGTGCTCTCTTGGACACTGGGCCTCGGGTACAGCCTCAGCTATCGCGCCACGCCAGAGATGCTCACACGTGACGAACATGCCCAATGGCTGGCTTGGCTCGCCTGTCTGCAACGTACAGTCTGCGCCCGTTATCTGGGCGAACCGCTACGCGCGTTCAAACATGATCGTGCCCCGTTGCTCGCCACCGACGGCGACCCGCGCCGCGCATCGGATGACGGTACGCTTGACGCGACCTATGGCGATGTGCGCTTGCGCTGTAATCTGGGCGATGTCCCGCGCACTGTGGCGGGTGCGCAGTTGCCCGCCTACGGCTTCCGTGCCGACGCACCGGGCCTCACAGCAGGTCTCGCACCGGACGGCACCGGCTACGTGACGCAACGCACCGACGACCGCAGCGAGTTGTGGCTCTACGGTTTTCCGGGAGCCGCCGTCGCGATCCCGGTGCCGTTCCCAAACGGTGTCGACCTCGCACTCGACGGCACGCCTGCGATGCGCCTCAAAGTGGCCGACGGCGCATTACGCCTCACCCTGCCGCAGCGTGGCAGTCCCGTGCGCATCCAGCCGCCAGCCGAACGCGCCGCACGCGCCCCGCGCGACTGGCCCGGCGCGAAGCCCGTAATCGCCGTGATCGATCTCGGTGCCGGTGTCTCCCCGGCCCTGACGAGCGTCACGCCCGCCGCTTGGCGTGCCGCACTTGAAGCCTCAGATTTGATCCGCAAACACGGCCTGACACTGCGTGTGCTCGCGACGTATGATGAACTGGCCGCCGCCCTTGCTGCAGGACCGGAGCGGACCTTCGCCATCGTCAACCCATACGGCGAAATCTTTCTGTCGCCGGGACCCGACCGCTGGCGCGAAACGCTCGATGCCGTACGCGCGTATGTCAATCACGGCGGCATCTGGTGGGAGACCGCCGCCTACTCCTTCCACCGCGCGGTGTTCCGTCGGGGAGAGGCCTGGCGGACTGAACTCACCGGTCCTGCCGGTCTCCGCCACCTGCGCCTGCCGATCACGGCGGGCGAGGTCGACCAACCACCGGAGTCGCTGCACGCGACCGAAATCGGGAACGCCTGGCTCGGCCCCGAACTCGCCGCACGCGTCGCCAAGAGCGTGAGTTCGGTCAATCGCGGCGTACCCTCCGCGCCGGCGGCCCCGGCCACCGTGCTGGTGGCCGGCATCGACGACGGGTTTATCGGCGGCTACCGGCTGGAGGGCTGGGGCACGCTCTGGCGCGTGGGCGGATTCAATCCCGATCCCGCGCTGACGCCCGCTGTCGCAGTCGCCGCGCTCGTACACCAATACACCACGCCCCCCGAACCGCTGCCGCTACTCGGCACCCGCTTCCTCTATCATCTGAACGTTGAGCGGTGAGCGTCGGAATGACGACAATTTGGGATTTGAGATTTTTGATTTTTGATTTGGGATTTCCAACGAACGCCCGCCCCCAGCCTGTGATCGGCCTCGCGCGGAGTGCTGGGAGGGACGAGCGTCTGCTCGTCCGGGCGGCGTTTCACGCCGCCGCTTATGAACGCCGAACGCTGAACTCAGAACGCCGAAGTGAAAAAATTCCTAACTCCTAACTCCTAAATCCGTGCGCAGCGCGGAAGACGGCTCGCGAGAACGCCCGCCTTCCAAAAACCTTCGTACCCTTCGTGCCTTCGTGTGAGAAAAACCCGAGTCATGCCCCCAAAAAAATCTGTGTCATCTGTGGATAGAAAATGTCACAAATCACAAATTCCAAATCCGAACTGTATCGGCTGTGAGAACAGCATGTCTACAATGCCCAGCGGGGTTCCGTCTTTGCCATCCATGTACACCACGCCGCTGTCACCCCGGACATCGTGGAGACGCGCGATCTGAAAAACATTCAGCGCGGTGAATGCGGCAGGCGTCAACGTCTGCCCGCCTGAATGGGTGTTCGGATAGGCAAAGGCCTCTACTCGCACATAGCGGCAGGCCACGCGTCCGTCGGCTGATCGCGGCAAGATGAACGACCCCGAATTGCCATCCACGACGCACGCCACCCCTTGGTCGGTGATGAACCGGATCTGCGTGTTCGGACGGCGCTGTGTGTCGGCGCCATCGACCGACACATCGAGGCTCACCGGCTTGTCCGCTTCCCGGCGCAACGCAAGACGCGTGAAACGGAAATTGCTCTGGTCGTAGGGCATCGTCGGCTTGCCGTCTGCGCCGACTGTCATCGCGCCCAATAGGCCAAAGAAACGGCCGTTTCGATATGCTTGCAACGCCTGACGCTCACGTGTCGCCGTATCGCCGCCGGGCGGCATCAGCAGCACATTGCGGCCGCGCCCGAAGATGCAGTGGTCCTTCACGAAAAATCCGAAGCAGCGCCGTCCCGTCCGCAACACCTCGTCCCACAGCGTATAGAAGGGCATTGTAGCCGCCTTTTCCAACGTCTGCCCGCCGAACATCTCGTGTTGGTTCCACACCTCAATGCCCAACACGCGCGGGTCAAAATCCAGATATTCGGCCAGGCGGGTCACCGACTCTCCCGGATGGTTGATTGTGATACCGCCCCCCTCCGGAAACATCAGCCCCTCGATCGGACGCCCCTCAGCGTCCCGTGCACTTCCGTCGAGCGCAGCCCGGAAGGTATCGCGCCACGGACGATAGGTTCCTTGCATGAGACGAAACTGGGTGATGCGCGTCACCGCAGGATCAAACACGATCTGGACGCGGATCTCCGGTGCCGTCGCTTTGAACGTCATCGAACGTGCCGAAGCCAGGGTCAGTACCCGGTCACGCACGATACCGCCATCGGCCGGCTCGGAAAAATCTTTGTAAGAAGCTTGCCGCGCCCCCTCCACCGTGAGCCGCACCGAGGCTTCGCCACTGTTTGCGGCAGCGTCAAACCTCAGATCAAGGCGATAGATCCCGCGCCACGGCTCGCGCGCCGGATCGAACACATGCAGTCCCCGAAAGACATGCGCGATCGGGGAACGGTCCCGCTGGACACGCGGCGTCTCGCCGTAACCGGTCGTGTAGTAGCTGCCGATGGCATTAAAGTGGATCGGCGAATCCGTGGTGCTGTGCTGTTCCGCGTTCGGTGCGCCTAACACGTCGGGATTGGCCTTTCGAAAATCCTCGGGCAGAGGATACAGTGGTTCCGAGGGGTAATAGTTAGAAATCGGCAGATGCTCGTAACCCATGTCGCGCAGTGTTTGCAAGCGGCTGTGCGTCGCATGCTGATGCGAAAACGAATGCACGTACGTGACCGTCCCCCAGTCCACGTCGCGATAGGGATTCAACACTCTCTCAGCCGCGTGTGACGCGCCGACCAACAGCAGTACGCCAAGTGCCACAATCCCTTGCTTGGTCATACTGCTCCTCATTGCGCGTCCGACGCTCCGTACAACGCCCGTTTGAGCGCCGCACCGCAGTCGCTGGTGATGGTTTCAACGCCCATCGCAGCAAGCTCGCGCGAACGCGGTTCGCGATTGACAGTCCAGATATGGGCCGAGAGCCCGGCTGCCTTCACCGCGCGGATGAAGTCCGGCGTGATCGACACCGAATCCTGCATATCCACGCCCGACGCCTGGCACGCCTTGGCTTTCGCGATGATCTGCTCGGCGGTCGGTCCCGGTTTCCCGTCTTTTTTGGGGCCTGTTCCGGTCAGCCAATACGCACGGTACGCCGGGAACTGCTGACGCACGGCCGCAATCACGTCGGCATTGAAGCAGATGAAAAGGACACGCTCCGGCGTGGCTTTCGGTTGCGCGGCCATCACCTCCTTCAAGCGCGGCAGAATCTCCTTTCCACACTTGATCTCCACATAAATCTCGAATTTGTCACGCGCCAGCGTCAGCGCCTCATCCAAGGTCGGCATCCGCTCGCCTTTGAATTGCGGCCCTTTCCAAGAGCCCGCATCCAGCGCTTGCAGTTCGGCAAGCGTGGCCTCACTGGGCTTCACGTCCAGCCCACCGGTACGCTTGGCCGTCCTGTCATGCAGACAGACGATCTGATTGTCTTTCGTGAGGTAAACATCGCACTCGAAACCATCCGCCCCTGTCTCCACTGCCGCGCGGAAAGCAGCCATCGTGTTTTCCGGCGCATTCATCGATTCGCCACGGTGCGAAATAAAGCGCGTACGTGATTGCTCTGCATGCGCCCATCCAGCCATTACCATCCCAGTTGCCATCGCTAACATTATCCGTTTCATTTTTATCCTTTCATTGAACGTTGAGCATTTTTAACGCAGAGGCGCAGAGGTGTGGCACGGGCATCTTGCCCGTGTTTCATGGGCGGGACCGCCCATGCACGCGAACCGTTGCGCTGTGGACGTGTACGGCATCTGGGCTCGCGGAGCGCTGGGAGGGGCAAGCGTCTGCTTGCCCGCGGACGAGCAGACGCTCGTCCCTCCCCTCCTGCGGTCAAAAAATCTGCGCAATCTGCGCAAATCTGCGGATAAAACCGAAAACCGCAAGACACGTTGTTGCGGGCGAGGACGCCCGCGACCGACTCGACTCTCTGCTCCCCTAACACCCATCACGTCAATCATGTCCCAAAAACGTTCCCCTATCATCCGACCCGCCATACTCAGCGCAGCGTAAGCATTGTGCCGCACGGCGGCGGCG
>DUPH01000423.1 GCA_012838435.1 Lentisphaerota bacterium | reverse complement strand
GTGGATGGCACCGGCACGGTCGCCGCCACCACGCCCGACCGCCTGCCGACTTTTGCCGACACCTTCTCCGGCACGGTCGCACTCTCAACGGATGCCTTTGATTTCACGATCGGCACCAACGCGCTTGGACAAGCGGCCGTCACGCCGTCGCTCGCGATCCCCGGCACGCTCGGGGTCGCCGACAGCGGCACGATCAACCTGCACTTTGCATCGCGGCCACCGGCGGGGCTCTACCCGCTGATCACCTGCGGCAGTTTCGCGGACGCGGGCTTCGCGGCGTGGACGCTCGCCGTCAGCGGTGACGCGCCGGCCGGCAGCCTAACACTCACGCAGAGCGCCGACACGCTGAGCGTACGGATCGTTTCAAGCGGCACTCTCATACTCCTGCATTGACCGCTCGACGCGGGCGGAGCCCGCGGCTCAAGTTCATTAGTGCCTTACGGCTCAACAAGCACGATAAAAAACAAGTTGTTTGTTTAACGCAGAGGCGCAGAGACGCAGAGGTTTTTTGAGGGGCATTGCTCGGGTTTTGGAACCACAGAGAACACAGAGGACACAGAGGTTTTGGGGCGGCATGGCATGGTTCGGGTTTATTTAACCACGAAATACACGGAATACACAAAAAGGAAGCATGGTTTTTCATGAAGTTTCATGTGTTTCATGGTTCGGGTTTTGGAACCACGGAATACACTGAACACACGGAAAGACATGGAGCGGGTTTTTGGGAACCACAGAGAGCACAGAGGTTTTTTGGGGGTAGCGTATTCCCAGACAAACTAATGAACTAATTAACTTGCCTATAAATTGACAGGATTTCCCGCTGCGCGGGCGCATGTATCCATGATTTTCATGATTTTCAGGATTGAATAACATCATGTTAATCATGGATTTCTCCCCGCCGAAGCGAAGCTGTCGGAAATCATGTCCTAAAATTATTCCAAGGTTTTTTCGCGGCGAAGCTGCGCGGCAGGCTAACTCCCTAAATTTCAACTGCCACGGCACGAAGCTTGCTTCACTCACTGCAGGAGAACGTGAGATGGCTGATCCTGACGCAAAACTGATTGAAGCGATTTCCTTTTTTGAGCAGATTTTACAGACGATGCCGGGAGACCGGACGAGTCTGGAATTTCTGGTCGTTGCCTATGAGCAGACCGGACAAGTCGAGAAACGTCGCGACTGCCTGGTCAAACTGGCGGACACGTTGCTGAACGAGAAGGACTATGACAATGCCCAGGTGATCGCCGGGTATCTAAGCGCGTACACGGACGATCCGCCGGCGCGGGCGGCGGTCCAAAAGGTGGCCTCTGTGGTTCAGGGCGAGATCCTGCGTGGCCAGTACCGCAGCGATGTTTCCGGCGCCAGCGGATTGTCAGTCGATCACGAACCGGCTTTTGCGCCCGCCTTCCAAGATGTTGGCCTTGAGGTGCAAGCCCTCTCGCGCGCGGCATCGGCCGCCGAAATGGACTTGGTCTGGCTGTGGAAAGAGCGTGAGTTCCTCCCCAAGGATGTCTGCATGGACGTGTTGCATGTGTTGACGGACCGGCCGGTCACCGATGTCCCGGCCCTGATATCAGCGCTGGCTCTATTGGATGAGCAACGCCCGGAACTGACCGACGCGTTAATGGAGCAGATGCAGCGGGAGAGCCGGATGCCGCCGATCCCGATTGAACTGTTCGATGTCCAGCCAGCGGCTGCGGCTGTTCTGGCCCCGGTTTACGTGCATGTGCGAGGCGT
>DUPH01000422.1 GCA_012838435.1 Lentisphaerota bacterium | reverse complement strand
TTGCGATTTGGGAATTGGGAACTCGTCCTTGTCAACGCAAGGCATGATCGTTTAGAATGGCCCGCATTAAGGAAATAGGAAGGAATTCAGCTATGAAGAAGCGCATTGTCACGTGTCCGGAGTGTGAGGTGAAGTTGTCGGTCTTTGACTTCGGCAAGCCCATCAACCAGAAGTGCCCCAAGTGTAGCAAAACCTTCGTCATCGAATCCGAAGAGAAAGATGAGACGGAGAAGGCCGATGACAAGGCCGACGCGGCTAAGCCCGCGGGCGATGACGAGAAAAAAGCTGAGACTTCGACTGACGACGCCACGAAGGCTGGTGCGACCGTGAAGGCTGCGGAGGACAAGGGCAAGGAAGACAAGAAAGAGGACAAGGCGTCTAAGGACAAGCCCGCCGACAAGTCGGAAAAGAAAGACGCCTCTGAGAAAAAATCAGACGAAGCCAAAACGTCGGATAAGGATAAAGCGTTAGACAAAGACAAGACGTCAGACAAGGCATCGGACAAAAAAGAACCCGCTGCCAAGGACAAAGAGATTACACCCAAGAAATCGGCTGCGCCTGCTGGCGGAATTGACAAGCCGGCAGCCTCATCGACGGATTTGGACGACGTGGAGTTGCATGCTGCCCCTGGACCGTCGCCGCTCTTCTCGATGATCATGCTCGGCGGTTTGATTCTGTTAATCGTGATGCAGGTCATGATGAAGACGCGTGCGGACAGGCAGTACAAGACGCTGATCGAGCACTTGCAGTACATCGAAAAGAATTTGATTAAGTGAGAAACGCAGGCCAACACGAAGGGGGAACGTGCTGATGGACACCGCGACGGTTGAGTCCAAACTTAAAGAGATGATTGTCGAGCGCCTGTTTCTGAATGTGGCGCCCGAGGCGATTGTGACAGACGCGTCGTTGATTGATGCGTACGGCGTGGATTCGGTCTGCCTGTTGGAGTTGGTTGTCGGCCTCGAAGAGGCGTTCGGCATTGTGATCGAAGACAGCGACTTTGACGTGCGGAACTTCATTTCGGTGGCCGCGCTGCGCGATTTCGTGCTGGCGCGTCTGCCGGCCTGATTCGGCGGGGCAGGCCATCGATGCGCCATCACCGTGTCGAAAAATGGGAAAGCCGGCTGGACGAACTTCTCAAGCAGGTTGACCACGCACTTGAGGATGAGTATGGGCACCTGTTCGCCGTGCATCCCGCACGTCCGCAAAGGGGAGTGACCGCGAACCCTCAGCACGATGGACTGTTTCGTGTCACGGCCAGTTTCAGTCCCGGTTTCGGTTCGGAATTGGGTAGGGGGTATGTGTTGCAACTCGATCTGGTGACCCTTGAAAAGGTACCGCAGGCGAAGCTTGAACGCATACAGAAAAAGGCCGTCAGTTTGATCCAGGACGGCTTGGAGCGCGTGTTGCCCGGGCGCGGTTTGAAGGTGCAGCGCGATGGCAACGTGTGGAAGATCGTCGGCGACCTGTCGCTCAAACCGATACGCGCCGAAAGTTGAATTGAGAGGCTCTTGCAAAATTCCTTGGTTGCAGATGTGGCACGGGCATCTTGCCCGTGGTGTTTCATGGGCGGGACGCCCATGTCACGAATGAGTCGTAAACCTGTTTTGCGAGATTTGATATGGATGCTGAAACGGCGGTCACCTTATCACAATCGGTCGGTTACGGAACTCTAGTCCATGCGGTGCTGTGGCTAGCGGTTTGTCTGCACCTGCTGCTGAAGCCCCGCGATGCGCGCACATCGCTGCTCTGGATCCTCTTTACCAGTATCTTCCCGATTTTCGGGGCGATTGCGTATGTCATGTTCGGGATCAATACGGTGCCGAGCAAGAGCTGGCAGAAGCAGCATTCGGACACGAAGTTCCAGAGACGCCAACGTCTCGGCGGTAGTACGCATCCGCTGGCTTCGATGTACGCCCGGCGCAACGCATCGCGCGCGACGCTGGACGACCGTGTGCTGGCGCCGTTCAATAACATACTCGACTACCTGTGCGCCAACCATCCGCTGTTGGGCGACAATGACATCCAGTTGTTGGAGCCCGCTGAACTGGCGTTGGAGGCGATGTTTCTGTCCATCCGCGAGGCGCGCCACCACATCCATATTTCGACCTACATCTTCAATGACGATGCGGTTGGAAAACGGTTGATGGATCTGTTGGTTGAAAAAGCGCGGGAGGGCGTTCAGGTCCGTGTGTTGTATGATGCGTTCGGATCCGCCGGCGCGAACCTCCGGCGGTTTTTCTGGCGTTATCGCCGTGAGCCCAATCTGGAGATTGTCGGCTTTTCACAGGCCAATGTGCTGAAGCGCAAATTCCAGATCAGCCTGCGCAGCCATCGCAAGATTCTGGTGGTCGACGGTACCGTCGCCTACACGGGCGGCATCAATTTCCATGATTCCTATCTTGCAAAGGGCGACCGTCCCGGCATACTTGACTATCACTTCCGCGTTCTGGGACCGGCTGTGCTCGAATTGCAGTACACCTTCATGCGTGACTGGTTTTACATGACCGAGCAGTCTGCCGAGCGGTTGTTGTCGGAATGTTATTTCCCAGAGCCGGCGGTGGCGGGTAAGATGGCTGTGCGTCTGCTGAACAGCGGCCCCACACGCGGAGAGTCTGCGGCGGCCATGAACGCCTTTTTCGCGGCGATCAATCTGGCGCGCCATCAGGTGATGATCCTGTCGCCCTATTTTGTTCCTCCCGAAGCGCTGGTTCTCGCGTTGCGTCAGGCCGCTTTTCGCGGGGTCGATGTCAAGGTTCTGGTGCCGTCTGTCAACAACCATCCGACCGTGCAGTTTGCATCACAGGCGCTGTACGCGGAACTGCTGGTTGCCGGTGTGCGGATTTTCGAGCGGGCACCGCCCTTCATCCATGCGAAAGCCGCCGTTATCGACGACACCGTATCGATCATCGGTAGTGCGAACTTCGATCCGCGCAGCCTGTACCTCAACTACGAAACCAATCTCGTCGTCTGCGACGACGCCTGTGCCGCGCACGTCAAGGCCGCCATCCTTCGAGATTTGTCGCAGTCGGTTGAGATCTACCACGCCGATTGGCGGCGCCGGCCCGTGTGGCGCAAGTTCCTCGAGAACTTCTTCAACCTGTTCCATCCGATCGCTTAGCGAGGATGTGATGTCATTGCTTCCCTCAAATACGACGTGTATAATGGGGTACGCTTAGAGAGGAGAGGGTCAAGGTGAGAAAATGGGTGCTGAGGTGTGTGGGGCTGCTGGCTGTTGCGAGTAGCGCATTTGCAGAGGAGAGTTGGCTGGCGCGGGACGGGCGGGCGGTTGCCCAGATCGTCATACCCGAAGCCGCCACATCCGTCGAACGAACGGCGGCGCAGGAGCTACGCCAACACCTTGATGCGGTGACCGGCGCGGCTTTTGCACTTGTGACCGAAGCGGCACCCAAGAACGGGCCGCGTCTGCTGGTCGGCAACACCGAGGCGTCGCGCAAGTTGGTGCCGGGTTTCCTTGCGGCGCAGGCCGCGTACGACAGCATTCTGCTCAAAACTGTCGGCGACGAGGTGATCCTGGCCGGGCATCCGCAGCGCGGCGCGCTCTATGCGGTCTACACGTTTCTCGAAGATGAAGTGGGCGTGCGCTGGTGGACCTCAGACGAGACCTTCATTCCCCGACGGACAGACCTGCCGCTACCGAAACTCGATGTGCGCTATACGCCGAAACTACGTTTCCGCGAATCGTACTATTTGGATGCGTTCAACGCGCTGTTCAAAACGCGCCTGAAAGGCAATCTCAGTTCCCGTACTCGCTACATGTTGGCACCGATGGAGATGATCCCGGAGGCCTACGGCGGCAACCACCGGCTCATCTATTTCAAGGGACGCGGCTCGGCCTATCATTCGTTCTACGAACTCATACCACCAAAGGTCTACTTCGACCAACACCCCGAGTGGTTCAGCGAAATCAAGGGCAAGCGCACCCACAAGAAAGCCCAGCTCTGCCTGACCAATGATGAGATGCGCCGCGAACTCACCAAAAATGCACTCGCTCTGCTGCGCGAAGACCCGGGCGCCGACATCATTCAGATCAGCCAAAATGATCACGCCGGTCGCTGCACATGCAAAGCGTGCCTGGCGATCGAGCAAGAGGAGGGCGGCATCGGCACTGCTTCCGGGCCGCTGTTGCGTTTCGTCAATCAAGTTGCCGAGGATATCGAGAAGGAGTTCCCCCGTGTTTTTGTGGAGACCTTCGCCTACCAGTATACGCGCAAAGCGCCTGCAAAGGTCCGTCCGCGCGCCAACGTGTTGATCCGCCTCTGTTCCATTGAGTGCTCCTTCCTACAGCCGCTTGAGGGCAGTAAAGAAAACACCGCCTTCGTTAACGATCTGGCCGCTTGGAGCCAGGTCGCAGGTGGCAATCTTTTCGGGTGGGATTACGTCACCAGTTTTAGTTCCTACATGCTGCCGCATCCCAACCTGCGTGTCCTTGGCCCGAATATCCGCACCTTTGTAAAATACGGCGCGACGGGGCTCTTCGAACAGGGCGACGCGCTCTGTGCGGCAGGCGATTTTGTGCGGTTGCGCCACTGGGTTCTTTCGCACCTGCTCTGGAATCCGGATTTGGACGAGGGGCGGTTGATCGACACATTTCTCAACGGCTATTACGGCGAAAAGACGGGGGCTGCCCTCAAGCGCTACCTCGACTTTATCCACGACCGCGCGGAACGTTCCGGCGTGTACCTCGGCTGTTATCAGCAAAACGTAACGAAGTGGCTGGATGCCGAAGGCATTTTCGAGGCCGCTCGGTTGATGACAACTGCGCTGGAAACGGCGCGCGCTGAAGAGGTGGCCGATCCGGTCGGTCGGAAAGGCCTCACCGATAAAGTGCTGCGTGAGAAGCTGTCGATCGACCACGTTCTGCTGATCAATGATACGATGCTGCGGCAACATGCGCTGGACACCGGAAAGCCGTTCCCGGGCGCGTCCGATTTTCCGACTGCGGTACGTGAGTGGATCGCGACATGCGAGCGCTTCAATGTGAAAGCGTATCGCGAGACCACGACCGAAGAGACTTTTGCCACATACAAAAAAACGCTGATTGAAAGGAGTCAGAAATGACGGACTTGAAACTGTTCCGCGTCACGCTTTTTGTCGTCGCACTGTTGGCGGTTACTGGTGGTTGGGCACAGCAATCTGCGCCGACACCGCGCGACGAAGCGTTGCACTTTATCCGCAACGAAACGCAGTTCCATCTGGGGTATCTGCCGACCGAGCAGTCGCACCCCAAAACACGCGGACTGTCGCAGGCGTTGCAGACGGACACAGCCGCAGGTTTGCGGATGCTCTTCAGCGTGGATGACGATATTCCGCCTGTCGCGCGGCGCGCGATCGCGTCACCCGAGTTCGCCCGCCTGCGTTTGGCGATCAAAGACGCGCTGGACAACAACCGCCGGGTCTTCTTCAGCGGTTGCGGCGCAACTGGTCGCTTGGCGATCCTGCTGGATGCCGCGAATCGGCGTTTCTGGCGCGAGGCGTTCGAGCGGCAACCGGCGCTCAAGGAGACCTGCGGCGAGATGGGCGAGAGCACCCGTGCCGTGATGACAGGCGGCGACTTTGCGCTGATCCGCTCGGTCGAGAGCTTCGAGGATTACATCAGCTTCGGCTACCACCAGATGGAGCAGGCGGGCGTGCGCGAGGGCGATGTGGTCGTGGCCATTTCGGAAGGCGGCGAGACGTCATCGGTGATCGGCACGGTGTTGCGCGGTGTGGACGCAAAGGCCAAGGTCTTCTTCCTTTTCAATAACCCGGCGGAGCTATTGGCCGCGAAGCTGGAGCGTTGCCGCCGTGTGATCGAGAATCCGGCGGTGACGACGATCGTGCTCTGTACCGGCCCGATGGGGGTGGCGGGTTCGACGCGCATGCAGGCCACGACCATCGAAATGCTGGTTGCGGGTGCCGCCTTCGAGGCAGGGCTGACAGAGCATCTCAAAGGCCGGCTCTCTGCGGCGCAATGCGCGTCGTTAGGTCTCGGCTTCTGGACGCCCGAACGCACGCTGTCGCAGTTTGAAGCGCTGCTGTCTCAACTCCGCACCGACGCGAATCTTGCGGCGATGGCGCGGATGACCGATCGCGAGGCCGACATCTATAGCAAGAAGGGACGCGTCACCTACTTCGCGAACGCTTACCTGCTCGATATTTTCACGGACACGACCGAACGCTCGCCCACATTCAAGATCCCGCCTTTCCGCAGTGCGAACGATACCACATCGCCGGCGTCGTGGGCGTTTGTGAAGGACCCATTGCGGCCGACGACCGAAGCGTGGCTACATTTGATCGGCCACACGCCGAACTGTCTAGAGTGGTCGGCCGATACGTACACGCAACTCAAGGCTCCCGACAAGCTCATCAAGAATCCGCCGCAGATTGGGCTCAAAGATCTACACACCTACCTTATCGGCAATGAGCCCGACGCTTCGCGCACCGAGGTCAAACCCAATCTGGCGATGGCGGTGTTGGTGGGCAACGAAGCCGCACTTTTGGATCAAGGCTCTCCGGCCGCGTGGAGCCGGGCTTTCGCTGCCGCCGCTGCGCCCTTTGAAGCGCGGTCCGCCTTGGTGGTGGGCCGCCGCGTACCGTTGGGCTGGCAGGCGGAACTGGTGCATGTGGATGTCGAGGTGCCAACGACGCCATTGCAGCTTTTCGACCACTTGGCGCTGAAGCTGGTGCTCAACAATGTGTCATCAGCAACGATGGGCAAGATGGGGCGTCTGGACAGCAATTGGATGGCGCACGTCGATGCGTCCAACAAGAAACTCATCGACCGCAGTGTGCGGCTGATCGTAGAGCTTGCAGGAGTCGACTACGAGACCGCCTGCATCGCGCTGTTCGAGTCGCTCGAAGAGATGAAGGGGTGGGACGAGGCCCGCCGCAGAACCACCTCGCCGGCGGCGTATACGGTCGCGCGGATTCGAGCGCAAAGCGGTGTCTCAGGGCCGCCTGCGACCGACTGGCGGCTGGGTCTGGGCGACCTGCGCGGAGCGTTGCGTTTTGTCGGGCCCGAGTCAATGCGCGCGACGAACGTAACCTGCACGGCCGACGCCGTGACCGGCACATGGAAAGGCCACACCGAGTGCGGCGATGCGTTCACCGTGACGGTCACATGGCGGCGCGCGCCGGATGGTCTGTGGAGCGGTGAATTGGCTTATGACGGATACAGCGGCAAGCTGTTTGTGGAAGAGATCCATTTTCCGATTCTGTCCGGCGCGTTTGCGGACGGGTCGTCCTTTGTGTTCGGCGGCACTGACAGCGGCATCGTGAACTCCGGCGCGGCGTTCTTCAAGCCAGGTGCCAAGCACCGGCGCACCTATTGCGGCGGCATGCAGTTCTCTGCGCTGATCAATCCAAACGGGGCGTCGTTCTACTTCGACCATCGCGATCCCAAAGTGGGTAGCAAGGCCTGCGAGCTGTCGATCGCGAAAGAGGGGGGGCGGTTCACCTACGCGGGTGTCCATGTGGTCGGCCTGCCGGATCAGCCGCCCACCGCTTACCGCATCCCGTACGCCAGCAGTTTCACGCCGTTTACGGGAGGGTGGTTCGAGGCGGGGCAGATCTACAAAAAGTGGGGGACGGCTCAAGCTTGGCACACGAACCGCAAGGGCGTGAACCCGCTCCGCAAGATCGGCATGTGGGTCTGGAACCGCGGGCTTATCAAAGACGCGCTGCCGCCGGTCGAGCGGCTGCAAAAAGAGCTGGGTGACATTCCCGTGGCTCTCGACTGGTATTGGTGGCACAGCAACCCGTACGACACCGACTACCCCGATTTCTGGCCGCCGCGCGAAGGCGTGGAGGCGTTCCGCGCGGCGGTCGCCCGTCTGAAAAGCCAGGGTATCTTTTCGCAGGTCTACATCAACGGCGTCTGCTGGGATATGGATGGCAAGACGTGGCAGGAGGGTGGCGAAGAGGGCGTGATCGTGAATCGTGACGGCAAGCCGCGCAACACGGCCTTCAACAAATACAATCACCATCGGCTCGCCTACATGTGCGGCGAAGCGCCGAAGTTTCAGGATCGCATCGCGACGGTGGTCAAGCATCTGCGGGAGAGTGGTTTGGATGGGCAATACCTCGACATGATCGGCAACTCGACCATGATCGGCCGCTGCTACAGTCCGCGTCACACCCACCCCAAAGGCGGCGGTTCGTACTGCCCCGACGGTTACCGGGCACTGTTGCAACGGTTGAAGCGCGAAAACCCCGGCTTCGCGCTCACGACCGAAGGCGCCAATGAGGCGTATATGGACCTGATGGATGGCTCAATCTGTTGCAACGTCACTTCGCTCGAACGGCTCGATGCTATCCCGATGTTCCAGTCGGTCTACCACGGCAAGTATGCGTTCTTCGGTAATTACGCCTACCCTGACGGCACGCGGCCGTGGGATCCGCTGTGGCCGCCCGAGGACCGCTGGAAGGAGGAGAAGCCTTGGCACAACCTCTACCCCGACCAGTTTTATCTGGAGCTCGGCCGCACGGTCGTGTGGGGCGTGCAGCCCATGGTCTGCAACATCAAGGAGAACCTGTTCACGGACCCCGAACTGGCGCCCGCGCTGCGCTTCACACTGGAAACCGCGCGTTTTTATCATGCCAATATCGAGTTCCTGTTCGACGGCCAGATGCTTTCGCCAGCCGGATTTACCTGCGCGACCGCTCCGGTCGACTATTTGATCCGTAGCATCTTCACCAAGGAGCATGAGTGCAAGCCGCGCCACGCCGAGATGCCCGCTGTGCTGCATTCCGCTTGGCAGACACCCGATGGCCGGAAGGCACTGATCTTGGTGAACTGGACCCGGTCGGAGCAGTCTTGGACCTTCAACGATCTTTCAGGCAAGCTGCCGTCGCGCTCGTACGACAAAGTGCTTCTGCGCTGACGATTAACTCATTTCTGAACGCGGATGGGGACGCGCCATTCCGGGCGCTCGGGCAGGTTTGTGACGATGACGAGCGCCGCTCCGGGGGTGACTGTGTTGGTCCCGATGGCAGGCACCTGCACGTGGACCGTGCCGTCGGGGCGCGTTTCAAACGAGGCCTCGCCGCTGGCGCCTTCCACGCGAACAGCGGTTATCTGGAACTGGGGGGCGGTGCCGCGTTTTACGATGACGGTCCGGGGGGCGAGGGCCGCTGTCTTCTGGTTGGCCCGATAGGTGAGAACCGGTGGATGGATGCGCAAGAGATCCTCCATCCAGGCGTAGACCGGTAGCGAGAGGGGAGCGCGGTCGGCGCATGAAAGCGTCACCGTGATGGTGGCGCGGTGGGCTCCGGGTGTGGACAGGGTAGGCGGTGCCAGCAGGAGGGATCGTCCATCGGCGCCTAGCGAGACCGGGAACGCGGGGTTGTCCGACACCGCATTCGTTATGGTGGCCGTCGTCAGGTATCCGCCCAGACGGATCATAGCCGTGGCGGGCGGCGTGTCCGGCGGGAGGCGTCCGAATGAGAAGGCGGACGGCTCCAGACAGACCGCCGCACGGGCCTCTCCCTGTATCCACAATGTGAGATTGGGGGTCTTGGGGTCATTCGACAGGACCGACACCGTTTTGCGTTGCTGTCCTTGCAGACCGCGCAGAGCCAAATGGACCTCCAGTATGGTTTCGGCTCCCGGCGCGATCACGCGGGAGGCGGGTTCGGCCCGCGTGCAGCCGCACGAGGTTTGGATCGACCTGAGATGCAGGTCGGCGGTGCCCGTGTTACGCAGGACAAACCGGTTGGTGACGGTTTCGGCCGCATCGCGCCAACCAAAATCATAGGTTGTGAGCGGCACCTCCAGACGCGGTGCGGGTGCGGCCGTTGCGGACAGCAGACTCAGACCTGCGACAACAACGACGATCCCACACGGTATCCTTGGGAACAGCCCAAAAAAACAATGATGGCACTGACCTCTATTCACGCAACCATCATAATACGCCGACGGGATACGCGCAACCTAGCTTGACCTTTCCGGCGGGTGTGTGTCAGATTCGTGACGTGAAAATCAGATTGCGCTTGCGTGGCGCATGTGGACGCGTTATATTTTGTAGCGGTTTAACTACAAACAATCTAACGAAAGGACACCTATGGAACTTCCCCAGA
>DUPH01000421.1 GCA_012838435.1 Lentisphaerota bacterium | reverse complement strand
TTATGAACTACAAAATCAAAGACATCGGCTTGGCCGATTGGGGCCGCAGGGCCATTGAGATCGCTGAAAAAGAGATGCCGGGCCTTATGGCCACGCGCGCCAAGTACGGCCCGCAAAAGCCGCTCAAAGGCGCGCGCGTCATGGGTAGCCTGCACATGACGGTTGAGACCGCCGTGCTCATCGAGACGCTCGTGGAGCTAGGTGCGGATGTACGTTGGGCTTCCTGCAACATCTTCTCCACACAGGATCATGCTGCCGCAGCCATCGCCGCGCGTGGCATTCCGGTGTTCGCCTGGAAAGGAGAGACACTCGAAGAGTACTGGTGGTGCACCAAGCAGGCGATGACCTGGCCGGACGGCTCGGGACCCCAGTTGATCGTCGATGACGGCGGTGACGCGACGTTGTTGCTACACCGCGGTTTTGATGCCGAGCGTGACGCCGCTTTCCTCGACGAGCCCACCGACAACGAGGAGTTGCGCGTCATCAATGCGTTGATCAAGAGCATCCTTAAGGAGGAGCCCGGTTGGTTCGGTCGTGCGGTCAAGACCTGGAAGGGGGTCTCCGAAGAGACCACCACCGGCGTCCATCGCCTCTACCAACTCGCCGCCGAGAAGAAACTGCTCGTGCCTGCGATCAACGTCAACGACTCGGTGACCAAGTCCAAGTTCGACAACATCTACGGCTGTCGCGAGTCGCTGGTCGATGGTATCAAGCGCGCGATGGACGTGATGGTCGCCGGCAAGGTTGCCTTTGTTTGCGGCTACGGCGATGTCGGCAAAGGCTCCGCTGAGGCGCTCAAGGCGCACAAAGCGCAGGTGTGGGTCTCAGAGGTCGATCCGATCTGCGCCCTGCAAGCTTGCATGGCCGGCTTCAAAGTTGCGACTGTTGAGGACGCGCTGCCTTACGCCAACATCTATGTGACCGCCACCGGCAATTGCGATGTCATTACCGCCGAACACATGAGCCGCATGCGTGACCAGTCCATCGTTTGTAACATCGGCCACTTCGACAACGAGATTCAGGTGGCCAAGCTCAAGGCGTGGCCCGGCATCAGCCACGTCAACATCAAGCCGCAGGTGGACAAGTACATCTTCCCCGATGGCCACTGCATCTACCTGCTCGCGGATGGTCGTCTGGTCAATCTCGGTTGCGCCACCGGTCACCCGAGCTTCGTGATGTCCAACAGCTTCACCAACCAAACCCTCGCCCAGATCAAACTCTGGAATGAGACGCTGGAGACCGACGTCTACCGCCTGCCCAAGGAGTTGGATGAAGAGGTCGCCCGTTTGCACCTCGACCAGCTCGGCGCGAAGCTGACGGTCATGAGCCAGACCCAAGCCGATTATATCGGCGTGCCAGTCGAAGGCCCGTACAAGCCCGAGCACTATCGTTATTGAAGTTCATTAGTGCATTAGTTAATTAGTGTGCTATCGGGATCGAACGCTCAACTTTCAACATCAAGTGGCGCGGTTTGCGAAGCGCAGGGAGGGGCAAGCGTCTGCTTGCCCGCGGACGAGCGACGCTCGTCCCTCCCAGTGCTCTGCGAAGGAACTTGAGGCCATCCTTCCGTATAGCGGAAGGCGGCTCGTGGGGACACTCGCCCTCCAAAACCTCTGCGTCTGCGTTAAACAAAACCGAACCATGAAACACATGAAACCTCATGAAAACTGGAGCTTGCCCTGACGTTTTTGGCGTCTTGGCGGTTCCGAAGACCCGAGCCATGCCTTTCCGTGTATTCAGTGTGTTTCGTGGTTAAACAAACCCGGAGCCCTGCCCCCAGAAAAACTCTGTGCCTCCGTGCCTCTGTGGCTAAACAGACCCGAGCAGAGCTACCTCAAAAACCTTCGTGTCCTTCGTGCCCTCGTGGTGAAAACAACTTTTTTTATCGGTCGATAGGGCGCTAATGTACTCATGAAACTTTTAATCACAGGCGGGAAGGGGATGCTAGGGCGTACGCTCCAGCGAAAGTTATGTGGGCACGAGTTGTTCATTGCCGACCTGCCGGAGGTGGATATCGCAGACAGCCGTAGTGTGGAGCAGGTGATCAGCGGCCTCAAGCCGGACGTCGTGATTCATGCTGCGGCGATGACTCAGGTGGACGTCTGCGAGTCGGATGCCGACGCCGCTTTTCGCGTGAACGCGTTGGGTAGTGCCTGTGTGGCGTGCGCCGCAACGCGCCACGGTGCGCGTATGATCGCCATCTCCACCGACTACGTGTTCGACGGTCGCCTTGACCGTCCGTATCACGAATTCGACGTGCCTGCGCCATGCACGGTTTACGGTGCCAGCAAACTCGCGGGCGAAGAGGCGGTGCGCCGCCACTGTCCCGACCACACGATTGTGCGTATCGCCTGGCTCTACGGCGAGGGCGGTCCCAGTTTTGTCCATACAATGCTCAAACTCGGAGTTCAGGAGGGGGAGCCGCTCAAGGTTGTCGACGACCAGATCGGCAACCCCACTTCAACCGAGGCGGTTGCCGGACTGATCGCGCGATTGTTGGAGCATCCGGTCCCCGGTGTGGTACACGGCAGTTGCGAAGGCGAGACCACATGGTATGGCTTCGCGCGTGAGATTTTTCGGTGTGCCGGTCTTGCCCGCAGTCTGGCACCCTGTACGACCGCCGCGTTTCCGCGTCCGGCTCCGCGCCCCGCCAACTCCCGTTTGGAAAAACGCATGTTGCGTCTCGCCGGCCTTCCCCCCATGCCGCATTGGCAGACGGAGTTGGAGAAGTTCATTAGTTCATTAGTTCATTAGTTTGGGAGTGTGGCGTGACGATCTGGTATGTCACGGCTCTCATTGCATGCCCTGTGTGCGCCCAGTGCCCAACCTCCGCCCGTTTTTACACTCATCATTGCGACCACTGGGTGGTCGCAATAACTTGCGGCCAGCCCTGCCACTCCCCAAAAAACCTCTGTGTCTCCGTGCCTCTGCGTTAAATAAACCCGAGCCCTGTCCCCAAAAATCCGCGTAATCTTGTGTCCATCTGTGGATAAAAAAACCAAGCACTAATTAACTTCCATGAACTTCTTCATCCGCAACGTCCTGATGCTCCACATCCTGCTGCTGGTCATCGGCTTCAGTTGGATTCACGGCGGCACACGCCCAGACCTGCTGATGCCGGTCATCCCGTGGCTTACCGTGCTTGTACTTGAGTACCTGCTTGTCTTTCCGCAGGCCAAAAGCAGCGAGACATGGGTCGAAGCGCGCCGCCGTGTCTGGCGCTCATTAGTCCGCGATCCGTTGCTCTACCTCGGCCTGTTGCTGACCGTGTTGTTGGTGATTCCCTTCTTCAATGTCGCGGGGGAACCGCAGTTCAACGTGCAGACCAAGGAATGGCGTATTCCGTCGCCGCCATATCCCGGCCTGCCCTTCTGCGTCAATCCCGATGAACACGCCGTCCTGTTGCTTTGGTATGTGCCGGCACTGATCGCCGTGCTCGCCGCGCGGCATGGACTTCTAAAGCGCGGCAAGCGCCTGCTGCTGCATGCCCTCTGCTGGAATGCGGCTGCGCTGGCGCTGCTGGGCTTCGCGCAAATGATAACCGGTGCGACAAGCGTCTACTGGGGCGCAGAGACTTTCTCCCACTTTTTCTCCACGTTCGGGTACCCCAATTTTGCGGGAGCCTTCTTTACCCTGCACTTCGCTCTCGCAACGGGTCTCTGGTTTAGCCGTGCAAGCGGCGAACGGCTCGGACCGGCCGCAGCTGGCGTGACATGGCCAGAGGATGATAGCGTCTCTAGTCCGCACTGGTTGCTGATCCCCGTGTTGCTCAATCTCGTGGCCGCCATCGCCTCGCTGAGCCGCGCCGCGATCCTGCTCTGTGGTGTGGTCTTCTTGGTCCTTAGTATTTACATGTTGGTCGGCATTTGGCAGAAGAGCGAGTCGGGTGGACATGTCAAACTGGTCGGCATAATTTTCGGTGTGCTGCTACTGGTCGTTCTTTCCTTCACCATCTTCGCACCGAAGGCCCTCAAGACCGAGTTGGCCACCATCACGCCGTCTGCGGTCTTCGAACGGGTCTCGGGGCGCGGTCAATATCATGCGCGCGTGGCGCTAGAGATTTTTAACGAACACCGCCTGTTTGGTGTGGGCGGGTGGGGGTATCCTCACTTTGCCATCGCCTCCATGACGCCCGAAGAGCGCAAGGCCATGCAGATCCAAGGCGGCGCGAATGTGCATAATGATACGTTGCAGTTTCTGGCCGAGCAGGGGGCCGTCGGTTTTGGCTTGATGGTGCTCTGCGCGCTTACGCTGATCGTGCCGCTGGTAGTGCAGTCTGTCCGTACGACCCGCGCGCTCACATCTACGGGACTTGACGCGATCCCCGCCAAACCGGTCTGGCTCTACCACCTGCCGCCCGAGGCGGTCGCGGTTTTTGTCGGCACGGCTGCTACCGTCTGTCATTCGCTCGGCGATCTGCCCTTCCGTTCGCCCGCGATTCTGACCGTCTGGCTGCTTTCCTTCGTGTGCGCCGACGGCTTTCTACCCGCAGTGCGCAGCTCGAAGGCACGCACAAGCGGCGAATAACGCAGAGACGCAGAGGCATTGTTACGGGGAGATAATAACGCAGAGGCGCAGAGGCGCAGAGTTTTTTTGGGGGGCATTGCTACGGAGAGATAAGTAACGCAGAGATGCAGAGGCATTGCTAC
>DUPH01000420.1 GCA_012838435.1 Lentisphaerota bacterium | reverse complement strand
CTGCAAACACAAAAAGCATGGATGATACAATTTTTCTTTTCACGACGACGCCTCTTCTTGACATTTCACGCATTGCTATCACTGACAATATGACAGAGTCCTTTCTCCAGTTGCGAACACCTTACTATGTTCCCAAAACAGGAACAAGCCGATTTTGCATTTTTTGATTTTTACCAGTGAGCAACATAAAGAGCGTTCCGTTTTTGGGAACACCGCGCTTGCGACTCTATACTTGACGGGTATGAAAACCATCCACTCCGCCGAGTACCGGGCTCTGCTGGGCTGGCTGCGCGAACAGCGCCAGTCCCGTGGGCTGACCATGCGCGCTGTGGCGGCGAAGCTGGATGTCCCCCACTCGTGGGTGTGCAAGATCGAGACCGGCGAGCGGCGGCTGGATGTCTGCGAATACCTTGCCCTATGCCAGGCGATCGGTTGCGACTACCAGAAGGGGATGCGCATGCTCATGGACGCGAGAGGACGGGGCAGGTGACTTCCGATTCGTTCGTCCCGCGCCAAGGCTCGCCGGGAATCCGAGAGAATCGTAAGCGACACTGGCCTTCAGGAGCGGGGTGATGTCACCTGAGAAGACGGAGGCGGACTGTTTGTCGAAGAAGGGGGCATGCCGACTCCTAAAAACAATCTGCACAGGAGGGCAATAATTGCCCTTGTGTGCAGACTGAGTTACCGGAAGGAACGTTGGTTTGTCCTCCGCGCTGTGCACGGACGGCGGCTCGTGGGGACACTCGCCCTCCAGTGCTACGGTCTGGGCTCGCGAAGCGCCGGGCAAGCGTCTGCTTGCCCGCGGACGAGCAGACGCTCGTCCCTCCCCGGCGGCGGTTACGCCGCCACCCCGTAAAAAATCTCTGCGCCTCTGCGTCTCTGCGTTAAAAAACTCTCAACTTCCAACGCTCAACTCCCAACGCTCAACGTTCTGCTGGCGGGGACGCCCGGCGTCCGCCCTGCCGCCCGTTTTTACACTCGTCATTGCGACCACTGCGTGGTCGCAATAACAGGGTTAATCCGCCGTTCGGGCTGGCTGTTTCTCCTTGAACGCGTACGGCACGACCAGCACGGGGCAGCCCGCCCGCCGCACCACCTTGCCGGTCACGTTTCCGAGCAACCATTGCGTGATCGCGCCGCGCCCTTGACGCCCGATCACAATCAGATCCGAGTTGTCCTGAGCCGCGAAATCAAGGATCGCCCGCGCCGCGTCGCCGATGCGCATCTCCACCTCAAACGTCACGCCCTCCGGCACACGCGGGCGGTAATCGGTGTCGACCGTCCGATCAATGTCCTCGCGCGCCTTCGCATCCATGTCGCCCACTTCATAGATGTACCCCTTCCAGAACTGCGCGTCCGGCTCGGGAATCACATGCAGCAGCGTCAACGTGCAGTCGCCGTTGCGGACCGCGGCATTGATCGCGAAGTCAAAGGCGAACTTCGCGTTGTCGGAGAAGTCCGTGCAGAAAAGGATCCTCCGATAATGACCGACACGCAAGACTGATTCATTCATGACGTCCTCCTTTTCCTGACCATAACTTCAAAGTTGAAAGTTGAGCGTTGAGCATTGAACGTTTTTAACGCTGAACATCGAACTCTGAACTCTGAAAAGACACAAAGCATCAATCCAATACCGACGGCAGCCACGTTGCAAGCTGCGGGAAGACCATCAACAGCACGCAGGCAACCGCCAACGCCAGCAGAAAGGGCATGGCGCCGCGGAACACCGTCTGCAGCGACAGACTGCGATCAATACCGCTCACGACATACACATTGACCCCGACCGGCGGCGTGATGACGCCCATTTGCGTCACCAGCACAATGATAACACCAAACCAGATCGGATCATACCCCATCCCGATCACCACCGGATAGAAGATCGGAACCGTGAGCAAAACCAGCGCCAGCGAATCGATAAAGCACCCCGCAGCCAGATAGAAGAAAAGGATCAAGATGATGATGACGGTCGACGGCACCGGCAGATGCGCCAGCCAGCCAGCGAACTGCGTGGGCATGCCCGTCAGCGCCAGAAAGTGGCCAAACACCGTCGCCCCGGCCACGATCACCATCACCATGCACGAGGTCCTGACGGTTTCCTGCGCCGCCTGCCAAAGCTTGGCGACGGACACGTTACGGCCTGCGACGGCAATCGCCACGCTGCCGGCCGCACCCATGGCCGCCGCTTCCGTCGCCGTGAACCAACCGGCAAACATGCCGCCCATCACGAAGACAAAGAGAATCAGCGTCTCAATCACACCGCCCAGCTTGCGGAAACGCTCGCGCCACGGCACACTCGTAGCCGGCGGTGCCAACCTGGGATTCAGCCAGCACTGCACGCTGATGACAACGTAGAAAAGCACCGCGACGAGAATGCCGGGAATCACGCCCGACATGAAGAGCTTGCCGATCGACTGCTCGGTCAAGATACCGTACACGATAAAGACCACACTGGGCGGAATCAGCATCCCCAGACCGCCGCCCGCCGCGACCGTGCCGCTGGCCAGCGCATCGTCGTACTTGTAGCGCCGCATCTCCGGCAACGCCACCGCCGCCATCGTCGCCGCCGTGGCCGGCCCCGAACCGCAGATCGCGCCGAACGCCGCACACGCGCCGACCGTCGCCATCGCCAGACCGCCGCGCAGACCAGAAAGCCAACTGTTCGCCGCCGCGAAAAGGCGTCGGCTGATCCCGCTGTGAAACGCGACCTGCCCCATGAAGACAAACAGCGGGATGACGGTCAGGTTGTAGTTTGCAAAGACATCGTACAGGTCGGCAGAAAGCAACGCCAGCGCCGATTTGAAAGAGATGATCAGCGCGCACCCCACCACGCCCACCACCGCCATCGAGATCGCCACCGGCAGGCTGCACACCAGCAGCACGACCAACGCGACAACCCCCAAAACGCCGATCATTGTCAGACTCATGACCGCACCATCTCCCGTCCCGGATAGATCAAATGAAACACGACCACCACCGCCGTGACCGCAAAAGAGACCGCCATCAGCCACGGCACCCAGAAGATCGGCAACTCAATCGTATCGGTCACCTGACCACTCTTCAGAAAGCGCACACCGTAGCCGACACACTCATACGCCGCCAGCGCAAAGCCGACGATCATCAATAGCCGCATCAGCGAGTCCACCACAAGACGCCAGCGGCGGTTCAAGCGTTGGAAGAAGTATTCGATCGCGACATGCCCCTTCATGGCAGTCGTCATCGGCAATGCGCACGCGATGGTGACCGCACCGGCGACCCGCACCACGTCATACGCGCCCTTGACCGGCACGCCGCACACGCGCAGCACCACATCCAGGCACGTCACCACCATCATCGTCAGCAGACCGATCACCGAAATCGCCGTCATGACGTATCCGACCCACACCACCGCTCGCCAGAAAGGCCCCAGCGGCATTCTTCTCGGTTTTCGCATAATTTTTACTTCCCGTGCGCCTCGCGCGCTTCCGCCACCTGTTTCTTGAGAGCCTCCAGAAAAGTCGTGCCGGGCAACTTCCTCGCATCCGCGCGGGCGGCATAATCGGTGAGCAGCGGCGTCACACGCGCCGTCCACGCGGCCTGCTCCTCAGCACTCAGCTCAATGATTGAACGCTCCAACTCTTTGACAAACGCGAGACCCTCGGCGTCCGCCGCGTTCCAGGCCTGGCCGTGTTTATCCACCCACTCAGCCGAGACCTCCTCAAAAACCCGCTGAATGTCCGGCGGCAGCGCATCCCACTTCTCCTTATTCATCACCACAAAAAAGGTAGTCGTGTATCCAACGCAGCGCGAATCCGTCAGGCTCTGAATCACCTCGCCCTGCTTCCACCCCTTGAGCGTCTCCACCGGACAGAAGGTCGCCTCGACCACCCCCTTCTGCAACGCCTCATAGGTCTCGCCCTGCGGCATGCTGATCGGCGAGCCACCCAGACTCTCCGCAAGCCGCGAGCAGAAACCAGTGGCGCGAATCTTCATGCCCTTGAGATCGGTCAGCCCCGTCACCGGTTTTTTCGACGCCAGGATGCCGGGGCCGTGCGCATGGACATAGAGCAGCTTAACATCCTCCAGTTCCGCCGGATCGAATTGGGCGGTAAGCGCATTCGCGATCCGCGTGGCACTGACACCGTCCGGATATCCCACCGGCTGATCCAATCCCGCCAGCAACGGGAAACGGCCGCGCGTATAGGCAAAGGCACTCATACCGAGGTCCGATATGCCGGACACCACGCCCTCATAGCACTGGTCGGCCTTGGTCAGCACCCCGCCCGCGAACAGCATGATCTTCACCTTGCCGCCGGAACGCGCCTCGACGGCCTCAGCCCACTCGCTGGCCAGCTTGGCCTGCACATGCGTCGGCGGGAAAAAAACACTGTAGGTCAGCCGCATCGGCTTCGCGGCACCCGCCGCAGCGCCGTCCTGCCGACCGCAACCGCAGATCGTCAGCACGCCCAAAAGAGCCGACGCACCTACTAGACAAAAACTTTTCATGTGCCACAGTGTATCCCGCCCCGCCCCCATAAACAACCCGATTTTCTCACAAAGTTAATCGGAATCGCTATCGGTATCGTCCCATCCCCGTCCGAATTTTTATTTGAGCGTTGAGCGTTAGACGTTGAAAGTTTTTGACTCAGAACATCTCAGAAGCGGAAAAGTCCCAACTCCTGAGTCCTAAACCCTAAATGACAACTCCGCCGGGTGCCTTCGCCCGGCGGTTTTGCCTTGCGGGGAAAACGCGTTTGGGCGTATACTAGCCTCAATCACTGTGCGAGTCGGCACACGGTGGGGACCCCACGGAGGTT
>DUPH01000419.1 GCA_012838435.1 Lentisphaerota bacterium | reverse complement strand
GGGTATCCTTCATACACTTTTACCGTGTGGCTCTGCGGCTGCGTGGTGACCGCCGAAGCGCCCAGATAAAAGTAGACGGTCTTGTACGCCCCCGGCGGAAGATCATCGACGTGGTACAACCCGTTGTCCCCGCCGGCCAGCGAGACGATATTGCCCGTGAAATCCTCCACTTGAACCCAGATGTTGGAGTACGGCACATCCGTGTCATTGCGAATGATGTACGAGACAAAACCGCATGAGAGCCCGTTCGGGATGTCCGTCTACAGAATCGCCCCAGAGGTCCGCGTGATCGTGATCGCCTCGGCCACCAAGGGTGCGCCGGCCAGCGCCAGCGCAAGAAACACGCACGCGCCCGCGCGGCGCAGCAAGCCGCTTCGAGAGACACGCGGATAAAAGCCGGAATCGATTGCCAACATATTTCGCCCTCTTATCTGATGCTTGATATTTTTGGAGTTCGCTATTCCCTCCGTGTAGCGCAACGTCAGCAGACACCGACTTCACACTTCCACTCCTACTCCTGACGCGGCGCAAAACCGCCGCCCCGTCCGCCCCATGCACAAGGCGGTCACAACGGGGGCAAATTGTCCCCGAAAAGCCGAATCACGTCAACCGTCTTGTGACCGGGAGGGGGACCGCGCAAGTGTCACTTGCCCGGCGGCGGCCAGCGTAAACGGTGAGTTCCGGCCTACTTCCGTGGGACAGGCAATGACCGCTTTGGCGGTTTTGGGAGCGGGTGAATGACGATTGAGGTGATGACCAGTTTCACAGCACCCTAGGCGCTGTGAAGCGTGGTTTACAAGACTCAACTCTTTTTAGGTTTGCGTAGGTTGTTGGCGAGAGCCGCGCGAACGGCGGCAGTATTGGGCCACTGCTGTTCCAGCGAGGCGTCGACGTCTAGTGCGATGAGGGTGGCGCGGTGGGTTCGGCGCAGGTCGCGTGCTCGGCGGACCCAAGCCCACGGCACGCCCGCCAGTACGCGCGCACAGGGGTAGCGTTCGGCCAGAAACGCTCTGGGCATAAAGATACGACTCAGTGCCAGTCGAGCGCGCCCAAACAAGCCGGCTTGGCGATAGCTGAGCGTCGTCGATTCTGCCCCACGTTCTGACCCGCGTGGCAAGTATGCGAGGGCGTGAATCGCGGCGTTACGCCAAAACGCGTCGATATACGGCACGTCTTTCGCCAGGGTAGCGGGCAGAGGCACGTCAAAGAGTTCCGCAGTGAAACGTAAAACGAACGGGATAGCCGTTCCAATTTGCCAGCGTGCGCCTGCGGCGGTGATTGCTTCGGGCGTGAGCGCATCGCCTCGCGTACGCATGAGCAGCGCGACATCCAGATAAGAACGTAGCGGAATTGCAAACAGATGGTGCAGCATGCGGTGTACAAGGTGTGCGAGTTGGTCGGGAATTGACAAGGCGAAACAGGGAGAACCGTAAAGCCGTACTGGTTCGACATACCACCATATCGCTGCCATGTCCGCTTCTGGTGAGTCGGCCTCCAGCTTGCTGAACACGTCCCAGTGCATCTCTACGGTGTAAAGGTGCTGGGGGTGGCGGTAGCCTTGAGCGCAGGCAAAGCGGTTGCGCAGCGTGTCGGCGGTAGCGGTGTAGCCAAGTTGCAGCATCACGGCATGACTGCGGTCGCGCTGGTCGGCACGGATCAGTACATCGATATCGCTCATGCTCCGCAATGCCGGATTCGCGTACACCGACTCGGCAAGCCAAGCACCTTTCAGCATGACCAGATCCAGGCCAGCGCGTTCAAAGCCCGCCGCCAACTCGGCAAGTTGGCGATGCCGCAGTGTTGCGCGCTGTAGTTCCCGCAAGGCACGCATGCGCCACGCGCCCGGCACGCTGTCGGGCAGGGCGGACGACGTGGTGAAATGCTCGGGAAAATGGGCTGCCAGCCACGGGAAGAGAAAGGCGTCTACGCCTTGTTTGCACGCCGTACGATCGAGCAGCGGCCACAATGGCTCGTCTGTGTCGACCGACAGCGGCCGATCGTGCAGGGCGTCGCGTACGCATACGATCAGCATGCGAAGTCCAGTTAGATCTGACAGGGCGGTGGTTTCGGAATCCATGATGTCAGTAATACCACGAGAGACGGTGCAGGGGCAAGTATCTACCGCACGTTTACTCTTGCCTTGTCCCCTCCCTTCCGTCATCATGTCCCCATAACGGATTTCGGATGATGTTTATGCCGCATCCAATCCAGCCCAAAGGTTAACCATGAACAATAACGCCGCATCGCGTCTCTTGTCTTGCGTCTTTGCTCAGGTTCAGGTTTTCAGGATTCACTGCGAAGCGCCGGGAGGGGCAAGTGTCACTTGCCCGGCGGCGGCCACGCCGCCACCCCGTAGAAACTCTCTGCGTCTCTGCGCCTCTGCGTTAAAAAAAGGAAACGGTGTCATGTTGAAAAAGGAGTGGTTACACGGGGTTTGTTTCGGACTGATTTTTCTTTTCGCTTCACAACTCGGAGCTATTCCCCTGCAACGCATCGAAGAGCAGTCGTTCGGGAGCACGCCCGCAGGCGAAGAGGTGCAACTCTACACACTACGCAACGCACACGGCATGGTAGCGCGTGTCATAGGATACGGCGCGACGATCACCGAACTGCGCGTGCCCGACCGTGATGGAAGGTTCGCCAATGTCGTTATGGGCGCGGAGTCGCTCGACACATACCTCAAAGGTTTCAGTGCGGCGGCCTCAGTCATGGGACGCGTCGCCAATCGCATCGCGAACGCGCGCTTCACATTGGACGGCCGCGAGTTCCGCGTGACAGCCAATGCCGGCCAGCACCAGCTCCACGGCGGTCGCAACGGGTTTGCGCGCAAGGTGTGGCGCGGCGAGGTATTGCCCGCCATCCCGAACGCTACCGCCGTGCGCTTCAGCCTGCGCAGTCCAGACGGCGACGAGGGGTTCCCCGGCACGCTCAATGTGACCGTCACCTACACGTTGAACGATGACAACGAGTTGCGCATCGACTATACGGCGACTACCGACAAACCCACGCCGGTCAACTTCACCAACCACGCTTACTTCAATCTTGCAGGCGAAGGGGACGTGTGGGACCACCAGGTTTGGATCGACGCCGATCGTATCACGGCAGCCGATGCCGAACTGATCCCCACCGGTGAGTACGCGCCCGTCACGGGAACTCCGCTGGATTTCAGCGCGCCGACCGCGATCGGCGCGCGGATTGAGGCGCTTACGTCAACCAAAGGGTACGACCACAACTACGTTTTGCGCAACGGTGGTCAGAGCTTCGCATGCGCGGCGTGGTGCTACGAACCGCGCAGCGGCCGTCTGATGCACGTCTACACCGACCAGCCCGGCATGCAGCTCTACACGGGAAAACGTTACTTCCGCAACGGCAAGCCAGTAGCGGCAACGCCGGATCAAAAGCACAACACCGTCTGCTTTGAGACGCAGCACTTTCCGGATGCCGTCAATCATCCGAACTTCCCGTCGGTCATCCTGCGTCCCGGCCAGACCTTCCGTCGTGCGACATCCTACCGGTTTTCCGTGGCCAACGCGCTACCGGCGGTGCCCTGATCCGTGCCGCACCCGCAAGCAAGAGGTTTTGTAAGAGCCTCGGTTAGTGACAGAGACGCGCGAAGATCATGAGTTTCTGGAGAAAAGAGGCACGGCGAGTCGGGACTGCGGGCGTCCTCGCCCGCAGCAGCGTGTCATGAAAAAGGCCGACGCATGTATCTGTTCAAGCAGGAGAAGAACGCAGAACGCTCAACGTCGAACACAGAACGCAGAAGTGGAGAACATGAAACGTTCAGTGTCAGAATTGCGGAACGTTGGGAAGATGAGAGCAACGCAGAACCTCTGCGCCTCCGCACCCCTGTGAGAAAAACCGAACAATAAAACTTGGGACCAGAAACCTGAAACCCAAAGCCGCCCCGTTACTCACTCCTCACTTTCCTCAGCCCTCCAGGCGCGGATGTAGCGGCGGCGCACCTTGGCAATGAACCCCTCGGCGGCGTCCGGTTTCGCCTCCGGCGCGGGTGCAGCTTTTTTCTTCTGCTTTGGCTTCGGCGCGGCGACACGCGCATGCAACTCTTTCAGGCTGTCGATTCGGAGCTCCGCGGCACAGATCGTGCCCTCGCGCATCCTCCTTAATTCCGGGAAGTCGTCGAGCGGATAGAGGAGCCCGTTGTTGAAGTGATAGATAGTCCGGTTGACAATCGGCAGAAGCCGCCGCTCCTTGATGCCCGGACCGAACCTGAATACGCGCACCTTCACCTTCGCGGCCTCGGGATGACGGTAACGCGCCTCTTCGGGCATCGCGGCGCCTTTCGCGACGAAGAGTGCGTTCATGCCCTTTTTAAGATAGTTGCGGTTGACGCACATCTTCCACGAGATCCCGAGCGAACCGCGCACTGTCACCAGCGCATACCTTTCATTCGCCTTCGGAATCTCCTTGTAGGCGACCACCCTGACGATACACGCGAGCGGCAGCGCCGTCGGCATCGTCTCGCCCTCGCCACGCCGCAGCTTGTCGAGGTACGCAATCGCGATAACATCTTCCGGCGTCCTCTCCGGCTTCTTCGGCCACTCCGGCTTCTCAGGTCTCTCGTTTTCTTTATTCATCTATTCCACCGCCATCATCCACAAGGCACTCAACAACGCACCGACACCCACGATGGCACCCATTATGCGAGGGAGAGTGAAAACCGTCAACCCGCAAAACTCGCGCATCAGTTTTGTGGGCGGCGTTCACGATGCCCTCTGCGATGAGAACGCAGAACGCCCAACGTCGAACACTGAACGCAGAAGTGGAGAACATGAAACGCCCAACGTCAGAATTGCGGAGCGTTGGGAAGGTGAGAGCAACG
>DUPH01000418.1 GCA_012838435.1 Lentisphaerota bacterium | reverse complement strand
TGACAGGATTACATGATTTACATGATTTTCAGGATTGAATAACATCATGTTAATCATGTAATCATGTCCTAAACTTACTCCATGGTTTTTTCGTGGCGAAGCCACGCGGCAGGCTAACTCCTAAATGCAAACTTCTTCCGCGCCGGGCGCGGAAGGCACGATCACCGAGAGTGCTTTGGGGCGTACGTTGATCGTTACGGGAGTGGTGCCGATGATGTCGCCGTCGGCCTGTACGACGATCGGGGTTTCGCAGTCGATGGAAACACTGCGGCTGGCCGGCAGTTCGTGGATGATGCGGTTGACATGGCGCGGAAAGATGCTGCGCGGGAAGAGCTTGCGTATGAAGTAGTACCACGGGTACTCAATCGCCACCTTCATGCAGATGATGCAGACATCCACCTGTCCATCGTCGGCTCGGACGTCCGGACAGTTGGGATGCAGCACGCGCACCAGCATACCGCAGTTTGAGATCAGCACGTCGGTCGCATCATAGGTGCGCGCTTCTTCGCCGTCGATGGAGATGGCCAGGTGTTGCGGCTTGGCCTGCAGCACTTTCCAGACGGCCGTCCCCACATACGCAGTGCGGCCGAACAGGCTCTTGCCCAGACGTGACGTGCGGTCGATGACCTCGGCATTGATCCCCACTCCGGCATTCAGCAGATAGGTGAAGCCGTTGATCAGCATGGCATCGATAGCGCGTAGCGCGTGCGGCCCTGCCGCAAGCGCCACGGCCGCACGGATGTCGAGCGGGATGCCGAGTTCACGCGCGACCAGATTGCCGGTTCCCGCCGGCACGATGCCAAGCGGCACGTGTGTATCGGTCAAGGCGTGTGCCACGGATGAGACCGTGCCATCTCCCCCGACCGCCACCACGCCGTCAAACCCTTCATGCAGGCGCGCGCTGACGACTTCGGGAATCGAAACGTCTGGCGTGACTGCAAAAATCTCACACTCTGACGAAAGGTCTTGCAGGGCCGTCTTCAGGACGGCGCGTGTCTCCTCGCCTATGGTCGGCGCTACTATGAACAGCAGCTTCATGCCGCTCAGATTAACAAAACGGTGAGCTAGTGGCTAGTGGTTAGTGGCTAGTGGTTAGTGGCTAGTGGGGCGCGGCTACGGGACTGCGGGGTACTACCGGTGGTGGCGGCACATGTGCCGCCGGTCAAGCAGACGCTTGACCCTCCCGGTGCTTCGCAGGCCGCTAGCCACTAACCTTCGCGCACAGCGCGGAGGCGATGCCGGTATAGGCAGAGGGGGTCAGCGCGAGCAGGCGCTGTTTGTCGGCGTCGGGGATGTCGAGGCTCTCGATGAACTGGCGCATGAGTTCGGCAGTCATGCGTTTACCGCGTGTGAGTTCTTTGAGTTGCTCGTAAGGATTGGGCTTGCCCAATTTGCGCATCACGGTCTGGATCGGCTCGGCGAGCACTTCCCATGCGTCGTCGAGATCTTCGGCGAGACGTGCGCTGTTCAGCGTGAGCTTGCCGAGTCCCTTGAGCGTGGCTTGGTAGGCGGTCAGCGAATAACCGAACCCGACGCCCATGTTGCGCAACACGGTGGAGTCGGTCAGGTCGCGCTGCAAGCGCGAGACCGGCAGTTTGCGGGCCATGTGCTCAAGCACGGCGTTGGCCAGCCCCAGATTGCCTTCGCTGTTTTCGAAGTCGATCGGATTGACCTTGTGCGGCATGGTCGAGGAACCGACCTCGCCCTTGACGGTTTTCTGCCCGAAGTAGCCGAGCGAGATGTAGGTCCAAATATCGCGGTCGAGATCAAGCAGCACCGTATTCCAGCGCGCCAGGGCGTCGAACAACTCGGCGATGCCGTCGTGGGATTCGATCTGCGTGGTGAGCACGTTCTGGCTGAGGCCGAAGCGGCCTTCGATGACTGAGCGGGCGAGCGCTTCCCAATCGACGTCGGGATAAGCGGCGAGATGGGCGTTGTAGTTGCCGACCGCGCCGTTGAGTTTGGCCGGCAGGGAAACCGCGTCGAGTTGGGCGGCTTGGCGGCGCAGACGGTGGACAAAGACCGCTAGCTCTTTGCCGAGCGTGGTCGGTGAGGCCGGTTGGCCGTGGGTACGCGCCAGCATGGCGTCGTCGCGCAGGTCGTTGGCGAGGTGCGCAAGTTTGTCGGTCAGTTGATCTTGGACGTCCCGCAACACACGTAGGCCATCGCGCAGCATCAGGGCATGGGCCAGGTTGTTGATGTCCTCTGAGGTACAGGCGAAGTGCACGAACTCGCCGAGCGGCGCGAGCGATGTGTCGGCCAGCCGCTCTTTGATGAAATACTCGACGGCTTTGACATCGTGGTTGGTGACCGCCTCGATGGCCTTGACGCGGCGCGCGTCCTCCAGCGAAAAGTTTTCGGCCAGCGCATCGAGCCGGGCGCGTTCATCCGGGGTCAGGGCGCGGGCTTCGGGGATATCGGGGGCGTCGCACAGCGCTTGCAGCCAGGCAATCTCGACAGCGACGCGACGATGGATCAGCCCGAACTCGGAGAAGATGGGACGCAGCGCCTCCAGTTTCGGCGCGTAGCGGCCATCCAGCGGCGAGAGGGCGATCAAGGTGTCGATGCTGTCCATGCTAAACTCCTGCGGGTGCCTGGCCGTTTTGAGGCGCTTGGTCATTTTGGGGTGTTTGGTCGTGGCCGTGGTTGTTGTTATGACCATGGCCGACACCTTTTATCACATCCATTGCGGCGATACGGCGTGCGATTTCCTCCGTGAGATTGTTCGAGGCGGCGGCAGCGGCGGCGATGATCGCGTGGTAAATCGCGCGGTAGGTGGAGGAGCCGTGGGTGATGATGACCGTGCCGGGCACACCCAGCAGTGGTGCGCCGCCGTAAATTTCGGGATCCATCCGGCTTTTGAGCGTCTTGAGCGCGCCTTTGAGCAGGAGCGCGCCGAAGACGCGCACGGGGTGGCGGACGAACTCTTTTTTCATCCAGTAGTCCACGGCGTGGGCGACGCTCTCGGTTGTTTTCAAGACCACGTTGCCGACAAAGCCATCGCAGACCACCACATCGGTCTTGCCCAGAAACAGGTCATGGCCTTCCACATTGCCGCGGAATTTGACATCCGTTTTCTGGATCAGGTGGAAGGCCCGCTTGGTCATTTCGTTGCCCTTGCAGTCTTCCGTGCCGATGCTGAGCAGGCCGACGACCGGATCGGTGCGTTTGAGCACCGCGTGCGAGTAGGCGCTGCCCATCACCGCGAACTGCGCTAGCCAAGTCTCGTGGCAGTCGGTATTGGCACCGGCGTCAAGCAGCAGCAGCGGGCGCTGCGGCAGCCGCGTCGGCAGCACTGTCGCGATCGCCGGGCGAACCACGCCGGGGGTACGGCCGAGGCAGAAGACGGCGGCTGCGGTAACCGCGCCAGAATTGCCGGCTGAAACCATCGCGTCGGCCTCCTTGGCCTTCACGAGTTCCATGCAGATATTGATCGAGCAGCGCTTCTTTTTGCGTACGGCCGTCGCCGGCGATTCATCCATGCCGATCGAATCCGGCGCGTGAACGATCTTGAGGCGGCTCAGATCGGCACGGGGGTACTTGGAGAGTTCGGCGTGTATGGCCGCCTCATCCCCAACCACGTAAATACAGGTTACTTCCTTTAGTTTGAGAGACGCCTCGACCGCACCCTGCACAATCGCATGTGGCGCGTGATCGCCTCCCATCACATCGAGCGCAATCCGCATCGTCAGCCCTTCGTTCGTTTTCCGATCATGCAAAAGGTTTCCGCCGCTGACGGAAACCCTCTGCAACGTTCGCGTGTCCGAGCGAACCGACGATGGCTTACGCCTCGATCGTCAGAACTTTGCGTCCTCTGTACATGCCGCAGGACTGGCACACGCGGTGCGTCTGCTGCGGGGCACCGCAACTCGGGCAACTCTGTGTCTGGGCGACGATCGCCTTGACCTGCCCACGGCGCTGACGCACCCGCATCTTCGACTTTTTCCTCTTTGGAACGGCCATTTGTTCTCTCCTTACTTCTCTCTCGGTCGTGCGCGTTTCGAGCGCGACGCATCCAGATCTGTTTTCAACACGTCAAGCGCTGCCCACCGGTGATCTTTGCCCTCTTCGTGGCACCGGCACGCGGCATTGTTCAGGTTTGTCCCGCAAGTCATGCAGAGACCCCGGCACGATTCGCTACAAACCGGATAACCGGGAAGGGCAAGAATGATAGCTTCCCGGACCTCTTCGGTCAAGTCCACGAAGTCTGTTGTCGCATTTATTTCGTACGACTGGACAAATTCGGGTTCCACGACCTCCGTCACGAAGTTCTCCGCACAGCGCGAACAGACACACGTCAGCCGTTGGCGCACCTCGCCCCGCACCAGCAACTCGCTGCCGATCAGTTCCACCTTCAGCGCATAACACATGCCGCCTTCCGGCGTCACGAATTCGCTCTCGCCCAGATCCAGCAGGTTGTCCGCGGTCTCGCCACGGAACCATTCGCCGTCTTTCGCGAGGCGCGCGACATCAACGATCAAACGCCCCTGTGTCTCCAACTCCGCCTCCTGTCCGGATACACTGCTCCGGATGCTGGCGCATGTGCGCCTCGATATAGGTCTGAACCTGCGGCGGCACGAATGCACGGGTATCGCCGCCGTAACGCGCGATCTCGCGGATCATACTGGCCGTCACATAGCTGTAGCTCTCGTTCGGCATCATGAACAACGTCTCGACATCGGGTTCGAGCTTGCGGTTGGTCAGCGCCATCTGGAACTCATACTCAAAATCAGAATACACGCGCAGGCCGCGCACCACCACACCGATCCCACGGTTGCGACAGTAGTCAACCAATAAGCAGTCAAGCCGGTCAACCTCCACGTTTTTCATGCCGGCCGCCTCCGCGCTTTCGCGGATCATGGCCATGCGCTCTTGCAAGTCAAACATGCCGGTCGCTTTGAACGATACGCCGGCGACCACGACGATCACCTTGTCAAATAGCGACGCACTGCGCCGCAACAGATCAAAGTGACCCATCGTCAGCGGGTCGAACGTCCCGGGATATACCGCGATTTTTTCCATACGCTCCCTCTCTGTTACACGCCGGTCATCCGGCGCTTTCCGTACCGTTCATCCGGTAGATCACCAGCCGTGTGCGGCCGTAAGTCCGGTCGCGCCACAAAACCCAGCCCTCTACCTCTTCAGGCTGCCGCCTCACCGGCATTTCAGCGGCGAACAGCCCGTCCGCGCCCAACACCTGGTTTTCGCGGATCAGCCGCATCACCCCGGCGAAGCCCTGATCGAGCCCGGCCACATACGGCGGATCGGCGAAAGCAATGGTGGCCTGCCGTCCGCGCCCGGCACCCTTCAGCCAGCGCGACACGTCACTGCAGACCACCTCGCCCTCGCCCGGCATCAGCGCCGCGACGTTGGCCTTCAGCACGGCCACATTGCGCGGATCCTGCTCGACCCACGTCACGTGACGCGCGCCGCGACTGTATGCCTCGATCCCTACCGCGCCCGAACCTGCGAACAGGTCAATGAACACGGCATCAGGGATCACCGTCATCAGCATCGCGAAAAGCGCCTCGCGCACACGGTCCTGAGTCGGCCGCACCTTGTCGCCCGGCGGAACCTTCAACTTCCGGCCGCACATCTCGCCGCCTGAAATTCGCATAGGGGGATAAGTATAGGGGATCGGGGCGCCTCGGCGCAACCCTCCAAGCGCGCGAGCACGCGGCGCTACCGGTGGCGGTGGTGGCGGCGTGAACGCCGCCCACAGAACTGGAGGGTGCGGCTACGGGCGCTGCCAGGGCTGCCGGTGGCGGCTCGCGGGGACGCTCGCCCTCCAGTGCTAAGTCCCGATCATGCGCTAGGCCTCCGCGCCACGCGCAGGGCGCTTCCCAGGCAGGAGGGCAATGAGGACAGCGCCGGTGAGGGCGAGGACGATCAGGACGGAGAAGCCGAGTGCATAGCTCTTCGTGGCTTCGTTGTACAACGCGCCGACCAGCATCGGGAAGGCTGATTCGGCCACGCCGTCTGCCACCAGGATGATCCCCATGACACGACCTAATGCGCGTACGCCGAAGAGGTCACCGGCCATCAGCGGGATGATCATGTAGTCGCCGCCCAAGCCGATGCCGAAGATCAGCGCGAAGAGGTAGATGCGTCCCGGGAAGGCCGGCATGAGCAACAGCGGGATGGCGCACGCTACGAGCATGTAAATCAGTATCATCACGCGTTTGCGGCTGAAACGGTCGGCCAGCCAGCCCATCAGCACGCGGCCGACAAGGCTCGACAGCAGGACGAGGGAGAGGATGCGTGCCGCGCCTTCTTGGTTAAAGGCTTGGTCGCGCAGATAGAGCTTCAGGTGCTGCATCACGCCGCCGACCGCGCCGATCGAGCACATGCTGCCGAATGCCAGCAGATAAAAAGCGGGTGAACGCAGGATCGCGCCGATCTCTCCCTTGGGGGCGGCCGGTGGCGGCGCGG
>DUPH01000045.1 GCA_012838435.1 Lentisphaerota bacterium | reverse complement strand
TGTGTCGCTTTGAGGCGATTCGCTGTGTGAGGCGTCCTGATGGTAAAACCCGCTGTGAGGTTGATCCGATCGCCTGTGAGGGGTGCGGCGTGTGTGTGCGCTTCTGTCCGGAAAAGGCGGTCGATTTCCCTGAGCGGCTTTGCGGCGAATGGATGTTTTCGGAGACGCGCTGCGGCCCTATGGTTCATGCCCGCCTGAGCATTGCGGCGGAAAATTCCGGCAAGCTGGTGGCGACGGTCCGGCAGGAAGCGCGTCGCGTGGCGGAAGAGCGCGGTCTGTCCTTGATTATTACCGATGGCCCTCCCGGCATCGGATGTCCGGTGATTGCCTCCGTGTCCGGCGCGGACCGCGTGTTGGTGGTGACGGAGCCGACGGTCTCCGGCGAGCATGATCTGGAGCGTGTGTTGAAGTTGGCGCGGCATTTCGCAATACCCGCCTTTGTGTGCGTCAACAAGTGGGACATCAATCCCGAGATGACCGAGCGGATCGAGCAGACGGCGCGGAAGGCGGGCGCGACGGTTGCCGGACGTATCCGCTACGACCGCGCGGTCACGTCTGCGCAGCGCGCGGAACAGGCGGTCGTCGAGATCGACGCGCCGTCGGCTGACGACGTGCGTGCCGTGTGGCGGCAGATGGGTTTCGAGTGAAAGGAAAACAGAACAGACATGAATAAGACAAGTATCAGAATCGCGATCCCTCTGGCTGAGGGGCAACTGTGCATGCATTTCGGACACTGCGAGCGTTTCGCGCTGCTGGACGTGGATTTGGACGCGCGCGCAATCACCGCCCGCGAAGACCTCACACCGCCGCCGCATGAGCCCGGAGTGTTGCCGCGCTGGCTGGCCGAGCAGGGCGTCGGTCTAGTCCTGGCGGGCGGTATGGGGCAACGTGCGATGGCGCTTTTCGCCGAAAAGAATATCCGCGTGGTCGTCGGTCTCACGCCGGATGCCCCAGAGCGGCTGGTAGAGCAGTATCTGGAAGGCACGCTGAAACCGGGCGCGAATGTCTGCGACCACTGAGGACGCAGACGGGGGAGGGAGTGATGCGGGTCAGCGGCGTGGCGATCACTGTGCTGGCGGACAACCGTTCCGCTTGCGGGCTTGAATCTGAACACGGGCTGTCATTCTGGGTCCAGACGGCAAACCGAACCCTGCTCTTTGACACCGGTCAGGGGGAGGCCATGCCGCGTAACGCAATGGCGCTGGGTATCGATATCGGGCGGGCCGATGCGATCATCCTGAGCCATGGACATTACGATCACACCGGAAACCTCTCGGTTGCGCTGGAACGAGCCGGTCGGGCCGAGTTGCTGTTGCATGCCGATGCGCTCCGGACGCGGTACAGTATCCATGCGTCACCGAAACCCATAGGGATGCCGCCAGCCGCGCGCGAGGCCGTGCGAGTTGCGGGTGATGCGCGCCGCCGGTGGGTCACGCAACCGGTTGAACTGGACGTGGGCGTTTGGCTTACGGGACCGGTACCGCGCGAGACGTCTTTTGAAAACACCGGCGGGCCGTTTTATTGGGATGCGGATGGACTGGAGCCGGATCCGATCTTGGATGACCTTTCTCTCTGTGTCCGCACGAATGCGGGATGGGTGGTGTGCCTAGGATGTTGCCACGCCGGGGTTGTCAACACGCTCCAGCATATTTTACGGGAACTCGGAGGCACGAAGATCTTGGCGGTGATCGGCGGCATGCATCTTCGTCACGCGGATTCTGAAAGATTAGAGCGGACAGCCGCCGCGCTCGAGGAGTATGATATCCCCTATCTTTATCCGTGCCACTGCACCGGAGAGGCGGCGACGGCCTTTTTGCAAGAGCGCTTTCCGAAGGCGGTGCAGCCGGTTTTTGCGGGTTTGAAGATCAGTTTTTGATCCACAGATGACACAGATTACGCAGATTTTTTGGAGCATGGCTCGGGTTTGGGGAACCACAGAGGCACAGAGGCACAGAGGTTTTGGGGGCATTGTTCGGTTTTTTGGAACCGCCAAGGCACCAAGAACGCCAAGGCGAGACCATGATTTTCATGAAGTTTCATGTTAGGAATTGGGCTCAAGTTCCTTCGCGGAGTACCGGGAGGGACGAGCGTCGCTCGTCCGCGAGCAAGCAGACGCTTGCCCCTCCCAGCGCTTCGCAAGTCCGATGACAAGAGTTGGAGGGCGGCAGCCGGGTGGCGCGTAAAAAGGAAAACTTTGTGGCCTTCGTGGCCTTTGTGTGAGATTGAATTGGTTGCGGGCTCTGCCCGCATTAGTGTTTGAAAGGATAAACGATGCAAAACGAAAAAGAGAATAAGACGGACTGCTCACCCGAGCAGTGTGAAAGTTGTGCCGAGGCCTCCTGCGCCTCAAGATCGCATGCGGCTCCGCAACATTCTGCGTCCGTTCAGGACGACACCAGATTGAAGGCGCGTCTGAACCGTATCCGGCGCAAGATCATTGTGATGTCCGGCAAGGGCGGCGTGGGCAAGAGCACGGTGGCGGTGAATCTGGCGATGTCGGCGATGCTCGCCGGGCAGCGCGTGGGATTGCTGGACGTAGACCTGCACGGCCCCAGCGTGCCGACCATGCTGGGACTGGTGGGGTGCCGCATGGAAGGCGGGGAAGAAGGCATGCTGCCGGTCGAGGTCGGCGGGCTCAAGGTGTTGTCGACTGGGTTCCTGCTGCAGAACGACGACGACCCCGTGATTTGGCGCGGCCCTATGAAAATGGGGGTGATCCGTCAGTTCATCGAAGATGTGGCGTGGGGCGATTTGGATCTGCTGGTGATCGACGTGCCGCCGGGCACCGGTGATGAGCCGCTTTCGATTTGCCAGCTCATCTCGGATTTGGAAGGCGCGGTGATCGTTACCACGCCGCAAAAGGTGGCGGCTGCCGACGTACGCAAATCGATCAACTTCTGCAACGAGGTGGGCGTCAAGGTGCTCGGCGTGATCGAAAACATGAGCGGCTTTGCCTGCCCGAAATGCGGTGAGGTCACACCGATTCTGCGGGCGAACGGCGGACGCACGATGGCCGAAGAGATGGGCGTGCCGTTCCTGGGCTCGATACCGATCGATCCGTTGATCGCCGAGTCGGGCGATGACGGCAAGGCCTTTGTAGAGTCGGCGGCGAGTTCGCCTGCGGCCGGGGCGTTCCGTGAAATTGTGCGGGAACTGACGCTCGGTGAAAAGAGCGCGTGAATGACGGATGAGGTCGAGCATGAAGAGAGACGAAGCGATGGCCCTGTTTCGAGATGGCGCGAATTGCGCTCAAGCGGTCATGTGTCCCTTTGCGAAAGAGTGCGGCCTGGATTTTGAAAAGGCCATGATGCTGGCCTCGTCATTCGGTGGCGGCATGGGGCGGTTGCGGGAAGTCTGCGGCGCGGTGTCGGGTATGTTGATGGTCATCGGTCTCACGGAGGGCTATAGCGACTTGACTTGCAAGGCGGAGAAGGATCAGCATTATGCGCTGGTGCAAGCGCTTGCTGCAACGTTTAAGGACAAGACCGGATCGCTCATCTGCCGTGAACTGCTGGGACTTCCCCCGGGAGCCGATGAGCCCGTCTCGGATGCGCGGACGGAAGCATACTACGAGAGTCGGCCCTGCACCGAGATTGTCGGTCTGGCCGCGCAGATCTTGGAGGAGCACTTCCGGTCAAAGAAGGGAAATGGGAGTTAGGACATATTCCGCAGGATTACCTGAATCGAGCGCGGCGTGGCGTTGACCTCCCGGACGACGACGGGGCATTTCGCGAGGAAGAGGAAGGCGATCGGATGATCCTTGCGGTCGCTCAACGTCTCGAAATTCGCCTGTCCTTTCGCAATGACGAGATCGCTTGCGGCGAACGCCTCTGTGAATGTCTGGCCGCAGGTCTTCGGCACGACACCCGGCACGCCGTCGTCGTTCGAAACGACCGCGCGCGCGAAATCGGGGCCGTATCCTGACTCTTCCAACTCTGCCGCAGTGATGTCGTTAAACGCGGGCTTGCCACGCACGGCAAGCGTCATCTTTTTGCGATACGGCTCAATCAACAGCCGGTCAAAGACAGCTTCGCCACAGTTGTCGAAGATCCAGAAGATGTTTTCCGCCGCGTCCATCTTCTCTTTCAGCTTCGCGACCGTTGCCGTATCAAGGGGTTTTGTGAACGCCTCGCGTATGGTCTCCATCGCGTCGGCCATGTCGAGATCGGCGTAGATCGCGAAGTCGAGAATGTTGCCCGCGACGGAGAGGCGGAGGCGACTCTCGAAGGAGTCGGGGTCCCAGCCGGGAATCTCATCCAACTTCGTCATCAACTTCAAGGCAAGTTCGGTTGATATTTTCTTTTCCGGTGCCCACGGATCTGGCACGGCGCCATCGCTCACCAGAAGCGCATGGTCGATAAGCTTCCGCGCATAGCAGGGTGGGGGCAACGGATACCCAGTCTCGGCCACCTCTGCTAGAATACGCATGCCGCCAGCGGCGATGCGCTGTTCAAGATCGGGATCGCCTTGTGCCGACTTCCGTGCGAGGTCAATCGCATTGCGGGCAAGGCAAGGGAGGCATTCAATACAGGCTCTCATTGCTTGGCCTTTTTCGCGGCGTATTCGCGTTTGATCTTGTCCACGACTGCAATGAGTGTTTCAGGATAGTCCGTCGTGAAATGGTCGAAACCGAGATCCCAGAGCTTGAGGTGAACCTCCTTGTTCGTCCCCTCCGTCCACGTGACGACATTCACGGAGACACCATGTTTGTGCATGAGTTCGATCGCGCGACGCATGAACGGCGTCGACGGGCAGAACGGATCATCGCGTTTGAGATCGGTGCGCACATGAATCTGCACCTGATCGATGCCATCAAATCCAGTCGCCGCCATTTCATCAAGACGCTGCTGGACGAAGGCTTCCGTCTTCGCCACATTCTCGGGGCTACTGTCCTTTGGGAAGTTCCCGAGCCACACCATCGAGCGGCCCTTTGGTGCGACCTTCCGCCACTCGACGACCTTCCGCCAGTTCGGTGAGCAATAATACGTCTGCTCGATCACGCCGAATTTTTCGGCAAGTTCTGCAATGAGCTTCGGAGGCGCGCCTTTCTCATCCACGTAAAGAAGCCGTTCGGGACGTCCCTTCATCGCGGCGAAGACACTCTCCATCGTAGCGATACGGACAGAGCTATACTCTTTCCCGAGGTAGGAGCCGACGTCGACGTCACGGATCTGTTCCCATGTGAGATCTTTGATCGGCGTCGCCGCGAACTCCGGCGTGATACCGCGACCAAGCCGCTTGAGGTCGTTGTCATGAAACGCGATCACCATGCCGTCCTTCGTAAGGCGCGCATCGGCTTCTGGTGCCATACCGTGTCCCCAACTCCAGAGGAACGACTCCATTGAGTTGTCCGGGCGCGTCCGCACACCGCCGCCGCGGTGAACCTGACTGCGGTACAATCCCTCTTCGCGTGGAATCCATGCGGGCTTCGCCCACTGTCCGGCATCGGCCGCGCACAACATCGCCGCACATGCGGCTGCAAACACTAAGCTTCGTTGCATCTGTTTACTCCTTTCTTCTGTCTATACTGAAATTATAGGACATTGGGAAGGCGAATTTTGGCGTTCCAACCGTCGGACTACAATCCTCTTACATTCCAATGTGGGACGGTCCTAGGAGACCGGAGGGACGCAAAGGGTCGCCGGCCTTGGGGCCTTCGATGGTCCATGTCGTGCGCTCGTTCTCCGGACGCGACCGGTCGCGAATGATGCGGTTATGCCATGTGGATGTCACCGTGACGCGGATCTCGTTTGTCTCCTTGGTGAGATAGCGCCCGATGTCGCACACATACGGCGTACACCAGAGTGTTTCGACCCTCTCTCCATTCACCTCGATCTCCGCCCAGTCGCGCACCTTCCCAAGGGAAAGAATCGCACGCGCACCTTGTTCTGCCGGACCCTTCACGCGCGTCGTGTAGACCCGTTCTGTCGCATCGTCCGGATAATTCGCGCACGGCGTAAATGTAAGCGGCATGCCCGCCGTACTCCGATCGGTATCGCGCCACGCGTCGCGTTTCCGCCCGGTCACTGGATCAAGCGTCTGGCGTACGCCATCCTTGACGGTAATGAAAACCGTTTCCTGATTCGGAAGGATGACGAAGAAGATGTCCTCGTCGCCGTCTCGGCGCTGGTACCACTCTTTCGGACGTAGCCCGCCGAGTTTTTCAAGTTCGCTTGGCCAGTCCGGCTTCAGTTCGCCGCGCAAGATTCGCGCACCTTTCGCCGTGAGTTCGGCGAGGCGCTTCTCTGTGCGCGGTAGCAGGAATGTGCCTTCTGGAATCCACAGGACGCGATAGCTCATGCCGTCCGGCAGAACGAACCGTCCGTCTTTCACGTCCAGTCGCGTCGCCAGCGCATCCCATGTGCAGTAGTCGTACTTGTACCCTTCGGGGAATGGCGCATTCTCGTCGGGACGGTACCCGACAGCGTCCCCGAGATACCACAGCACGTCTACGACGGGCTTGCCGCGTTCGAGCATCATCCCGCACCGTGCGAAATACGTCGTGAGATGCGGCATGAAGCGCCACCACGTCTGTCCGCGTAGGAACGGCGAGCCGATCCGCGCGCCGAAGGATGTGCCGGGCGGCAGGAAGTCCGCCCCTGTCTGCGGATGGTGCGTGTAGGTGTGGAAGACGAGATGCGTCACGCCACGCGCGAAATGTCGGTCGGCGACGCGCTTGAAGTCATCAAAGTTCTCGTCGAAGTCGAGTGAGAAACTGGTGAGCGCTTCGGCCTGCACGCGCCGCTTGCCATAGAGATGGGCACCCGAGACACAGGGGCGGACCGGCTTAAAATTATCGCTCCCGACAAATCCCTTTGTGTTGTCGTGCGGACGCCAAAATTCGCACATCGGTCGGTCGGCGTACTTCCAGAAGCGTAGCGGGTCGCCGGGAACGACATCTGCGAACGCCGTCTCAAACTGTACGTCGAGGCCGTGTTGACGCCCCGTCTCGGCGATGACCCGGTAGTAGTGCTCCTCGATCAGCGTTGAAATCGTCTCACGCCAATCACGCAGAAAGGCCTCCGCTTGCTTGTCTGATGCAGGCACGAAGCCAAAGAGCGCGGGCAGATTCGCGCGCAGGTCGTATCCGTTCAGCTTGCGGAAGTATTCTTCCATCCGTCCCGTCCACGTCGGGCAGCCGCACTCCCAGCTGTCGACGACCATGCCCTTGAGTTTACCGCCCGCGAGCGGTCCTTGCATGAGGCGACCGAGATAGTTGTCGAAGATGATCTTGAATCCTTCGGGGTCGAGCTTGTCGCACTCCCAGCCTGTCGCTTCGCGCGGTGCGGGACCGTTGCGGCGCTTCATATTCACATGCCCGAAGACCAGCGTTGCCTCGCCCGTGCCGCGCTCATAGGCCGCGTCAAGCGTGCCGTGCGCAGGCAACTCGCGATAGCCCAGGCCCGCGCACGTCTCCCAGTTGTCGAGATGAGCGACGGACGAAAAGCGCACGTAGCGGAGATTCAGGTCGTGCGTGCGCGTGAACGTCAGTCGCCACTGCTTTGCCGTTGTCGCGGGAAACGCGAAAGAGATCGGCGCGGAGTCCTGCCAGCAGCCGCGAGGATACCGCCGGTCGAGGACGCGCTTCCATCCGTTCTCGCCCTCGGCCTCGAACACGAAGGACAATCCGGGCTCATACGCCCAAGGGTGATTGAGTTCTTGCGGTGCGGGGAGCGAGAGTGTGCGGAGCGTCACCGCACGGGCAAACGTGTAGACGCGCACGTCACCGTTCGTGGTGACCGATTCAGGGACGGGGTCTGGCGTGCCCCATCCTGCGGGTGCCGGAAATGAGACGGTGCCGATTTCACGGTAGTCGTCATCCGCATTGAATGCGGGCTTCTTTCCGGGCTCGAAGCAAACGAGCTTGCGCATCGCCTTCTCTGGCGGCACCCAAGGTCCGCCGCTCATGGACCAGCCGGGACAGTTCTGCATCTCGAACTTCAGGCCAAGACGTGCACATTCATCGGCGGCAAATCCGATGAGGTCATCCCATTTTTGGCTCAAGCATGGAATCTGCTCGTGCGTCCGCGGCCACGCCGTCGCCGCGCCGACCTGTCCGTGAAAGAGTTGGATGCCGCCGATTCCCGCTGTACGGATCGCCTCGAGATCTGCCGTAAGGCCCGGCTTCGAGACATTCCCGCCGATCAAGTGAAACCACGTCTGCGGCCAGGCGTCCTTCGGCGGTGTGGTGAAATCGCCTCCTGCCTGTGCAGTAAGCGACGACAGAACAAAGAAGAAAACGGATAGAGGTTTTATTTTAACTCGCATGCACGGATAATAACCGAAAGCAGTGGCGAGGGCTAGTGTTTTTGGGCTTGAACAGGGTGGCGCTTGAGGCGACAATGTACGCACTATGAAACACTCTCTGTACACTTCTGTCGTGCGCGGTCTCGCGACCGCCGGGCTCCTCTGCGGAGCTGTCACCCTGTTCGCCGCTGACGCTTGCTGTGAAGCGGCTAAACCGTATGTCGGCCGCTGGGCGCTGACAATCCCTGGCGGCGGTGCCGGCTGGCTTGGCATCGAGCCGCAGGCGGACGGTACGCTCAAGGGATCGATCCTCTGGGGCGGTGGCAGCGTCGTGCCGACTGCTGAGACCAAGGTCGAGAACGGCGCGCTGGTCGTCGTGCGCAAGCACAAGCGCAAGAAGGATGGCAAGGATGTGATCTTCACCGAAACCCTTACGGCCAAGCGCGATGGCGATACGCTGGCTCTGACCACTCGTACAGTCAACGACGAGGGCAAAGAGGTCGGCAAGGCTGATTTTAGCGGCAAGAAAATCCCCGACCTGCCGCCGCGTCCCGATCTGTCGAAGCTTACGTTCGGTACGCCGGTCCGGCTGCTGAGCGGCAATGACCTGACGGGCTGGAAGGTGATGAACGCGAAGGCACCCAACTGCTGGAGCATGGCCGACGGTGTGCTCAGCAACCGTGTCAAAGGTCCTGACGGCAAAAACCGCCATGGCACCAATATCCGCACGGTCGCCGAGTTCGAAGACTTCAACCTCAAAACCGAGGTGCGCGTTCCCAAAGGCGGCAACAGCGGCATCTACCTGCGCGGTATCTACGAGGTGCAGATCGCCGAGACGCACGGCCGTAACGTGGATTCGCACAACATGGGCGCGCTCTACAGCCGTATCACGCCCTCCGTCGCCGCCGAACGTCCGGCTGGCGAGTGGCAGACGCTGGACATTACGCTGGTCGACCGCCACCTGACGGTGATCCTCAACGGGACCACCATCATTGACAACCACCCCGTGCTCGGCTGTACCGGCGGCGCTATGACCTCCGACGAGTTCAAGCCCGGTCCCATCTATCTGCAGGGCGACCACACGGACGTCGACTACCGCAACATGATCCTGACGCCCATCAAGAAATAAGCATGAAGAAAAAGCCCGATCATCTACGTACGGTTACATTCGAACGCCGTTTCACCCGCCATGCCGAGGGATCGGTGCTGATCAAACAGGGCGAGACATGGGTGCTTTGCACCGCCAGTGTGGAGGAGCGGGTGCCTCCCTTTCTGCGCGGCAGCGGGCGAGGGTGGGTCACCGCCGAATACAGCATGTTGCCGCGTAGCACGATTGAGCGCAAGGAGCGCGAGATCAAGCGCGGGAAGCCCGATGCGCGCGGTTCCGAGATCGCCCGTCTGATCGGCCGCGCGCTGCGCGCCGCCGTGGACATGCAGGCGCTCGGCGAACGCACCATAACCATCGATTGCGATGTGTTACAAGCCGATGGCGGTACGCGCTGCGCCTCAATCACCGGCGGTATGGTCGCCCTCGCTGACGCCGTGGCATGGATGCGGCGCGAAGGGCTGTTGACGGCCGACCCCATCAAGCAGTTTGTCGCGGCGGTCAGCGTCGGCATCTGCGACGGTGTGCCTGTGCTTGATCTCGATTATGCGCACGACTCGACAGCCGATGTCGATCTGAATGTCGTGATGACCGCCGACGGACGTTTCGTCGAACTTCAAGGCACCGCCGAACAAGAACCATTTACCGAAGAGGCTCTGGACACCCTGCGCGCTTTGGCGAAGAAAGGTATCCGTGCCCTGATCAAACGTCAGCGCCAGGCGCTGCTCGACAGCCCCCTTTGACCTTATGATAAAAAAATCACTCATCACCGGCGGGGCCGGCTTCATCGGTTCCCATCTTGCGCGCCGTCTGCTGGAGGCGGGCCACGAAGTCACCGTCATGGACAATCTCTTCACGGGGACAAAGGCCAACATCTATGACCTGATGGACAACCCGCGTTTCACCTTCATCCTGCACGATGTGACGCAGCCGTTCTGGGGCCAGTTCGACGAGGTCTACAACCTCGCCTGTCCGGCCTCGCCGATTCACTATCAGCGCAATCCGGTCGAGACCATCAAGACCTCGTTTCTTGGCATGATGAACGTGCTGGAGCTCGCGCTCAAAACCAAGGCGCGCGTCTTTCACACTTCGACGTCGGAGATCTACGGCGATCCGCAAGTCCATCCGCAGCCCGAGAGCTATTGGGGCAATGTCAACACCGTGGGTTTGCGGAGTTGCTACGATGAAGGCAAGCGCGCGGCTGAAACCCTGTGCGCCGATTATGCGCGCGAGTACAATGTTGATGTGCGCGTGATCCGCATCTTCAACACCTATGGGCCTCACATGCACCCGCAGGACGGCCGCGTGATCAGCAACTTCATTATGCAGGCGCTCAAGAATAAACCCATCACGCTCTATGGCACCGGCGAGCAGACGCGCAGCTTCCAGTATGTTGACGATCTGGTAAAGGCGATCCTGCTCTTCATGGCGCTGGACACCAAGAGGGTTAAGGACTTCTTCGCGCAGAAAGAGATGGGCCTGCCGGTACTCAACGTGGGCAATCCGGGCGAGTACACGATCAAGCAACTCGCGGAAGAGACCCTGCGCCAACTGCCCGAGAGCCGCAGTCAGATCATCTTTCAGCCGCTCCCCAAGGACGACCCCAAGCGCCGCAAACCAGACATCGCGCTCGCGCAAGAGTTGCTCGGCTGGACGCCTGAAATACCGTTGCGCGAAGGACTAGCGCACACGATCGACTACTTCCGCGGCGTCGCGCGGAAGTAGAGTTGGCAGTTAAAATTTAGGATTTAGGAGTTTTAGGGCGTTGGGCGTTTGCGCTCGGTCCTGTGGGCGGCGTTTACGCCGCCATCTTCGTGACAAGGACGCAAAACGCTCAACCCAAAAAACAAGGGCGGGGCAAGCAAGCGCTTGCCCCGCCCTGTTTGGTTATCGGCTAGGGTTGTTCTTCTGACCCGATGAGCTTGATGACCGTGCCGGTGCTGTGCGACGGCAAGCCTTCCACCACGTACAGCGCGTCCGCGCCATCGAAGGAGAAGAAGGCGTAACGGGCGTCGTTGGTGACCTCGAAACTGCGCATGGCGGTGAAGCTCACGCCGCCGAGCAGCGCCTTGATCTCGTCGGCGGTGAAAGCCTTCAACTGCGCCACGACAGACTTGCCGTCGTCGCTCAGCGCATAGACGCTCAACGCGCCGTCGTCGCACTGCACGAAGAGCAGCAACTCGCCGAGACCGACGCCAGCCACCTTGACGTTAGCGATACGGCCGGACACATCGTTGAGCAACAGGCTCTCTGTGCCGGTCGCGGGATCAAGCACGTAGACGCTTGCGATACCGCCGTTGGTGACCACGCTCTCGCCGTAGTAGACAAGATCGGTGTCGCCGATGCCGTACACGTTGATCGCGCTGAGCCCATTCACCGAGGTGGTGTACACCGCGTTGGAGATCAGGCTGATGCCGTTCGTGGTCAGCGAGCCGACATCCCACTTGACGATCCGGTTGCGCGGTGCGCCGCTGCGGTTGTCGGTGTACAGGCTGGTGCCGTCGCGGCCAAAGTCCAACGTGTCGAACTGCACGGTCTGCGCATCGGTCTGGATCACCGATGTATCGCCAGGCCATGACGCATCCAGCGCGAGGCTGGAACTGGCCAGCGGTGCGCCGCCGCTGCTGGTCAGCACGCGCAGGTCGCGGTTCGAGATGGCGCCGGACTTCCAGACGGGCGCTGCGCCGCATCCGGTCCAGATCTTCAGGTTGTCGATCTCGGCCTTGACCTTGTTGGAGGTCTTGAAGCAGATGGCATAGGCGT
>DUPH01000417.1 GCA_012838435.1 Lentisphaerota bacterium | reverse complement strand
GGTTGTGTGCTGTCATGGATATCTTTGCGCGAAGGGGCGGCATGGAGCCCGGCCATCGCGGGGGCGACGTCTTGGGGATTGCCCGCGTTGGAAACGGAGGGGATCACGTTCGATACGCCGGGCGCCCCGGCCTCGCCGTTCTGCTCCAGCACCATTTCGGTTTCGACGCTCTTCATCGTAGCGTGTCCGGCAGAATCATCCAACCACTTTGCCGCACTTGTCGAGGCCCCCGGGGCGTCTGTGACAGTGGCTGCCCGTGCTTTGCCGCTGACCTACGACCCCGAGGATGCCGGAGGGCTTTCCGTACGCGTCAACGGCCAACCGGTGTGGACGTTTCCCGACGGGCGGCATATCGTGGAGGTTGATTTCGCGCAGGCCGTGCCCGGCTGCGACCTTCGGATAGGCGGGGTCTCGGCATGCGCTTCATGGCGGCAGTCATGGCGCGGCCATATATCGGAGGTTGTCGCGTTTGACACGTCGCCCGATGAGGCTGTCCGCCGGACTGTCCGAAGCTACCTCGCCCGCCGCCACGGTGTCGCGGGATACTTCCCGCCGCCCGGACCCGAGGCCGTTCTGCAGGCCATGTCGCTCGGCCTGTATACGCATTCTCTTTTCTCTACGTGGCTATTCATGCGATAAGTCACGTATGCCACGTACTGTTTTTTGTCTTATGCGCCCGAGAAGCGGGAAATCGTGTCAACCGTGTCTGAAAATCGCTGTCCACTTTTTCAGAAACGCAAAATCTTCATACGTCTCTGTTGCCAACCGGATTACCGTCGCGATCTGTCCGCGCCGTACAGGTAGAGTGCGCCGTAGCTCCATGTGGGCGGCTTGACTCCAGTGAAGTTGGCGCGGTCCATCGTCAGCAGCACGTACCGGTGGGGATAGCCTTCGGGCAACGGCACGATGCCAGCCCAGACACGTCCGGCGGGCTTGGGCCAATGGGGCTGGAAATCCATGCTGATTTCGCCGAGTTCCTTGAGCGACGGATAGGCGTGGGCGCGCAGGTTGCCGTGCCCGCCCATCAGGGCGTAGACCGTGCCGCCGATACGTGAGAGGGTGGTGCCGGTGGCGTTCGCGCCGATGGGCGGCGTGATCGTCGTGAATGCGCCGTCCCATGTGTCGGCCTCGTGCAGGCTGGCGGTGATGTTGCCTTTGCCGTTGACCCGTGTGAAGGTGCTGGTGAGCAGACGCCACTTGCCAGCGGCCGCGTCGTAAAAAATGCTGGGGTCTTCGTGGCGTCCGGCCAACTGCGTGTTGGGGATCAGCGCGGCACGCATCACCGAAAAGCCACGGCGCGGATCCTTGGTGGAGCGCGCCCGGAAGAGTTGGCTTTCGGCGCGTCCTTCACGGTTCGAACTGCCGCCGAAGTCACTTGAGAAAGCCCGCCATTCAGCGGCAGAACGATCGTAAAACAGATGCGAGGCCACTGCGTTGCGCAACAATCCGTCGTCAAAATCAAAAGCGATGACACCCTCGAAGCGCAAGTCGAACACGGAGGGGTCGAGGCTGAAGACACCTTGCGACGGATGCGGCAGGGCAATTCCGCGCATGGAGAAGGTGAACCAGAGGCGTCCGTCCTCTAGGAAGGGTGTCAGGTCTTCGTAGGTGACGGCGCGGATGTCGGCCTGTCCCATGCCGGCGGAGAGGCAGGCGCGTGCGCTGCGGATTACGGCGCGGCCTTGTCCGTTGAAAAGCAGGTTGAAGGTGCTGTGCCGGGCAGTTTCGCGGCGGCGGAAATCCAGAACGTCGCCGAAGTGTTGCCTACCAGCTTTTTCATGCGACGCCGAGTCATCGGTATGGCCGTGGTAGGCGGTCACGCCATCCTTTTCGGTGAAGAGCGCGATGTTGCGTCCGGAAAGTTGCGCCCTGAGGACAAACGGACAGGCCGGGAGTTTTGAAGCAAAGCGGATCTCGCGGACTTGGCGTCCCGCCTGCCAGACACGCAGGAACAGACCGGCTTCCGCGCCGGCGCGGGCAACAGCTTGGATGCGGTCACGCAGACCGTGGCGCGCAAGGTCGATCGCCACTTCGGTCGAGGCACCCTCGGCGGGTGCCGTGAGTTCGTCGATCGCAACATCGTAGGTCGCGAACGGGTTGACCGCCCCGACGTAGATGCACACAGGGGTGCCGGCAGGCGTGCCGCTCAGTTCGAGACGCCCGCGGCTGCGGGTCGGGACGAAGGCGGTATCACACACAGGCGTGTCGTTTGAAGAGACGAGGAAGGCCGGGTGTATGGAGGTGAAGTCCACCGTCTCGGCCGGCGCGAGTTCAGCGAGCGGGATGTGTTGCGAGAAGACGAAACGGCGTGCGGCCAGGCGTTGGAATTGCAGGGCCAGCACATCGTCTGCTGCGTCGGCCGTCAGCGCGCATGCGACGACTCCAACGATACCTATTTTCCAGCATTCAAGGATTCTTTTCATTGGGTTCCATCTCCGGTGGGATTGTGAGTGGCGGCAGCGGCCGTTCTGGCGCGGGGAGCGATTGAAACGCACACTGACCGATCGGCAAGCCTTGGTTACGAAAGATATATTCGAACTCGGTCTGTTCATGCGGGGCGCGCTCCATCGCAGAAATTTCACAGAAGCGCGAGTCGGCAGTGAGCCGCGCTCTGATTGTGGAAAAATAATCGAGGTGGTCGGTTGCGATCTGCACGGTGCCGCCGATCTCAAGACGGGTCCAGAGCGCGTCGATGAAAAGCGGCGAAAAAAGACGGCGGTTGTGGTGGTGGCGCTTGGGCCAGGGGTCTGGGAAAAACACGTAGACGGTACGTATGCGGTGGGCCGGTAGCAGGTAGTAAAACGTGTAGAACGCTTCGAGGCGGAGAATGCGGAGGTTGTCGAGTTTCAGGCGTGTGGCCTTCTTGTCCAATCTGGTCACGCGCGACAGCATGCGTTCGATGCCGAGGTACTGGACATCAGGATTCTGTGCCGCACGCGCGGTGAGGAAACGCCCCTTGCCGCAGCCGATCTCGACCTCAAGCGGCCGCGCGGGATCGAACAGCGTGTCGATCGGCAGGGGCTCGGTCAGGCTGGTCACCGGGATGACGTGGGAGAGACGGGGAGGTACAGACATAAACGCAGAGACAATGATGGTGAGTGTGAGAAGGGTAGCGACTCATTGGGGCGGCGCGTCGGCTGGCGCGGCCAGACATCCGAGCGCGGCGAGGAAGGTCTGGGAAGGACGGACCGGGCGCAGGGTCTTACTGTCAACATGGGCGTGGACCGTGTAGCCCTCGGCGAGCAGGTGCCCGTCGCGCCGCACTTCGCAGGCGATCTTAAGTCGAACGCCCTTGAAGGAATCGATCCAGGCGACAATCTCCAAGAGGTCATCATAGGTGGCGGGCGTGTGGTAGCGCACATACGCCTCCAGCACCGGCAGGGCGTGCCCGGCGGCCTCCAGCTCGCGGTAGGTGAAGCCGCAGGCACGCATCAACTCGTTGCGGCCGCGCTCGAAAAGGGTCAGATAGTTGGCGTAGTAGACCACATGCATCTGATCGGTGTCGGCATACGGCACACGGTAGGGGATGGTGACGCGTTTCGGTTCAGACATCTACGGGCTCCTTTATTTGATCCAGGGCAAGTGTAAGGGGCGCGGTTGGGAAAAGCAACTCCCGATATAAAGCCCCCAAGCATCGCAAGTGAAAACGCATTGTAAAAAGTAATCGGTTGGTGACGGGGGGGATGAAGTTCGTGCGTTTCTGGTTTCATTACGAACCGCTGTTGTGTGTGTGGCTAGTGTTTTTCGACGTTAAAGGCCAAACTCCAGAGGGTCACATATTCGAATATGTGACCCAGGGGTGTGCAAGGGGTTCGCCGTGGGCGTCGCCTGTGCCCCGTCGATACGGCATCTGGTTTGCGGGGTACGGGAAAACGCTCAACTCCCGACGTTCAAGAAAATGCGCACGCACAAAACATGCGCTTGACTCGCGTGCCTCCTGCCACTGATCGATTACTTTTTCGACAACGCAGGATTGACATCCGGCGCGGCGTGGCGCATGCTACAGATGTCCCTTTATCTTATCCCTTTGGCTAAGGAGGCCACGCGAATGGTTGGTTCATTTCTGCTGCCGGCGGGTTTGCCGCTGGCTTCTTTGATTGATGGTTTTCTGATATCGAACTTGATGGGAAAAAGCATCGTTCTGATTCAGCTTGCCAGCTCAATCGTGGCTGCCGCGATCATCATCGGCAAGAACAAGGAGTTGAACGGCATTATGCGCAACAACAAGCGTTTCCAGCGTGAGTTTCTGCGCGGCCATGATGTGCTTGATTACTATCTGATGCGTAAAAAGGGTGTGACGGTCTCGCTCGAATTGATCTATGACCGCACCTGCGAGCGTATGGTTAAGTTGCTTGATCCTGACATGCGGCGATCGGTCATCGGACGCCAGAGCGATGCCAGTCAAGCGGCACTTTCGGCTCGCGAGATCGAGCTGGTGCGCAGCACCTGCGAGCACACCGTGCAGGAAGAGGAGATCCGTATTGAGCATGGCATGCCTCTGCTGGCGACGATCGTGACCGCCTCGCCGATGCTCGGTCTGCTCGGGACGGTGTGGGGCGTGCTGGATGCCTTCGCCGACATGGGCACCAAGGGTACGGTGTTGCTGTCGGAGATTGCCCCTGCGATTTCGTCGGCGCTGGTCACTACCGTCGTGGGGTTGCTGGTGGCGATCCCCAGCGCGATCTTTTACAACACGCTCGCTACCAAAGTTCGGCAGCTTTCATCCGACATGGTCGGGTTTGCCGATGAACTATTGGGACGGATCGCCTGTGAGTTTCAAGGGAGGAGTGACTGATGGGGCTGCGACGTCTGGCTCGCAAGAAGGATTCGAAGGTCATCAACAACATCGATATGACGTCGTTGATCGACTTGACCTTTCTTTTGCTGATTACCTTTATCATCACGATGCCCGCGATTGAACAGGGCATCTCGGTGAAGTTGCCGCAGGGCAAAACGGACACGCTGCCGACCAAGAAGTCGAACGTCGTTACGCTTGATGTTGAAGGGAGGACCTATCTCAACAACCGCGAGATCACGCTGGAGGATTTAGAGCGCACGCTGGGCAACCTCGCGGCGGAAGATCCGGAGGTCGCGGTGCTCGTGCGCGGCGATGAGCGCCTGGAATACGGCAAGGTGGTTCGAGTGATGAAGATTCTCTACAAAGTTCGGATCACGCGCATGGCGCTGGTTACTCAATCGGACTGAAAGGCGCATGAAGACGGGACCGGTTAATTCCTACTCGCTCAAGTGGTCGATGGTGCTGCACGGCTTGCTGTTGGTGACAGCGGTTGTGGTGCCATTGATCCCGGGGTGCCGTCCCAAGGAACTCACGATCCCGGTCGATTTCACGGTGGTGCTTGAAGAGAACCTCGTGGAGCCGAATGTGCCGGACGACGTGCCGGAACCAGAGCCGACTCCCGATCCGCCCAAGCCCGAGCCTCTGCCAGATCCGCCTAAGCCCGAGCCATTGCCAGATCCGCCGAAACCCCAACCGCTGCCCGACCCGCCCAAGGATGTGGTGGCCACCGAAAAGAAGCCCGACCCGCCCAAGAAAAAGCCTGATCCGCCCAAAAAGCAACCCGAGAAGAAACCGACTCCCCCTAAACCCAAACCGCCGCCGAAAAAGCAGGAGTTCCAGAAAGGGAAGCGGGTGGAGGCCGCCAAGCCCAAGCAGCCGCGCTTTGAAGATTTGTACAAGCCGTACGATCCAAGCAAGCCCACCAGCACCAAGCCGGTGACCGATAAAAAACTGTCACGGGCAGAGATTGAAAAGGCGTTGCGCGCCGGTGCGCGCCCGGGTACGCGCAACATCATCCCCGAAGATGAAATCGCGCGTTGCGTGCTGTTGGTGCGGCGCGCGCTTTATGACGCTTGGTCGCAACCGGGCTCCGCCGATGCCGGCCCGCGCCCGGCTTTGCTGGACATCCGTCTGGACGGCGCGGGTCGGATCGTCAGCTATCGCATCCGGCAATCCTCCGGTAGCGCTTACTTCGACCAGACCGTGCTCAAGGCGGCCGCCAACGCGCAGCCCATTCGCGGACTCTCTAGTAACTTCCTCAAGCAGTACGAAAATCTGACGGTCGAATTCAAGCTGGAGTGATTCGGCGCCCCAAACCTTGACATGGCGGCTTGGACGTGCTAATTGTGCGGGCAATCAAAGGTCGATGGTCAGTTAGGAGAACGAAGGAGGGGAGATGAAACGTCTTGGATGTATGCTGGTCGCGGTTGCTGGCTTTCAAGCCCTGTTTACGGGATGCAAGTGCGGCTTTGAAGCGAAGAGGGGGATGGAGTGCAAGCCGGATGTGCTCGCGGTGCTGCCTGCATATTGTCCGACCCCTGACGGGATGGCGATTGATGCGAAGGGCAACCTCATTGTGGCCTGCCCGAACTTTGTCGATCAGTCGCAGCCTGCTTGCCTGATAAAGATCGACAAGAAGACTCTGAAGGTAGAGCGGTGGGTGACGGTGCCGCCGCTTAAAGAGACGGGCGTGGCGTGTCCTATGGGTATCGCCTTCGGACCGGACGGCGATTTGTATGTCTGCGACAATCAAGGCTGGAAAGGCACGCCGCAGGGACAGTTCAAGGGGCGCGTGCTTCGCTTGCGGATCCGCGATGGCCGCGCCGCAGTGACGGTTGTCGCGGAGGGGATGGAGCATCCCAACGGTGTGCGCGTGCGCGATGGGTTCATCTATGTGACGCAGAGTCTGATGTCCAAGGTCAAACACGCGGACGGGTACATGGTGAGCGCGGTGTACCGTTTCAAGTTGGACGATGTCGGCGTGAAGGTCAACAATACGCTCAGTGATCCAAACATCCTTGCGTCTTTTACTACCGAAAACCGTTTCTGCCCATACGGTGTGGACGGATTGGTTTTCGATAGCAAGGGGAATCTGTTTGTCGGTAACTTTGGCGATGGGAAACTGCATAAAATCACGTTCGACGCCGCAGGCAATGTCCGCAGTAACACGGTGGTTGCGGAGACAGATTTTGATCGTGCGCTTGACCCCAAGAAACCTGGATTTCTTGAGCGTGCCACGCGCGCCAAAATGCGGACGATCGACGGCATCTGTGTTGATGGCGAAGACAACATTTACGTGGCCGATTTCTCGAACAACGCTATCGCCCGCGTGACGCCTGCGGGCGTGATCAGCGTGCTCTGGCAGAACGGCGATACGGATGGACGTGACGGGGGATTGGACCAGCCGGGCGAGCCGATCCTGTGGAACGGCAGACTGGTCGTCTCTAACTTTGACGCAGTCTACGGGCCTGACAATCCCGACAAGGTCAACACCAAAAACGATCAGCCGGCCACGCTGTCCGTACTGCCCCTGCGTTGACAATGGGGTGTGGTTAGTGCCTTGTCGGCCGATAAGGGCAATAAAAACACAAGTTGTCTCACCACGAAGGCACGGAGCGCACAGAGGTTTTTTGGGGGCATGGTTCGGCTGTTTATTTAACGCAGAGGCGCAGAGACGCAGAGGTTTTTGGGGGGAAGATGAAACCGAGGGAATCGAGAGAATCGAGAGAATCGACGGAATCGATGGAATCGAATCACTCGAATCATTCGAATCTTTCGATTCCCTCGACAACTTCTTACCTCCACGCTTCACAGCGCCTAGGGCGCAGTGAAGCTGGCTGCCACCTTGAAGAAGCGGCGCGGTGCCGTCGGGTCGCGGGGGATCGTGAAAACGACTTGGTTGCCTGTCGCTTGGATGCTGCTGCCGACCTTCGTCCAGTTTGTCTGGGTGAGATCGTCCGTCGCATAGACCGTGTACCAGGCACCGATTTCGGCATTGTCGATTTTGATGGAGGCATTCCCGTCGCAAACGACGAATCCCGTGCCGTCCGTGGCGAACGTCGGCGTTGTGGGGTTGTTTAACACGTAGTAGTACGTGGTGCCGATCTGCGGGTCGTCGGTGAAACTGCCGCTGGTGTCGGCGAGCATGCCGGCGTTCCAATTCGGCGCTTCCACTGCGTCGTTCGGGATACTCCACGATATTCCCGGTCCCCCGGTGTTCAGTTTTATGCCTGTGCAGCTTTGGAACATGTAGGCGTAGCAGGAGGCGGCCAGATTCGTGGCCGGGAGCGATGGCGCGCTGTTGAGCGCTGTGCAGTCCCTGAAGAGGTGCGCGAAACAGTAGGAACCCATCGGCGGATGTTCGCCGTTGGTCGCCTGGGCGTAGTCGAGCAGGGTCTCGATGTTGCCGGAGCAGGCGACTGAACCGGAGGCGTCAAGCGTCCATCGGTTCAGATAGTCGCCGGCAATGCGGGTGTTGCCCGCCCCGCAGATGTAGAGCTTGTACTCGCCGTTGCCATTGTCCACCGCAGTCGCGCCGGCAGTGGTGAATTCCACCCAGTTCGTCGTGTCGGTGGAGGTGTAGAGCATCCCGTTCCACGAGGGCTGCTGCGGCGTGATGGTGAAGGGCTTTTTGCTTGAGAAGGTGATGTAGGGGTTTTCCTCCGGCGGGGACGATGGCGGCGCGTGGTAGTACACGGTGCCGATTGCCGGGTTGCCGGTGAAGGCGCCGCCCGTGTTGGCGAACATGCTGTTGTTCCAGCCCATTGCGCCCGTCGCTCCGGACGGGATGCTCCACGGCGCTCCGGGGCCTGCGGTTTTGAGCTTGATGCCCGTGCAGCCCTGGAACATGGCGCTGTAGCAATTGTCGGCCAGATTTGTCGCTGCCAGCACCGGCACGCGTGTCAACCCCGTGCAATCCTTAAACATGGCGCTGTAGCAACCGCTGACCAGCGTTGCGGCCGGCAGTTCCGGTGCGCTGCGGAGTTTTGCGCAGCCCTCGAAGAGGCTGGCGAAGCAGTAGGCAATCATCGGCGGATGCAAGCCGCCGGTCGCTTTCGCATGGTCGAGCAGGGTCTCGATGTTGCCGGAGCAGCCGACTGTCTGGGAGGCGGCGATCTGCCAGGGTCTGGTGAGTGTGGGGGTGCTGCCGCTCACGCGGGAGTTTCCCACCCCGCAGATATAGAGCTTGTGATTCCAGAGGCCGATGCGGCCCGAGGTCGCGCCTGCCTCAGTGAATTCCTGCCAAGTCGTCGTGTTGGTGGAGCAGTAGAGCCGCCCGTTCCATATCGCCATCTGCGGCGTGATGGTGAAGGAGGCTGCGCTTGAGAAGGCGAGGTAGGCGCCCGACCCCGGCGCCGGCATCCGCACGTAGTAGTAGGTGGTGCCGCGCGCCGGGTTGCCGGTGCAGGTGCCGCTTGTGCCTTCGAACATGCCGGCGTTCCAGCCCGCCGGATTCGCCGCGCCGGCCGGGATGTTCCACGCCGTTCCGGGGCTTGTGGTGTACAGCTTGATGCCCGCGCAGTTTTTGAACATGCGCTGGTAGCAGGAGTCGGCCAGCGTCGTCGCCGGCAGTTCCGGCACGCTCATCAGGCTTGTGCAGCCGTAGAACATGTAGCCGTAGCAGTTGAGCGCCAGCGTGGTGGCGGGCAGCGTCGGCGCATTCATCAGGCTCGTACAGAAGCAGAACATGCCGTCGTAGCAACTGGGCGCCAGCGTGGTGGCCGGCAGCGCCGGAGCAGTCGTCAGCCCCGTGCCTTCGAACATGCAGAAGTAGCAGTTGTCGGCCAGGTTCGTGGCGGGGAGCGACGGTGCGGTTGTCAGCGCCGCGCAGTTTTTGAAGAGGAGCGCGAGGCAGTAGGCGTCCATCGGCGGATGTTCGCCGTAGGCCACTTGGGCATAGTCGAGCAGCGTCTCGATGTTGCCGGAGCAGGCGACCGGCCGGGTGGCGGCAATGCTCCAGGGGGTTGCCGTGCGGCTGCCGGTGATCTTGCGGTTGCCCGTCCCCCGGAAGTGGAGCCGGAACTCGCCGTCGGCGCCGGCCGCCGGGATTGCGCCTGCGGCGGTGATCTCGTGCCAGTCCGTCTTGTTGGTGGAGCTGTACAGCTTCGAAGTCCACGATTTGGAGGGCACCGTGACCGTGAAGGCCTCCGCACTCGAGAAGGTGATGTACGTCGGCGGCGGCACCACCGCCCGAACGTCCTTGTCGGCGACGTTCGCCAGATAGTCTTCGCCGTCCGCCGTGAAGTTGTAAATGCCGTTCGGCAGCCAAAGGTAGAGCTTGCCGTTTTCGCCGGCGACGAGGCCGGTGACGCCGTAGGGATCGAGGTCGGTGACGGCGATCGGCGCACCGGGCGTAAGATCCGGCACCGTCACGCACCAGACGCGCGCCGTGCCGTTGCTGGGCGCGGGGGCGATGCTGTTGTCCGCGAGGCGGATCGAGCCGCCGGTGAAGGTGTTCGCGCCGGAGCCTGTGCCATTGTGTCCGGGCCCGATGTCCGCGCCGTATTCGCCGCCGTTGGCCGTGACCGTGCCGCCGTGGATGGTCACCGCGCCGCCGTTGCCGCTATCGCCGCCTCCGCCGATGCCCGCGCCACCGCCGAGACCTTCGACCGTGACAGTGCCGCCGTTGATGACCACCGTGCCGCCGTTGCCGTAGCTGCCTCCGCCGATGCCCGCACACCGGTGGCCGCCCGTCGCCGTCAGCGCGCCCGCCGCATCGCCGGGCGCGTTCGTGATGGAGAGCGTCCGCCCCGCCGCGACCTCAAGACCAGCGCGGAGCATGCCTGAGGCGAGCGAGTTCGCTCCCCTCAGGGAAAGGGAGACGTTGACATTCTCTCCCAGTGCAAAGGCGCACCGGTTACTGCCAGACACCGCGAGCGTCAGGTTTGAGAACGTGACCGTACACGTCACATTCGACGAGACGACGACTTGCACCGCGCCCGCCTCGTTGGTACCGGAAAGCGTAAAGGGCCCCGCCCCGGAGAGCGTGAGCGCGGGCGGGGCATACGACCAGCCCGTGCCGCTGGACGGGACGGCATCGTCGAGGGCGGTGCCGTTGACCGTCACCCCGGCAGGGGCGGCGCCGGCGGTTATCGCGAACAGACCCGCGCAGGCGAGCGCGAGCATGGACCGTTTAACGCAGAAACGCGCAGAGGTCGGTTTCTGGTTTCTGGTTTCAAGTTTCATCCGCAGGGCGGTGTTGTTCATGGCTGACCTTTTTGCTGGATTGAATGCGGCATAAACATCATCCGAGAACCGTTATGGGGATATGATGAAGGAAGGGGGATGATGCAAGGGGAAAACACGATGTAATCGGTTAGTGACAGGGGGCGCAATGGAACCCTGAAACGCATGATCTTCGCACACCCCCGTCACTAGCCGATTACCCAACCGATTACGATTACACTTGCTAAGTACACGCACAAACAATACCATGAAAACGGTTGGGGATGGAGGTGATGGTGGGGTCGGAGGTTATGGGTCGGAGATGGAAAGCAGGGGGGTGTTATGGGGAAAAAAGGTTGGGAGTCGAGGCGTAGCCGACATGTTTCAACGTTTATCGGCGGGGCGATTGTCGGGTCTCTGGCTTTCGGCATTTGGCCGGAGATGTGGAAAAGCTACGGCATTTTAGGCGGCTTTTTCACTGCGGTGGCCGTGATCGGCATCATGTGGTATATGAACCATTGGCTGGGTGTGATCGAGAACCGACCGGGAACGCTGTGGATCGATCAAGGACTGCCGATCGCGGGGGCGGGCGTCGCCTGGGGCGTCGTCCGGTTTTATCCGAATTCGCATTGGGAACAGATTTTCCCAACCCTGATCTGTTGCGTGATCGGCGGATTGCTCGGCGGTTGGGCTGCGCACCACGTCAAAAAGATCGCGCCGGGATGGCGGCAGTCTGATCAAGATCAGGAGGCAGCATCATGGTCGCTTGGCTCTCTACATACAACGCCGCGCTCGGCATGCCGCCGGTGAGTGTGCCGCGCGCGTTGTTCGCGCTGGCGGGCGGTATCTTCGGCGGCGCGGTCACAGGGCTCGTTGGCTGGACCGGGGCGAATCTGTTCGGTTACTGAGAGGAGCATCATGCGATATATCCTTGCGCACGATCTTGGGACCAGTGGCAACAAGGCTACGCTCTATTCCGAAGAGGGCGCCATGCTGGCCAGCGCCACGGTTGCGTATGCTATGCACTGTTTCAACGGGTCATGGGCTGAGCAGGATCCCGAGGAGTGGTGGCAGGCGGTCTGCGACTCCACGCGTGCGCTGCTGGCCAAGGTGTCGATCGATCCCGCTGACATCGCGGTTGTGGCGTTGAGCGGACAGATGATGGGATGCACGCCTGTGGACATCAACGGGCGTGCTTTGCGACCGTCGCTTCTTTATTGCGACCAGCGCGCCACACGCGAAGCCGAGGCACTGCTCTCACGCATCTCGATGGAAGAGTTCTACGGGATTTGCGGGCATCGCGTGAGCGCATCCTACGCGCTCGAAAAACTGATGTGGCTGCGCGACAATGAACCCAAGGTCTTCCGCCAGACCCACATGACGCTCTGCGCCAAGGACTATGTCAACTATCGCCTGACCGGCGTTTTTGCAACGGATCACTCCGACGCTTCCGGCACCAATGCGTTTGACGTGAATGACTTTTCATGGTCGGAACACGTGCTCGCGCTCGCGGACATCGACGTCTGCATGTTCCCCAAGGCTGTGAATGCCGCCACGCTCATCGGCGAAATCACCGATGCGGCGGCTCGCGCCACCGGACTCGTCGCCGGAACGCCGGTGGCGGCTGGCGCTGGCGACGGAAGCGCGGCGGGAGTCGGTGCGGGGAGCGTGCGTCCCGGCTCGGCCTATCTGTGCCTCGGGTCGTCCGCCTGGATCGGGTTGACGGTCGAAAAGCCGATTGTCGACGCTGGGATGAGCACGATGAACTGGGCACATGCCGTGCCTGGGTATCTGCACCCGACCGGTACGACGCAGACGGCGGGATCCAGCTTCAAGTGGATGGCAGAGCAGATCTGCGCTGTGGAGGCATTGCTGGGGAAGACATCGGGGAAGTCCGTTTACGCGCAGATCGATGAGGTCGTCGCCGCTGTGCCGCCGGGCGCCCGCGGTGTGCTCTTTCTGCCCTATCTGCTGGGCGAGCGTACGCCGTGGTGGAATCCCGACGCGCGCGGTGCGTTCATCGGGATGAATCTCGCTTCCACGCGGGCCGACATGATGCGCGCGGTGATGGAGGGTGTCGCTATGAGCCTGGGCCTGATCGCCGACATTTTCCGCGCCCATGTGCCGATCGACAAACTGACCGCGATCGGCGGGGGCGCGCGCAGTGCCGTGTGGCGTCAGATTCTGGCGGACGCCTGCGGTTGTCCTGTCCAGACGCTTACGTCACGCGCCGAGGCGACCTCAATGGGGGCGGCGGTGATCGGCGGCGTGGCATGCGGATTGTTTAAGGATTTTGAAGCCGTGAACCGTTTTGTCGTTGCCGATGAGACCGTGCAGCCGTGCGCGGAACGCGTATCGCTCTACCGTGCCCGTCGCGCCCTGATGGAGCGTGCCTACCACGGCCTCGTCGATGTTTACGCAGAACTGGCTGAAGCGTGCCGCCGCACGCTCTAATATCTCAAAAGGAGACGCTCATGCGCGCTGTGCTCGTAACAAACCCCGGCGATCTGGTTGTCGCCGACATCGCCAGACCCACCCCAGGGCCGTACCAAGCGCTCGTCAAAACCGAGGTCGCGGCGCTTTGCAACTCGACCGACAGTAAATTGATCGACGGACACTTCCCCGGCCTTGACCGCTATCCGCTGGTGCTGGGGCACGAGAATGCCGGCATCGTTTGCGAGGTCGGCCCGAAGGTCCGGTCGTTCAAGCCCGGCGACCGTGTCATCGGCGCGATGGTCTTTAACTTCGAGGAACCTGAACTGGCTTCGGGGTGGGGCGGTTTCTGTGAATACACGCTGGTCCATGATCATGACGCGATGGTGGCGGACGGAGTGGCGGATGCCGAGCACGGTTGGTTTGAGTCGTTTGAAATCCAACGCCGTGTGGACGCTGACATTCCGCCCGAAGAGGCGGCGTTGCTCTGCACATGGCGCGAAGTATATGGCGGGATCGGCGACTTCAACCTGACGCCCAAGGACAAGGTTTTGATCTTCGGCGCGGGGCCGGTGGGGCTGAGTTTTGTCCGGTTCTGCAAGCTGTTGGGGATGCGCTGGGTGGGGCTGGTTGATCCGTTGCAACACAAACGTGAGCGCGCACGGGCGATGGGGGCGGATGCGGTGTTCGCTCCGGACGAATTTAAGGCCGAGGCCGCGAAACTGGCCGGTTCGCTCGACGCTGTCATCGATGCCGTGGGGAACGAGGAGATCATCAATGGCGCGCTCCCGTTGATCCGGTTGGGCGGTACGATCGGCGTTTACGGTGTGCTCGCCGCGCCGGCCTTGACGCTGTGCAAAGCCAGCGGCCCCTACAATTTCAATCTGATCGTGCATCAGTGGCCGACCCGCTGGCGTGAACGCGAAGCTCAGGAGCCGTTGTGCCGATGGATACGCGAGGGACAACTCAAGGCCTCGCAGTTTGTCACCCATACCTTCCCGGTGGAACAGATCCGCGAGGCGTTCGAGGCGGTCCGCTCGGGTGAGGTCGTCAAGTGCCTGATCACTTTTTAACGGGACACGAGAGCGATATGCGAGATACGAACAACATGCAAGAGGCGGCAGGATGTGCCCCCATCACGGTGGATGCACTGACACCGGAAACCTTCGCCGCCATGATCGACCACACGTTTCTAAAGCCGTTCGGCAAACCTGCCGACATCGAGCGCCTGTGCGACGAGGCGAGGCGCTACGGTTTCGCGATGGTTGCCGTCAACCCGGCCGAGACGGCACGTTGCGTCGACCTGTTGCGCGGCTCGGGAGTGCGTACGGGCGCGGCGATCGGGTTCCCCTTGGGACAGAACACCAGCGAGACCAAAGCTTTTGAAATACGCGATGCAATCGCCAAGGGCGCGGGGGAAATCGACATGGTGATCAATCTCCGTGCGTTGCAAAGCGGCGACTATGAACTTGTGCAGGCCGAACTCGATGATCTTGCGGCTGTATGCCGTGCTTCGGGCGTGATCTCCAAGGTGATTCTGGAGACCTGCTACCTGAACGATGACGAGAAGCGGAGTGTCTGCCGCATGGCGTGCGCGGCGGGGGTGGACTTTGTCAAGACCTCGACCGGCTTCGGCACGGGCGGCGCGACGGTTGCGGATATCCTGCTGATGCGTGAGGCCGTGGGGCCGGCGATGGGTATCAAGGCCTCCGGTGGTGTGCGGACATTGAATGCCGCGCTGTCGATGATCCGTGCCGGAGCGACGCGCATCGGGACAAGTAGCGGCGTCGCGCTTGTGGAAGAGTTGCGAACAAGGCTGGCCGGAGAAGGTGCTGAAGCACTTTCTCTGTGACAGTCGCCCAGCGGACAAAGAAGGTCCGGCTGTCCAGAAGCGGGCTTGTGTTGTGGCTGGAGTAACGGGTGCGCAAAATGATCGGGATGTCGGGAAAACGGTGGTGGTTCGCAAGAATCGGTCGGGCAGGGGGCATGGCGTTCGCTGTGCTCGCCGCCGTCGGGATGGTTGCAGTTCAGACGGCGCGAGCGGAACCCGGCCCCTCCGCCGTCTTTCACGGACGCACCGATGCGCGCGTGCGCTTCACGGGCGACTGGATGCCCGTGGTTGCGCCTGACAAGACGCTCGGACGATACGCCGAACGTAGCGATGCGAAGGGCGCGTCGGTGGAACTGGACTTCTGTGGCACGACGGTAGGTCTTGTTCATCAGGCTGGCGGCTTGGGGTGGGAGTGGGGCGTCATCTTGCCCGAGACCGGTCGCGCGTTGGGACTTGCGGAGGTGCGGATCGATGGTGGGGCGCCCGTTGTGATCGACACCAGTCGCGGTGGTCGCACGCTGCTGGCCAAGGGGTTGCCCGCAGGCCGGCATCGCGTCACCGTGACCAACCTGGGCGCTTCGCGTGATCCCGGCGGCAGCGGAACGATTGTGGTGAAAGGCTTTTGGGTCGATGCCGAAGAGATTCCTGACGACACCGCCCGGCGCGCGTGGCTCGTGGCGGATGCCGTTCGCGGGGGCGAAGGCTGGCGCGCGCGTGCGGCTGAATTGGCCGCGGCTGTGAAAACAGCGGACGACCTCAAGCGTCTGGAAGGTCTCGCCGCTGCGTCGCGCGAGATGGAGGCGGCGGCAGAAAAGCTGCGGCGGCTGACGGCTGAACCGCCGATGTCGCCCATGGTCGAACGTGAACGCCGCTACTGGACGCCGAACCGCGACACCCAAGCCTATCTGGCGCGTCTGGCGGCGTTGCGCAAGGAGGCCGACGCGCCGCTGGCGAAGGCGGATGCCTTCCGGTATGACGAGGCGAACCGCGCGGCATTTACCGACGTGATGACGGAGCTGCAGCGCTGCGCCGAGCGGATCGACGCCTTCTTTCAGAAGGAGGTCCGCCAGTTGCCGCCCATCCTCTTCTTCACCGGCGCGCCTCTCAGGTCCGGCGCGGCACCCAACCACATCTGGCAGAGCCAGCCGCTGAACAACGCGTGGGGGTGCAGCATTCGCACGTGGGAGCCCGCGCATCCCGACCGGCCGGCCAAAGTCCTCTTCGAAGAAGCCAACTCGGCAATCTTCGACTTGAACCTTTCGTACGACGCTCGGACGGTGTTCTTCTCCATGCGCCGCGACCGGGCGCAGTGCTGGCAGATCTACGAGATGAACGTAGACGGTACGGGGTTGCGTCAGATTACCTCCGGCCCGCATTACAACGTCTCGCCCGTGCCCCTGCCGGATGGGCGCTTGGCCTTCATCTCCAGCCGTACGCCGGGAACCCACACGGTCTGTCAGTCCGGCCCCTCAACCCATGTGTATGTGATGAACCGCGACGGGGCGGACGTGCGGAGACTCAGTGCCAACACGCTTTCGGATTTCGGTCTGGATATCATGGCGGATGGGCGCCTGCTTTTCACGCGTTGGGAGTATGTGGATGTCACCCTCACCTACAGGCAGAGCCTGTGGACTCAGCGGCCGGACGGGTGTCAGCTCCTGCTCTGGTTCGGCAACACCATTCTCGATCCGGCCACGTTTTGGCAGGCGCGGGAGATACCGGGGCGCTATGCGGCGGTCTGTACCTTCACCTCGCACCATCACACGCCCCACGGTGCGATCGGGCTGGTCTCCAATCGCAACGGACCGGAGGCGCCGCGCGGCACGGGCTTCCGCTGGATCACGCGGGAGTTTCCGGCGAACCTTGATCTGGACACCTTCTGGGCCTACCGCGATCCGTACCCGGTTTACGAGAACCGTTATCTGATCTCCTATGGCGGCGGTGGCCCTCAGCGTTTCCGTATCTATCTGCTCGATGATATGGATAACCAAGCCCCGATCTATGAAGACCCCGCCACGAGCTGCTTCGCCCCGCAGCCGTTGCGTCCCCGGCCGGTGCCGACGAGGCTGGAGACGACCTACGCCGCGAACCCCGCCGTTTTCCCGCTGCCGGCTGCGCCGCCCGGCCAGCCCACAGCGACGAACGTACCGCTCGGGCGGCTCATGCTCACGGATGTTTACCAAGGTATGGGGCCGGAAGTCGCGCGCGGGCAGGTGACTTCCATCCGCATCATGGAGCAGATGCCCAAGACTGTGGATCGGACGTGGAACTTCGTCATGGATCAAGGGCCGCTGATGAGCGCCTCGACCTACTACGCCAAACGCGTGTGGGGATATGCTCCGGTGGAGGCCGACGGCTCCGCGTACTTTGAGGCGCCGGCGCTGAAAGAACTCTACTTGCAGGCGTGCGACGCCGAAGGACGCGAAGTGCGGCGCATGACCTCGGTGCTGCAACTCATGCCCGGCGAAACGCTGAGCTGCGTCGGGTGCCACGAGAGCCGTCAGTCTGTCGCCGCGGCATCCAACACCGTGCCGCTGGCGACTCAGCGCGCCCCCACGCCGCTCACGCTGCCCGAGTGGGGCAATGCCGGCGTGCTGGATTACAACCGCGTGGTGCAGCCCGTGCTGGATCGCCACTGCGTGAAGTGCCACCAAGGGACCGACCCGCCCAAGGGCGTGTTGCTGACCGGCGATTTCACACGCTTTTTCAACATGTCCTACGACCATCTGGTGACCCGCACTCGTTCCGAAGAGGCTTCCCGCGCTCACTACACCGGACGCGCCGCAGAGAAACCGATGGTGCAGAGCCTCCATTTGCTGTACGGCATCGTCAAGCCCTTCGCACCCTTCGGCAGCGGTTCCTTCGTCAGCCGCCTGCCGGAGTTTCTGCAGAAGGCGCACTGCCAGACCAATATTCCGGCTGCGGATCGCCGCCGGATTTATGAGTGGATCGACGCGATGATCCCTTACTACCCCACCTCCGACTACGCCCGCATGGAAGCCAAGTCCAATCGCGACAAATGGGCGCATCCCGACCGTAAGGAACTGCTGCCCTGGTTCACGGAGCGCTTTGCGCCGGTCTACAACCGCCGCTGCGCCGCCTGCCACGGCGAAGCGAAAGGCGATCTGGGGCTTGCGAACCCGCAACAGTGGTCATGGCTCAATCTGACCCGGCCCGCATGGAGTCCGGCACTCAACGCGCATCTCGCCAAGAGCGCGGGCGGACGCGGCATCTCCGCAAAGGATTTCATGTTTCGCGATTCGAACGATCCCGACTATCAGGCAATGCTCGCCGCGATCACAGAGGGCGGTAAAAAGGCCTACGAAGTTCCCGAAGCGGACATGCCCGGTTTCATCAACCGCTCACAACACCGCGCCTTCGTCTACCGGCCGGTCGCCGTAAAGCTGGACACCCTTGCCGGGCGCGGACGGAAAACCGCCTCGCATTGCTGCGGCAGCGACAGTGTGGAAGCGATGACCGACGGTATTGTTCCGGCGAAGTCCTGCGACAATCTCCCCCGTTTTTCATGGTATCCCCGCAAGGGCAGTGTCGAGTGGGTACAGGTCGATTTCCCGGCTCCCGCGCCCGTGTCCAAGGTAAGCGTGTTCTGGTTTTCCGATCGTCCCACAGGCGGCGGGTGCGACACGCCGCAATCCTGGCGACTGCTTTACCGTCACGATAACGAGTGGCGTCCGGTTGAGCAGCCTTCCGGTTTCGATGTGGCGTCCGACCGTTTCAATGACGGCATCTTCACGCGCGTCACCACCACCGCCCTCCGCATCGAAGCCCAGCTTAAAAAAGACTGGTCCGGCGGCATCAGCGAATGGCGCGTGGAATAAGCGCGCTTGGGGTTCTGGTCGCAAGTTTCATTCTTTAACGCAGAGGCGCAGAGACGCAGAGGTTTTTTTGAGGGCAGGGCTGGCCGCAAGTCGCGGGTCACGAGTCAACCTCTCTTGTTGCGACCACGCAGTGGTTCGCAACCGTGAGAGTAAAAACGGCGCCGTGCCTTTTCGAGTGTTTGTTTTCGTGGTCGCAACATTCGATCCCGATAGCGATCCCGATTTGGATGAAACCGTGAAACCTTGAAACCAAAGAGAGTTGAAGGCTCAACTGCTTTTTTTTAGGATCAAGGGTTGTGAAACGTTTTCGCAGTGTGGTAATGTGTTGCCGTGGCAAGGCAACCGAGGCAGCAACGGAAGGATGGCGGTTCGGCTGAAAACCAACGGGCCTTGTATCGGACGACGGCGCGCGTATTGAGGTTGCTGGGAAAACGAAATGTCTAATGTCAAACTACGACCCCGATAACACGCAAGAAAACCAAGAAATGATGATAACTGGGGCAACCATCATGTCCTTCTGTATCTCATTAGTTTAGCATCAATCGCTTTTTTAGTTACGCATTTTGTCCGCGATATGCGCGCTTTCTTTTCTGGTCGGGATGTCAATTTCTACGACTATTTTAGTGCTTTCTGTATAGGGTCTTCAATAATGTGCGGACGACTCCTGCGGTTGCGTCGAAACCGCTTTAAGGATCAACGCAAGGCAACTGAGACCTATGAAATTTAAGGGTTGGTCCGCCCGTTATCAGTGCTTCCCTTGTTTGGTTCCAGCAATCCCAGATAGTCTCTTCTCGCGTACAGAATACGGATAACAACGATCTCCTTCCCCTCCATGCGATAGAAAACGAGATAGTTCTTGCACTGGATGAAGCGGTAGCCCTTCAGCACAGGGATGTCGGTTCGCAAGCGTGCACCCGTCTGTGGCATGGAGGCGAGTGTGCCAAGCTTCTCAAAGACAAGCGCGACAAGATCTGTTGCGGCTTGCGGATTGAACAGGTCTTCGGAAATGTACCGCTTAATCTCCTTCAAATCCGAAATCGCCTGTGGAGAGAACCGAACGTCGGACATGGCTAGCCCTCAAGTTCCTCCATTGCGGAATCCATCGAAACCCATCCATGTTTCCGAGCGGATTCCTCGCCTTCCGCCAGAGCCGACATGAGTTCCAGTTCGGCACGCAACCGTTCGTATGCACGAATATCAACGATCGCAAAACGCCCGTGCCCGTTCTTTGTTAAGAAAACCGGTTTATCCGCCGTCACTTCACGTAAAACGTTGTTGTAATTTCTGAGTTCGGAAACTGGCTTTATGGTCGGCATGACACCCCTCCTCTCTTCTTGAAACAGACTGTAGCATAATTCTTCGAGGAATACAACGGCGGAGTATCGTCCGGCGTGTTTTGACATGAGGCAATCAAGGGTTGTGAAAATTTTGGCGGTGACAAGAGTCGCGCTGTGCGCGGGTCGCGGCACCGCTTTTGCATGCCGCCTTGCCGCCGCAGCCATGCTCAAAAAGCGGCGTCGCGCGGAATACCGCTTGCCGCCGTCTCCAGATCTGTTTGCCAGGCTTGTGAGTGAAGCATTTCAACCCCCCGTGGCATGGGCGTCCCGCCCATGAAACACGGGCAAGATGCCCGTGCCACACCCTTTGTGACGGGCAACGCGGCTCATGTTAGGAACAGAAGAAACCGTTCAACAATTTGTTAGGTGGCAAAAGATGAAAACGGAATTTCACACATTTTTGATCGCGATGTTGTTACTTACATGTGGCTGCTTCGAGCAGGCAGAAGTCACAACTGGACAAACTGACAGCGACCGCATTGCTGATATCAACCATGTCGCGTCAATTATGGAGGAATATAAAGGGCTGTATGGCAAGTATCCCCTTTATGAGGCATGGGAAAATGGTCGGTATCAGCCCACCGTCTATATCCGCATAACCGATCACGCTCTTTCAGATGATGAACGATTTATGCCCGGAGTAACTTGTACGAGTCTGACGAAAGCGTTCTTTGAGGACTATTTGTCAAAGCATTTACACCGAACGATCAAATTGCCCGTTGATGAAAGGCCCTTGAATGTGTCAGAAGGATATCAATTTGTTTTTGACGGGAAAGATTATTTCATCTCATGCACCCTCGAAAAGGCTACCGACAGAACTCGCCGACTTGCGCATGGCGTTCACAAATATCAACTGTCATCCACGTCGATTCCTGATCGGAAAATATTCAAAATCAAAAAGAAAACTAACCAAGCATTGTGCTCGCGAGGATACTCACCCCCCAAAAAACCTCTGCGTCTCCGCGCACATCCCCGTCACTTGCCTACAACTTGAGCGTTAAACCTAAAAAGAGCAGTTGAACCTTCAACTCTCTTTGGTTTCTGGTTTCATGGTTTCATGGTTTCATGGTTTCATCCAAATCGGGATCGGGATCGCTATCGGGATCGATTGTTTAACCACGGAACACACCGAACACACGGAAAGGCATGGCTCTGTTTCCGTGTATTTAGTGTGTTCCGTGGTTCCAATCAGAAATTGCGTTCTGCACCAAATAGGTGCGGCGCGAATCTCAACGAAAGCCAATGTTTACGGGGCTTTGCTCAAAATCTGCATGCTCAACTGCTCTTTTTAAAAGTTGGGCGTTGAGCGTTAAACGCTCGGATTTTTTATCCACAGATGGACGCAGATTTTTTGGGGGACAGGGATTTCCAAATCGCTATCGGGATCGCTATCGAATCAAAATCGAAATCGCCCGTCGCAAGTCGCGGGTCGCGAGTCAACTCTTATTGCGACCACACAGTGGGCGCAATGATGAGTGTAAAAGCATTGCTCTGTTGTTTCACGCGAAGGTTGGAGGGCGAGTGTCCCCACGAGCCGCCTTCCGCTGTGCGGAAGGATGGGAGGGACGAGCGTCGCTCGTCTGCGGGCAAGCAGACGCTTGTCCCTCCCGGCGCTTCGCAAGCCCGATGGCAAGAGCTGGAGGGCGGCATCGGGGTGGCGCACAAAGACGGAAAACTTTGTGGCCTTCGTGGCCTTTGTGTGAGATTTAATTGGCCCGCATTACCTCTTACCTCTTACCCATTACCTATTACTTGATTCAGATAGGCATTCTCAAGGTTGTCGCCGCGTGTGATGGTGGAGACATCGCATTGGGCGAGTAGCGCGGGGAGCAGGATGCGGTTGATGGCCTCGGCGGTGAAACGGCGCGAGTCGTAACGGCAGGTTAGATCGGAAGTCTCCGCATTGAACGAGAAGGTGGCATCCGACACGGCGGCGGTAAGCGCGGCGTAGTCGGCGGGTTCGCGTGTGACGCGATAGACGAGTGTACTGTTCTTGCCGACCACTTCCTCCAGCGTGGTGTTGCGTACGGTGCGTCCCTTTTCGATAAATGCCACGCGGTCACACATGGCTTCGATGTCGTTCAGGTTGTGCGAACTGATCACAAGCGTCTGACGTCCGCGTCGGCGCGTGAGGAAGGTGCGCATGTGGGCGGCTTCGCGCGGGTCGAGTCCGCTGAGCGGTTCGTCGAGCAGCACGAGTTCTGGGGAACCGATGAAGCACTGGGCGATCATGACCCGTTTGCGCATACCGTGCGAGAGCGATCGCACGGTGGCGGTCAGGCGGTCTCCCAGATGCACCTCGCGCAGCATCTCGGTCGCGGCACGTTTGGCTTCGCGGCGTGTGAGCCGCTGCAACAGGCCATAGTGCGTGAGCAGATCGATCGGCCGACTCTCCAGAGGCAGTTCGGAATCTTGCGGTAACAGCGTGATGCGCCCGCTGTGAAGAGCGGGATCGAAGGGGCCGCAGCCCAGCAGATTGATGGTGCCACTGTGCAGGTGAAGCAGCCCGGCGATGGACATCATCCATGTCGTTTTGCCTGCGCCGTTGGGGCCGATCAATCCCAGCACGGCGTAACGTGGCACGGCAAGGGTCAGGCCGTCCAGTGCGCGGCGCGCGCCATACCGTTTGACCAATTCGGTTGATTCAATCGCGTAGTCCATGATTAAACGTCGCGGGTGCGGAAAAAGGCATAGCCGGTGAACAGATAACAGAATCCAAGGGTGATGAGGGTGGCCGAGCCCGCAATCAACGGGGCGGGAGCGTTCCGCCACAGCAACATCTTGTGTGCGTCGGGCAGCAGTTGGCCGAGGTGCGGCAGGTAGGCACGCCAGCCGGTGTCGGTGGTGAAGTGGCGGATCAGGATGGAGAGGACGAAACAGGCCGTGATGGCGAGAATGCCCATCACCGTCGCCTTGCTGGATGAGCGCGTAAGGTGCGACAATCCCATAGCCAAGCCTAAGTAGGGGATGGAGTAAACCCACGCGCGCAACGACCACTGAACCATGTTGAAGAAGAGGTCGGGCGTGCCGGAACCGGCCAATCGGATCTTGGCGACGATATAGGCACTGGTTCCACTTAGGAGAAGTGCCAGGCCGATCATGAACATTTGTCCGATGAATTTGCCGATCGACCAACTGGCGCGCGACGTGCGGAAAAACACGTAGCGCACCGAGCCTGACCCGATCTCCTCTGCGATACGGTTGCTGGCGACCAGCACAACCAACAATGGCGTGTAAAAAAAGGCGAACCAAGCGTAGATTAACTCTATCGGATGTTTGCCGGTGATGTCGCGCAGAACCAGATCGTTCCGCGTCATCTGTTTCATCATGCGCTGGAACGGTTTGGATTTCCAGAGGGCGGTTGACACCACGCCAGCCTGTTCCGAGGCCGGAAGCTTCAAGGCTGTGGCAAGTTCGGATTCCAGCCTGTGCAGCAGATTGATCGACCAGTGCATGTTGCAGACGGCGGCCGCCAGATAGAGCAGCAAGACCACCAAGGCGCGTCGGCTGCGCAGGGCGTCGAACCACTCGTAACAAGCAATATGCCACGTTTGGACCAGCGTACTCAACGAGGCCCCCTTGAGTAACGGCGGCGACCGCTGGAGCCGGGCGCGTTTTCGAGTTTGTGTTGGACTGCGATCAAAGGTTCGGCTACAGCCGGATCGATGAAGTCCGTGATTTCGAGTTGGGACGCCTCGCCGCGCAACTCGTCCGGCACGATCACGGCGAGGTCGTCATAGGTACGCACGAGCGAGGTGGTCATCTCATTGAAAAACCGGACACCGAGTTCCGGCGTCATCTCTTCGCCCAAGGCCAGGGTGTCGGCAAGTCCTTGCATGGTAGCCTGCAACTCTGCGTTCATGGCGTCGATCGAAGCATCGAACAGTGCCGTGGCCTCCGCATCCAGCTTGAGGCGGTTGAGCCATTGTGAGCGCGCGATCTGCACGCGGGTGGCCCACAGTTCCTTGGCCTCCTCAATGCGTGCTTGCAGATCTTCCGGCGACGTCCTGCGAATCTCTTCGTTTTCCGCGTCTGGAGGCGGAGGCGTATTCGTGGCGGTCGCAGGGGTGGGGGTATCCGTTGTTGCCTGCGCGACGTGCGTTGTTGGTGCGGATGTCGTCACATCCGTGTCGCGGACGGCTGGTGCCGGTTTACGGTCGGGGCCGGGAACATGGGTAGCCCGTTCGGGGATTTGAACCATGCGGGTGATCGCGTCGAAGCGAGAATCCTTCTCACGGCTCGATGTTTTCGTTTTGAGGTCATCCATCTCCCGCCGGAGCATCCGCAGTTCCTCTCGCGGCGCCCACCCGCCGATCAGGATGCCGATCAACACGGCGAAAGGCAACAGCAGAAAAGATTTCATGATCATGAAGCATATCACGCGGCGGTTTGCAACGACGAGTGTAAAAGCGGTTGGAATGTCATTTTTGGAGGGCGAGTGTCCTCACGAGCCGCCTTCCGCTGTGCGGAAGGATGGTCTCAGGTTTCATTGCGGAGCGCCGGGAGGGACGAGCGTCGCTCGTCCGGGCGGCGTTTTACGCCGCCACACGGGCAAGATGCCCGTGCCACATCTAGTCACCCGTCTCGCGGAGCACTGGGAGGGGCAAGCGTCTGCTTGCCCGCGGACGAGCAGACGCTCGTCCCTCCCCAGCGGCGGTCACGCCGCCACCCCG
>DUPH01000416.1 GCA_012838435.1 Lentisphaerota bacterium | reverse complement strand
GACCGCAAGGAGGCTTCCGTAACGGCATCTTGTACGATGCCGAGAACGGCGGTTTCACCAACGCGACGGAACTGGCGCGTGCGCGGATGTTTACGGACGATGGCGGACCGAACCTGATCACAGAAAGTGCCGACAACTTTCTGTCAGGTATGCTGGCATTGGCGCAGGACGGTACGCTGTCAGTGTCTGCCGAGGCCGGCAACCTGGTTATGGCGTGTGGCGTTACTGCATTGACGGCAGGTCCGCCAGAACCGGTCTTGACCATCAATAATGGCGGGTTGCCGCTCTGCTTCGGCTCAACGGGTGCGTGGCCTTCGGTGCTGGACGCGAAGATCGTGAATGCGGGCGGCTTGATACTCACCAACCGTGTTTGGCTGCGCCGCATGCCGGAAACGCCGTATACAATCGCGGCAGGCGCGGACCTCGCGCTGGACGGTGCCGCATTGCTGGGCCCCTCAGCGCTGAACCTGACCGATTACTCGGTGCGCGTCGTGCATGACGATTCGGTCGGCGGCGACGGCTCGGTCACCGCGAACGCGGGAACCGCCGTGTGGTTTGACACGATGCGCTTCGTTGATAACCGCCTCACGAACAGCACGGCGTCGCAAACCTACGACAACGATGTCGTGTTGAATGGAGGTACTGCCCGTTTTACCGGTGACGGAACGATCACCTACACGGGAACATTGACCGGAACCGGTTCGGCTATTAAAGACGGCACGGGTGACCTGGTGTTACAGGGTTCTGGCTCATCGCTGTCCGGCACGTTGAGGATCGTCTCCGGTCGTGTGCTGCCGGCCGACGAGACTGCTCTGGGCGGTGCGACGGTACACCTGAATGGTGGACGCCTCGCGAATCCCGTCGGCGGCGACCTGCTGCTGGCTACCACGCCGGTCACCGCGCAGGGAGGCGGATTCGAGGTGAGCGGCGTCGGTGAGACAATGACGGTCAACGGTGCCGTCACGGGCGTGGCCAATGTGTCGAAATGGGGCGACGGCACCCTGGCGCTCGGCGGCATCGCTCAGAATACAAGCTTGCGCGTGCATGTGCGCGGCGGCACCCTCGCACTCGCCAAGAGCGGCGTGGCTGACGCCTATGCCGTCCAAGACGTGATCGGTGCCGAGCCCGGCACGCGTGTGGTACTGACCGGTGATACAGGTAACCAGATCGGCGGCGGCGTGACACTTTCGGGCGGCGTGCTGGATTTAAACGGACGCTCTGAAACGCTCGGCGTGCTCACTAACACGCTGGCCGGCGGCAGCGTCACGAACAGCGGCGCGCAGGCGGTGACGCTGACCGTCGGTGCCGGCAATGTCTCATCCGCGTTCACCGGCACGATCAGTGACGGTCCGGCCACGCTTGCGTTGACAAAAATCGGGACCGGCGACTTTACCTTCCCCATTGCTTCGATCGCCTATTCGGGCGGCATGCAGGTGGAGGCGGGCACGCTTCGCATCTCTAAGCCTGTGCCGCTAAAGGACGGACTCTCTTATTGGTTGGATGCCTCGGAGCCGAGCGCCTTTGCGCTGTCCAACGGTTTTGTTGCGGCGTGGAACGATGCGTCCGGGGCGGGTGTCCATTTTACGCAGTCCAACCCGGCGAACCGACCGAAATGGGTGGAAAACGCGATCAACGGTAAGCCGGCCGTGCTGTTCGGCGACGGCGCGGTGCGCACGCGGCTGGAAGCCAGCAAGACGGCACAGGCCCGTACAGTGTTTATCGTCAACCGTATGACCAGTTACGTAAGCTTGGGTGGCCTCTGGGGGGAATCGTTCCAAGATAAGAATGGAGTGCGCCTCAATTCTTCCACCACGTGGCGGCACACCGGAAACAGCGCGGACCAGAATGACTTCTCTTTCAACGGCGAGATGGCGATCAATGGCGTGGCGGGTTACTCATTCGCCAGCCAGCCGCTGCATATTCTCTCGGCCGTCAGCTCCACGACCCGCGAGTTCCGCGCGGCCCTCGGCGACTACTGGTTCAGTTCCCAATATGCCCGCTACTTCGCCGGGTATGTCGGCGAGGTGCTGGTGTATAACCGCGTGCTGACGACGGAGGAGCGGCAATCGGTCGAAACGTATTTGAACGAAAAATGGTTCGGCGGCGCTGGGACGTCGATTGACCAGCCGGTCGTAATTGGACAGGACGGACGGCTGGCGATCAACAATTTCAACGCCGGGTTCAGCATGCTTTCCGGTACCGGGCGGGTCCACGCCGAGAACAACAGCGTGATTTCCTTGATGGATTACGAGGCTTTCACGGGGACGATCTCGGGCCAAGGCGTGGTTGCCTTGCAAGCGGCTGACGGCGCGGATGCCGTCATCATGTCCAAGGGTATCAACACTGTGATTCGCAATGACGGCGCTCTGCCGATGTCGGTGGTCGTGACCAATGCTGGGGCGGAAACGTTTATCGGTTCGTTGCAGGACGGCGTCTCCGCGCTGGGGCTCACGCAGACTGGCACCGGGAACACCTACTACACCGGCACAGACAGTACCTATACCGGCGCAACCCGGATCGAGGCCGGCACGGCGACGGTGGTCTCGGGGGTTCTGACCAAGTTTGTCCGCTTCAAGCCCAGCGCGACGCGTCCCGAAGGCGACCATGTCAATACGGGCTACCAACTCTCCGAATTCCGTCTCACCTTGGGCGGTGCCGATGTGCCGTATCCTGTCGGCACGCTGGCGACAAGCTATGGCAAGACTGCCAGCAGCAAAGAGCCGCCGGGAGACGCGATCGACGGCAGTGTGGACACCAAGTTTTATCATGGTTCCGCGTCGCCGCTCTACCCGTTGGTGCTTGAGTTCCCCACTCCGGTGTTCTTCAACGGTTATGCGTGGTACACCGCGAATGACGCGACTGGACGGGACGCGATTAAATGGACCGTCGAGGTCAGTGCGGATGGAACGACGTGGACGGTGGTGGACTCGCAAGACTATTCCGCAGACATCTCGTTGATCACGACCGCGCGCAAGACGTTGGTCGGGCAGTGGTCGGTGCAGGGCATGCAAAGCGCGATGAATGTCTTCTCCGATCTCTCGCCGACCACGGTGGCGGCACCGGGCAAACTTGCAGTCTCGGGTACAAGCGAGACGGTCGGCTCGCTCAGCGGCGATGGCACGATCGAACTGCT
>DUPH01000415.1 GCA_012838435.1 Lentisphaerota bacterium | reverse complement strand
GACCGCGTAGGCATCGCGGAGCATGGCGTCGGTCACGCACCGGCTGCAGTGGTTTGTGAGTGCGGCGTCGACCTCCGCCAGCACATGGAGCACCTCAGGGGAGGCGGGATGGCCGTACTGTGCGGCCAATCCGGCCGAGGCCGCCCGCCACATCGTCCCCTTTGGCGCCATCATATTGAAAAGCGCCTCCGCCATCGGACTGCGGCAGGTGTTACCGGTGCAGACAAAGAGAATGGTATGAGACATTACACTTAATCCGGTATCATCACACGCCAAGGGACCGTGCCGACGTTTTTCATCTTAAGCGGAATCGCGGTGGCCATCCGGCCTTTCGGCACAGGCGGCGGCTTGACATCAGGAGCCGCGCCCTCCGGCGGGTCTTTCACGGCTGGAGGAAAGTTCACATCGGCGGCCGCTGTTTTTGTGGGTTTGTCGGATTTGACGGCGGTGGCTGGCGCGGGTTTATCGGGTTTGGTGGCGGCGGCTAGCGCGGGTGCCGGTTTCCCGGCCTGTTGGGTCTGGGCTGGCGGCTTAGCCTGCGCGACAGGTGCGGGCGGTGGCGTTTTGGGTGCATTTTTGAGGGCGACCATCTCTTTGTTCAGCTTTTCGCTCTGCGCCTGCATTTTTTTAAGTTCTTCACGCAACTTATCGAGTTCAGAATCCTGCGCGGCCACGCGGTCGTGCGTCTTAGTCGCGATGTCACTCACGCCGTCCATCTTCTTGTCGAGCGAGGCGCGCAGTTCGGTGGTGGCTTTCGAGATTTCGCGGACCGACGCCTCGAAGAATGGTTTGGGGTCGGGAGCCGGCTCGGCAGGCGCGGGCATCACGATGGGCTGGGGCGCGGGGGGCGACTCTTTGGTCGCCAAGGCGACATCAAGCAACTTGGCCTGAACTTCAGACATGTTGCGCAGCATGAACATGCCGGCGGTAAGGAAACCGGCCACAACGACTCCCATCAAGATCGTAAAGAAAACGGAGAGCTGCACGACGCGTCTGCGCGCCTGGATGCGTTCAGCCTCGATACAATCTTGAAAGGCCTTGAGCACAGGAAAAGATTCGGCGCTCGCATGCGAGGCCGCGTTGTACACAGCGACCAGACCATTGCCGGCCTCCGGGGCTCCATAGGGCTTTTCCGGTGAATGCTTGGGAGGAATGTCATTCATAGCACTGTAGAGTAGTGGATTTTCGGGGCGCGGAAAAGCGTAAAATCGATCAAACGCCGAACGTAGAACGATACAACTCCTAAATCCTAAATCCTAAATTTTCCTTAACTCCAGGGCGCAGGCGAATGCACCATCGGTGTTTGAGCGTGTGGGAATATTCTCAATGACGCCGGAACAGACGACCTCGGGATGCGCTCGGCGCAGGACGGTGATTTGGCGGCGGTTTTCCTCGTGCTCAAGGCTGCATGTGGAGTAGACCAACCGGCCGCCGGGGGCCAGCAACGTCAGCGCGTTCTCAAGCATGGTGGCCTGAGTCTCAGCCAATTGCTTCATGCGCCGGGTTGTCCACCGCCAGCGAGCATCGGGACGGCGTCGCAACACGCCGCTGTTTGAGCAGGGAGCGTCCAGCAGAATGCGGTCGAAGGGCGCGAGCGCCGCCAGTTCAGGGGATGGCGTCATCGTCAAGTCGCCTTGGAGGACGCTGACCCACTCCTGCCGCGTCCGTGCGAGATTGGCGTGGATTCGCTCGATCCGATCATCGTGCAGGTCAAGCGCGACGAGCCGGTGGCGCGGATCGTCTTGCGCCGGGGCACCCATGCGCCAGGCAATCTGGATGGTCTTGCCGCCTGGGGCCGCGCAGGCATCAAGCACATTCAGGCCGGGACGCACGTCGAGCAACTCGATAGCGGGCGCAGTGCCGGGATCCTGCACGACAAAGGCGCCGTCGGCATATCCCGGCACATCCTCGACGCGCATGCCACGCTCCAGCTTCCTGAAGGCCTCGCCGATACCTTTCTCTTGCTGATCACCGCCTGTTTCCGCTTTCTGCTGTGGGGGATAGGCCAGCCAAGTGTCGGGCGGTTCATTGTTCCATTCGCAGAGCGCAAGCGTCTCTTCGGGACCGAAACGGTGGAGCCAGCGGGTGACCAGTGCATCGGGATGGGAGACGCGTATGCCGATGGGTTGCGTCGCCAACTCACTCAGTACCTGTTCGCGTTGGCGCTGGAGATTACGCAGAACGCCGTTGACGAGTCCTGCTGTCCGTTGCGACGCCACTTTTGCCGCCTCGACCGTCTCGTTGATGGCGGCATAGTCGGCCACGTCGGACATGAAGAGCAATTGACAGGCACCGACCAGCAGTGCGGCCTCGGTTTCACCTTTGGGCATTTTCTTCAGAAACCGCTCCAACGCCCAGGTGAGCGAGCGTTTCCGGCGGACTGTGGTGTAGACAAGATCGGTGATAAATGCGCGGTTCGGATCATCCGGTATCATCCTGTCCGGAAACTCTTGGGTCGCCAGCCAGCGTGTAATAATAAAAATCGCTTCACGTCGTGAATTCATGGACGCGCATCATAGAGGAGGGCGTTTTGAAAAGCAAGGTTTGGAGCGTCGTAGGCACTACTTCACTTGAAAGGGTCAGTGGTTTCCTGTCCAGTGTTTTCGGATGAATGGGCTTGGTGATTTTCCGCCTCTGTTTTTCGCACTCTTAGATTGTGCAATGCGCGTTCATTGCCTAACTCTCCAGCTTTTTGGAGCCAGTACATCGACAACGATTCGTCGTATGCGAATCCAAGTTCGTAGTAAAGGTGCAGTCGATACGCGGCCTCTCCGTCATTGAAAGAAAGCGCTCGACGTTTCAATTCGACAACCTCGCGCGGTTTCAAATCAAAATAGGTGGGCGTTGTGACTGGTTCATCTGAACCGGAGCACCCTACCGTGCTAAGCCATAGTGTGCAATGACAAACCAAAATCGCCTCAATCGCTACTCTTTTCATTTCGTTTCCCCTGTCTTTCCAGTAAAGATTTTCCAAGTACCGTTTCCTCTGGGCTTCACTTTCCCGTCAGAATAATATTCGAGAAGTGAATCAGGCCCTTTTACAGTCGTCTCTATCCCCGTTTTCTTTGTCAATTCATTGGCCAATTTCTGTGCGTTAGAGTTACTCCCCCCTCTGCCCGCATTACATGATGCTAATGAAACGGTTTGCCCTGGTTTATAAATGGGAGACCTCAGGATTTGTTGAGCTAAATCGGATATCGCAAGTTCTTTCTTCGTGGCATCAAATAATGCTGTCGGACTTCCATGCATGCCAACACTAAAAGCCCCATCGGTTGTTTTGGCTTTGTCAGCATAACGTCGAATAGGTTCATTGGGTGGAAACAAATTCATATCCACCCACCCATCGACATCAATACTGTTCACCGGATTATTCCCACAAAACTGATACAGATTGATGCCCCCAAACTCCCGTATCGGATCCTCGGATATCCACCTGCACAGCACAGGACTGTAATACCTAAACCCATGATAAACCAGCCCGCTGGCATCACGTTCTTTGGAGGAGAACGTGAAACGGGGCGTGTAGGTGCCGGTGGCGGAAAGCTGTTCGCCGAAGGTGGTGTAGGCGTATTCGCCGACGACGGCACCGCTTGCATCCGTGGCCATGACCACGTCGCCGCGCCAGTTGCTGTGGAGATAGGTTGTGGAAACGGCGGCGTTGTTTTCAAAGCGCGTCTCGGCAATGAGACTGCCCACGTCACCGGCGATGCCGATACCGCGCGTGTAGTACTCGCGAATAGTCCCGTCGGCGTGGGCGGTGGCGATGATGTCCATGCCGTCCCAGATGTAGAGGGTGAGCAGACCGTTCTCTTGCTTCGCGATTCGGCAGCTGTACTGGTCGTACCAGAAGAGGGAGACCGCGCCGGAAACGGTGTTGCTCACGCAGGCGAGGTTGCCCTCGCAGTCGTAGGCGAGAATCAAGGGCGGGACGCCCATGCCACCGGGGAGATTGGTGATCGAGCCGTTTGCGTCGTTGCCGATCACGGTGGTGACTTTGTTCACCGAGAACTCGGAGAGGCGGAAGGATGGGGCCTGGCCGTCCTGGTCGACGCGGAACTGGATGTGGACGAGGCCGTTGCTCATGGGGTGCATCGGGACGTTGGGCGCGATCCAGCGGCCCGACGCGTCCCGCTCGGCGTCCACCGGAGGCTTTGCCGCCGTCGGGTAGTATTTTACCGTGGCGGCGGGGTCGGCGGTGCCGGTTATCGTGACCGCGCCGTTGCGGATGTGGCGGGTCGTTTCATCCGCCCTGTTCACCGCGAACGATGCGTTCGGAGCCGCCAGCGCATCCGTGTACGGTGTGAATGAACGCGCCACCATCGAGCCGGTGG
>DUPH01000414.1 GCA_012838435.1 Lentisphaerota bacterium | reverse complement strand
GATTTCATACGGCGTCTTGATAGCGCGGCAACGGCGTAGCAGCGCCGAACCATCGGCGCACTCGGCATCGCCGAACACCGCCGACAGCCGTAGCCATTCGCTGTGGGTCAGGTCGTCGGATTCGAGTAAGATGCGTTGGGGCAGGGGCACGCCGGCGTCACGCAACAGTTCCGGGATCTGCTCGGGCTTGCGAACGTTGATCACGGTGTCGCCCTGAAGGCCAACGGGGCGACGCACAAAAAACCAGGGCGTACCTTCCACGGGCAGATAGACAAAGCCCATAAAGACACGGCCGGAGGTGTAAAAAAGATTTACGTTGGTGGCGACCAGCAGCGCATCCGCGCCATCGACGCGCATCGCTTCCTGTATGCGCGCCCACCGCAGTCGCAAATCGTCCATCAATTCGGGTGTGTATGCTGTAAACATGGCGCGATGATACCCGAGAGAGGACCGGTATGTAAAGGCAGCTCTGCGGTACGCGCGGTTACTACAAAACCGCCTTGCAAGCAGGGGAACGGTTTGATAACGTCGTGTGCACGCATTTCTTTTTGAGGGATTTCCCATGATAAAAACGTTTGTCTGTCTGTTGTGCACGTGTACCGCTGTTCTGTCGAACGCAGAGGAGGTCGTCGGATTGCCTCGGAAACCGACCTTAGAAAAATCCGAGCTTGTTTTCCTGACGCCCCAACACGTTGATTTCGGCGAAATCGCATGCTACGGTACGCTGACCAGGGAACTCCGACTGCGCAACAACGGAGCGCAAGACATCAAAATCAGTCGCATCGTTTCAACCTGCGGCTGCATACGAGGACAGGTCAGCACAAACCTTGTTGCCCCGAATGCCGAACTCGTGGTCACTGCCACGCTTGACGCCTCTCAGGTTCACGGCACGTTCAAGCGCGTTCTTTGGCTTAATCTGGCCGATCCGAACCTCAAGCCCATCAACATGACGCTAAGTGGAACCGTCATCCCCATTTTCACTGGGTTTCCTAACGACCGCCTTGAGATTCCCAATCTGAAACCCGGGGCTACAAGCACCAACACCTTCACGTTTGTCGCCACTGAAAGAGGCGTAGTCTTAGGCGACCCGCAGGTATCGTGCTCGGACCAAGTGTCGCTCGACTATACGTTGACCACCAACGCGGACGAGTTGGTAACGTATACGCTCACTACACGATTCACTGTCAATGGCTTGTCCGCAAGTCCCCTCGTATCCACCATCTCTTTCCCGGTTATTGGCACCAAACAGCTTGTTCAGCCGCTGTCCCTTTCCTTCAAGGCTGTCAAAGGCAAAGCTCTCTATGTAACCCCGAGCTATATAGGGCTCGACATGAAAAAGAAGGAAGCGCAAATGTTCCGTCTGGTCATCAAAGCCCGCCGCGAAGCGATGACGCACGAAAAGCTCACGTGGGATCCGTTGCCGGACGGCATCCAGATACGTACTTCAACTTCCGGCAGCCGCCGTGCCTTCGTGAATGCGATGATCACAGTGAAGCCCGAGATCACCGCTGAGATGCTTAAAAGCGGTGTGCCGCGAAAAATTGTCTTTCACTACCCACAGTACGAAGACACGGAAGTCATTGTAGGCCCGGCAGACCTCGCGGGCGAACAGGGGGCCGCGCAGCAGGCGGACTCCCAGCGGACGCCGCGGCGGCGTCTTTTTGTTGTTGATCAAGAAGAGCCTGATCCGCCTCATCCGCCATCCGCTGCGCCGCAAGAATAGCCAGTTCCTTCTGTATCTGCTGAAGCAACTCCGCCTCGTTTTCGGAGGGCTCCTCTTCGAGTTCGTTCATGCACATATGGATCGCGTCAATTACCTCGGTTTTCTGTTCCGGCTTGGTGACGGTTTGCAGGATCACGGCAAGTTGAGGCAGGGCAGCCTCATTATCGAGCATTGAGCATTCCATCACGATGTCCGACAGAACATCGCCGCTGATGTCCTCCCCGAACATTTTAGCTGCCGTGCTCAGCATCAACGCCTTGTCCGTGTCGCTTTCGACTTCGGAAAGTGAAGTCCGCCAATGATCAAGCACCTCCATCGCCACCTCGGGGTCGGGGTCGGCCAGCATGGTGGTCAACTCGCTCAGCCCGCTGAGACCGATCCACGAAAGCGCAAAAGCCACACGGCTACGCACCTCAGCATCGGGATGCTGCTTGAGCTTTCGTGCCTCTTGCAAAATCTTTTCGACGTTGTCGTCGTCCAATGCGTCGTCAAGCTTCTGCAATACAGCGTCTTGCTCTCTGTCTTCCAGTGTACGCTCACTACCTGCTGCCGGAGAACCTTCTCCGTGCGCGTTGGCAACCGCATCTGTAGCCATTGCCCTGCCCGCCACCTCTTTTGCAGACGACGTTTTGTCCGGCTTCAATTGCCCTCCGGCTTTCTCTGTTGGCACGGACGCGGATGTCGTCACCTGCTCACCAGCGTCGGACGCCTTGCGTTTATACACAACAAAAACAAGAATGCCCACCAAAGCTACTGCCGCAAGCAGAACTATGCCGCTCCGGCGCCATGTTGTCAATGTCTTCATAATTATCTTGAAAGTCGAGCGATCCAGTGAACTGCTGCATCAGTCGATTGAGACGGCTTTCGAACGATTTAAGCGGTATGCCCCAGTCTCCGGATCCGGCTCCTGATATGCGCCGAACCCCAAGCCGAGCCCCTGCAGGTTCACGAGGATGCCCTTAAACTTCAATGTTGACGCACGCCTCGCCCCCGGCGTCTCTTGCTTGAACGAACCCGAGAGCAACCCGCTCGAGCTCGAGGTCTTAAGCGTGGCCGAGAGATCGTTTCTGCGCTCGAGCGACAACGCTTTCTTTGTCACGGTCACTGGAAGCGCTTGGTCGGCAACATGGAACTGGGCGCCGTCATACGGGGCTGTGAAATCCTGCTGCTTAGCGAAAAAGGCACCGCAGATATGCGCTTGGCCGAAAACGGGGGCGACCGGCTTGGGATCCCATTCGAAAACGGCCAGGAAACCGTCGTTCTTCATCGACGTGCTCTTGCCGGGATAATGCCATCGCGTGTTTTCGATCCACACAAGATTGTCCGCCACGTTCATCTGTTCGTGCGGCTCAATCCAGACCATGGCTGCGGCATGGCCGCGGCGACCATAGAGCGTCTTGTAGAGCGGGAACACAGCGAACGAGCCGTTGCCGACCACGTCATACCCCATCGCCCGCATCTCAGCACCACTGAAAGCCATCAGCGCGGATGTCCCGTTCAGCCGCTGCCCGTCGGCGAGTTGCCCAGCATACTTGACCTGGCCGTTCCTCCGCACCGTGAGCGTCAGATAACCGTAGCCCTCGGGCCGGTTGTCGATGGCCGCCGATGCGGTCGCCAGCACATGCGTCGGTAGCGCGACCGTGTAGAAGCCTTGGTACACGGGCGCGTCCGCTGGATCAAACGCACGCGCCAGCACCAGCATCCCGTTGTTGTACACGCCCCTTAGGATGCCGTCGGCGGTAAGCACCAGCTCCATGGTATCGCCCGCGCGGTTGTCCAGAACGCCCGTTAAACGGTTCGCATCCAGCCCATCCACGCCCCATGTGCCGGTCAGGGACTGTCGCTTGCCGCCGACTTCTGTTCGGGCACGCAACTTGCCAGACGAACTGGCCTGGAAAGTTACCGTTCCGACCACGACACCCTCATACGCCTGCTCCGTGCTTGGCGTTTCCGTCGGCTCCAGCAGCAACCCCTGCATTTTTACCCCGCGCACGAAATCGGGCAATGGCTGCACACTGATCACAAAGCGCAAATCCTTAGAGCCCGCCTGATTGGTGGCCCGCACGGTCACCGCGTATACCCCGCTTCTCTTGGGGGTTCCGCTGATCGTGCCAGTCCGCTGATCGATCATCATACCTGCGGGCAACCCGGTCGCCGTATAGGTGACCGGCGTGGTGCTATCCGCCGCTAAAGGCAGACTGACTCCCGCCTTTAGGTAGGTCGTCCAGACCTGTCCTTCCCCTGGCGTTCCGGCCTGAAACATCGGCACGTCCACCACCGCAAAACGCCAAGCCGGGCCTTGAACCGAAACAGTCCCCAAATCAGCGGTCACTTGCGTGTCAACCCGCCAATACACCCATCCTTGCGCTTCAGTCAGATCAACGATCCCCTCGTCAACCGCATTCAGTCCGCTCACAACCACGCCTCCGGCAGGCACCACCTCGACCAGCGCATCGGCCGCCGCCCCGGCAAAAAGGCACTGCACGGCATCAGCCGGATTTTCGGCACCGGCCTGCCAGGCCAAATCAACCAAGCTTACATCGGCACGCACGTCATCAATCTGTAGCAATCTCCCATCTGTCGGCGCGAGTCCCGCTGCGGCGGTCGGCGCCACCAGAGGTTCCCATCCAAGATCCGTCACGTACGCCACGTACTCATCGGAATGGCCGGTAGCGGTCCAACGCACCTCGTCTCCCGCGTACACGGCGACCGTGTTGTTCGTTTCGCTCTCGGTAAGCGTGAGGCTCCCGTCCACATCTACGACCTCGACCAGCAATGTGCCTGTCCCCGTCTGTCCCCAGGTGAAAGCCAGCCGCCCGGCAGCCGGTGCTGTCCATACCAGAACGGCTCGCTCGCTGTTATTCAGCGGCTCGGTGCGCAAGGCGTCAATGGCGTCATTGTAAAACCAGAGCCCGCCGGCCTGCGCCAGATGCTCGTAAACCGGACGGCCCGCGACATACGTCTCAAAGGTCGCGCTGACAAGCTGATCCAGCACCTGTACCGTCTGCGCATCCGTGCCCAGTGCCACTTGGCCGGAATCCAGCGCCAGTTCCAGCGTGAAAGTGCGCGCATCGTATTGCGGGGTCGTGTCGATGCCGGACACCGTGAAAAGCTTATCCGCAGAGTCACCGTCACCCCATTCCAACAGCCTCGGCGTCACGGTATAGCCCTCCGGTGCCGTGACCGTCACGCCCGCCGCCCCCACCGCACCGCCGGTACGGCTGACCGTTCCGGTGTAAACAGAGCCTTCAGGCACTTGAGCGAAATCGGCGCTGAAACCGATCGTGCCGGGCAGGTACGGCTCGGCCTCGTAGATCGTCACGGTCTGCTCCGCAGTCCCCAGTTCGGCATCGCCTGCAACCCGCGCTATGGTCACCGTGAAAACGCGCTGCGTCGGCGCGGTCCAGCGGCCGTTGTTGATGAGCGGCACGGTGAAGCTCTTGGCGGACGTGTCTTTGTCGCCCCACGTCAGCGTACCGCTTGTGGCAGTGTAGTCTGTGCCCGCCTTGGCCGTGTCATCCACGGTCGCGTACGAGAAGCTCTGCGCCCCGGCGCTGCCGTCGGTGCGCGTGACCGTCACCGTCACCTCGCCGGCGTCCTCCGCCACGCTTTGCGCGGTCGGACTCAGGCCGATTGTGCCGGGGCCGTAATAGGGCAGCGTGTAACTCAGGATTTTGTTCATGAAGCCCGGTGTCCGGAAATACCCATTGCCCATCCCGTAATTAAACTGTCCCAGCTTTTGACCCGAGGGCGCATGCACGGCCGCGGTCGGGAAGGTCAGCGACCCGCCGGCACCGCGATAGGGCTGGGTCAGCGTGTTCCAACTCGTACTGGAAAGGGAGCTGCGATCCAGCATCACCAGCATCATGGGGTATTGTGCAAGAAAGGCAGGCCAGGCCGCATTCTTCAACACCCATGAATCCCAGTTCCCACAGTTGCCGCACGTCACCGTGTCGATGCACATGACCAGCATCGGCAGTCCGAGTTGGCCGGCCCGCGCACGCGCCGCGCCCAATTGGCTCGTCCAGCGGTTCGGCTGGACGTTGTTCGGATTGGTATCTACCGATGGATAAGCAAACACCGAAACCGCCAGTGCCAACACCGGAACCAAAACGATTAGCCTTCTGAACATACGAACCCCTTCTCTCTTTCACGTCTCAATCGGACAGGCCGCCAATGAGACCTCACATGGTAAAATAGTTTTGCAGGTTGTTTCGTGGCTGTCAAGCGATCTAATCGACAGCCGCGCCTAAACCCCTTGAATTCTCGGACTCGTTTCCTGTATACTTGCCGCCGACTTCAGCCTGGGCCGTTCAGCGTTGCGCGTTCTTCTTTCACTCTTGATTCCATACCCAGCTCTACGGGCAACGGGCGTAAATCGACGAAAGGACTGTCATGCTTATGTTGAACCGTTTCTCTGTTTTGTATTTCACGTTGCTGTTCGCTCTCGCCACTACGGTTCAAGTGCCAATTGCCGCACAAACGCCAACCCCTGCCGGAGGCGCTGACGCCGCGCAGACGCCCGCGCTCGGCCCCCGCATCATGCCGCCTCCACGCAGCGCGCTCAATCCCGCCGAATGGCGCGTCGGCCCGGACGGCAAACGCTACGCTCCTATCCCGGAGCGCGAGAAAGCCCCCTCGCCGCTGCCGGATCTCAAGCCCGAGCAGCCTCTCATAACAGTCAACGGCGAGCCGATTTCTTGGGGGGCGGTACGTGCCCATGCTGAGTTGCTGGTCTCGGAGGTGCGCATCCCCCGCGGTGTTACGCCGCAGGAGTTCGAAGAGGCGCACGACAGTCTGCTGATGCGCCGAGTTTACACGCTCGGCCGCCATCACATCCTGAAAACCCTGCTGGCGCAAGAAGCACGCCGCCAAGGCATTGTCCTCACGCCCGAGGAGGTCGCCGCCAAGGACAAAGAGGTCATGGATAAAATCCGCATCTCGCGTAAACAGCAGGCAGAGCGCTACCTGAAGGTGTTTCAGGCACCGGGCTCCTTCTACTTCTATGATCTCACAAACTCGCTGTTGCTGGCCCATCTCGAAAAAGATGTCATCCGCGCCGCGATCAAGGTAACCGAGTCCGATATCGACGCCGCTCTGGAGAAGCGCCAGCAGAAAAACCGCGAGATGGCCGAGGCGAATGCAAAGATGCGCCCCAAACTGGAAGCGTTACGCAAACAAATCCTCGACGGCACGCTCACCTTTGCCGACGCGGCCTTCACCGAGTCCGACTGCGACAGTAGCTACGACCACGGCGAAGTCGGTTCGCGCGCAGTCGCCGACCTGCAGCCGGCGATGGTCAACGCACTCACCAACCTCGCTCCGGGCGCACTGAGCGAAGTGGTGGAGACGCCCTACTCCTACCATATCTTGAAGCTGAACAAGCTGAACCACGGCTTTAAAAAAGAGGGCGAGAAGGGCTCAGCGCCGGTGGTCTCGATCAACTTCGCCCACATCATGCTGGAAAAGAAGGAGCCGCTGCCGCCCCTCACACGCGATGAGATGAAAAAAAATATCCTTGACGAGGAGACCCTGAAACGGCGCGAGGCGCTGCAAGAGGAGCTGTTCGCCAAGGCCAAAATCGAAACGACGCTGAATATGGGCACCGACACCACCAGCGCGAAAAAACGCACCGCCAGCCGGAAGCCGCGCAACGCTGCACGGCAGCCTGAAGCCCAGAAAACTGCAAAGTAACAGGCCTTTGACAGTGGCGGCGCGATCCTGCGGGGACCGCGGGGACCGCTCCGCGCCGCCGGGGACGAGCGTCTGCCCGTCCGAGGACAAGCAGATGTCTGCCCCTCCCGGCGCTCCGCGAGCCCAGACCACGGCACTGGAGGGCGAGTGTCCCCACGAGCCGAAAATTTAAACCTAAAAAGAGCAGTTGAACCTTCAACGCTCTTTGGTTTCAGGTTTCAGGGTTTCAAGGTTTCAGGGTTTCATCCAAATCGGGATCGGGATCGCTATCGGGATCGATTGTTTAACCACGGAACACCCGGAACACACAGAAACAGAGCCATGCCTTTCCGTGTGTTCGGTGTGTTCCGTGGTTACAATCAGAAGTTGCGTTCTGCACCAAACAGGTGCGGCGCGGATCTCAACGGAAGCCAATATTTACGGGGCTTTGCTCAAAATCCGCACGCCCAACTGCTCCTTTCAGGTT
>DUPH01000413.1 GCA_012838435.1 Lentisphaerota bacterium | reverse complement strand
TCTTGTCCTCAACTCCTAAATCCTAATTCCTAAATCCTCCTTCTTTTGGTAAAGTAACACCCGTTTTTTTTCGAGGATAAAGATTATGCACCCTTACCGTACGCACACTTGCAACCAACTCCGGGCTTCCGACGCGGGCACCACCGCCAAACTCTCTGGCTGGATCTTCCGCGTCCGCGACCACGGCGGCATCCTGTTCATCGACCTTCGCGACCACTATGGCATCACTCAGGTCGTGATTCATCCCAGCCGCTCCTTTTTCGAAACGCTGAGCCGGGCTAGACTTGAGACCATCATCACGGTCACCGGTGAAGTCACGCCGCGCGATGCCTCGACCATCAACCCGGATATCCCGACCGGCGAGGTCGAGCTCGTGGCGAACGACTGTATCGTGGAGTCGGCTGCAGAGGCGACCCCGCTCTATCTGCCGGGCGATGAGGACGGCCCAGAGGACCTGCGCCTCAAATACCGCTTCTTGGACCTGCGCCGCCAGCGCATCCACACCAACATCTTGCTGCGGTCGCAGATCATCTCTTTCCTACGGAAAGCGATGGAAGCGCACGGTTTCAATGAGTACCAGACCCCGATCCTGACATGTAGCTCGCCCGAAGGCGCGCGCGATTATCTGGTGCCGAGCCGCATACACCACGGCAAGTTCTATGCGTTGCCGCAGGCCCCGCAGCTCTTCAAGCAGTTGCTGATGGTCGCGGGCTTTGACCGTTATTTCCAGATCGCGCCGTGTTTCCGCGACGAAGATGCGCGCGCCGACCGTTCGCCGGGCGAGTTTTATCAGCTCGATATCGAGATGTCGTTCGTCACACAGGATGATGTTTTTGCCGTTGTCGAGGATGTGCTTTACAAGACCTTCACACACTTCTCGCAAAAGGCGGTGGACACCACGCCGTGGATACGCATCCCCTACCGCGAGGCGATGCTCAAATACGGCAGCGACAAGCCGGATCTGCGTATCCCGATCGAGATGTTCGACTGCTCGGAACTTTTCAAGGGCTCGGGCTTTAACGCCTTTGCCGGAGCAGTTAAGGCGGGCGCGGCCGTGCGCGCGATTCCGGTCAAGGGCATCAAGGACAAACCGCGCAGCTTTTTCGACAAGCTGGTGGAATACGCCAAAACGCTGGGATCAAAGGGGCTCGCCTACCTGATCTGGGACGGCGATGCGGTCAAGGGGCCGATCCAAAAGTTCCTGACGCCGGACGAGTTGGCTGAACTGGCGCGGATGGGCGGCATGCAGGATGGTGACGTGCTCTTCTTCCTGTGCGACGAGCCGGACAAGGCGGCCAGGATGGGTGGCGACATCCGCAACAAGCTCGGACACGATCTCGATCTGATCGAGAAAGATGTCTTCCGTTTTTGCTGGATCGTGGACTTCCCGATGTTCGAAAAAGACCCCGAAACTGGCGAGATCGGCTTCTCGCACAATCCGTTCTCCATGCCGCAGGGCGGCATGGATGCCCTGCTGAACAAGCATCCGCTTGAGATTCTCGCCTTCCAGTACGACGTGGTCTGCAACGGCATCGAACTCTCCAGCGGCGCCATCCGTAACCACCAGCCCGAGATCATGTACAAGGCGTTTGAGATCGCGGGTTACGACCCGTCGGTGGTGGAGGAAAAATTCTCCTGCCTGCTCAATGCCTTCAAGTACGGCGCACCGCCGCACGGCGGCATCGCACCGGGCGTCGACCGCATGGTCATGTTGTTGGCCGACGAAGACAACATCCGCGAGGTGATCGCCTTCCCGATGAATCAGAAGGCGCAAGACCTGATGATGAACGCGCCTTCAGAGGTCACCGAGAAGCAACTGCGCGAGCTGCACATCAAAGTGCGCGGACACAATGTGGCGCAGCCTGGTTTAACCTAAAAGAGC
>DUPH01000412.1 GCA_012838435.1 Lentisphaerota bacterium | reverse complement strand
GGGATTAAAAATTATCAGGGACGGGTGGCCGTGCGGGCGCGTTACGCTTCCGAGCCGCCGCTTGGCCAGCCATGGCGGCGGCCGTGATGGCCTTGATCTCTGAGGTCGGAATCAACATGGCGGACAACGTCTCTCCCTTGAACGGCCAACCCGCGAAGACGATCCCCTCGCTATCCGGGATCCCTTTCGCGATGTCCGCCGTTTCGGGACGCGCCGCCAGAGAGAGCGCTATGATGCGCGCCAACGCGATGCTGCCGATGCTGTGCGGATCAGCCGATGGCGACAACAACGCTTCGATACGATCGGCCTCTGCGGATGCACCCGCCGAGGCTTTGGCGCGTTTGACCGCATCGGCAAGCACGGCCTCGCCGCCCATAGCCAAAATCAGATCCTTGCCGCTGGTCGCATAGGTGTAGCCGTCACCCAAAAGTACCTTCAGTGTGCGAAAAGTCTGCTGATGCGCCGCCACGGCGGCATCGGCCTTTTCGGCCGGCAGATCGGGAGGGAACGCAGCGCGCACTGTTTTCTCCATCGCCTGCTCATCGAACTCCATCTTCCAATCGTACACCTTCATGTCGTCAACCGTACGCTTGGTCGGCCCCGGGAACTTGATACCGCTCTGCTTCATCATCGTAACGAAAAACGGCTCTTTCATCATGGCGAACTGCGATTCCAAATAGCCGACAGGATCATCCATCTGCCAGCATCCCTGTACGTGCAGCGCGCCGTCCGGCACCGGTCGGCTCACGGCCAAGGCTTGCGGCACACCCCACAGCGCGATCGATTGCTTCAAGACCGCAGCCCAGTCATTGGTTGCGCCGCCGGTATACATCGGCGACGAGGCGACGAGCTCGGTATACATCTCGATGAGCGCGTTCTCCAGCGTCTTCGGCACGGTCGACCCGCCCGACGCATAACTGAACAGCGAATCCTTTTTCAGAAACGCCTGCTGTTTCGTAGAAACGGGCTTGCCGGAGAGCATCAACGCTGCCAGATCCGATCCCGCGCGCGGTATCAGGCGCGAGCGGACGAACACCCCTTCATTCTGGATGTTGAGCCCCAGATGAAGCGCTTTGAGCTGTTCGAGCATCCCGCTATAGAAACCCAGCGCGCGCTCCACCGCGCGGCGTTGCTTCTCGGCGTCAGGCGCGTTGACCTGCACCGGTATGGACGCCGTTGCTTTTTTCAGATAGGGCACCACGGCCTGAGGCTCCACCGACACACGCAGCACGCCAGGCAACGTCGGCAACTCAGAGTACGCCGTCAGGTCCGTCCCCAGCAATGCGGCCTGTTTTTTCGCATGCGTCACGATATACAGGCGGCCGCCCGCGACCTTTGCCGCCATGTGCTTGCCCAGCGTGTAGATGCCGTCCTTCGGCTCGGGCAGCGCCCCTTCGGCCTCCCCCCCGGCCAACGCCTTGAGGTAAGCCTCCGGCGCGGCACTGGGCGCAACCTCAATGACCATGCCGGTTTCGCCGCCATCGAGTGCGAGCAGGTGCATCGCGACCGGCTTGCTGTTATCCATCTGCGCCGCACCCGGCAAGCCACCGGTCATCATCATCGGCAACGCCGCAAGCATCGGCGCCTGAAACGCCCCGGCCCCCAGCGCGGCTTGCTTTTGCAGCTCCGCGAAACTCTCTACGTAGACCGACACGATGCGCGTTGCACCCAACGCACTCCCGGCGCACGCGACGCCGCACACAGCAACGGCCAAAACCGCCCTCAATCCATTTTTCATATCAACCTCCCGGTGCCCATCCATCTGACAGAGACCTAATTGGTAGTATCATTATGCGGACTTCACACCGGACGTGTCAAACGCATTAGCGATTTTGATTCAGGGTTTCTGCCATTGACTTGAAATAAGGATCCGTGTAAAAGGTGGGCAAACGATCAGGCGTTGAGTAGACGGAGCGCTCTACCATGAAAAAGAAAAAACTGCTGTACATTGTTTGCGGTTCTGCGATTGCTCTCGTATTTGTAATCTTGTTAAGCGTGTCAAGCGCTAAGCCTGGAGACACGCGCACGGTCGCGATGGTGAATGGGGTTGCGATAAGTGAAACGAATGATGCCTCAGCCATCATCATGAAAACGCTTCTGGATCAGTTTGACAAAAGTGAAAATATCGTGGTCATGCCGCAAGAGCTTGAAAAGCAGCGTGAGTTTTTTGAAAAACTAGCCAAGGGGACTTATGACCAGCGGATTGCGCACCTCAACAAAGAACTGGAGAACCTTGTCGGAACTGTAGATGTCTCAAACAGAGTCGCCAAAATCAAAAAAGAAATTGCGTGGCTGAAGCCCAGTTTTTTCGTGCCTACGGATGACATGCTAAAAGAGGACGTGCTTTTGTGGAAACGAAACAGGGCGCTTTACAGACGTTATGGCGGCAATGTGTATTTTTCACATGCAGGCGGCTCTTTTCCTGCAGACGCTTACAAAGCATTTTTCAAAGAAAAAGAAACCGAACAGGCTTTTGAGATATTCGACGGAAAGCTGAGAAAAGATTTCTGGGACGAACTCACCAGCGATGCACAGCAATCAGAACTTTTGCTCGATGACGGCAAGAAAGCCATTGAGACGCCGCCCTGGGAAATGACCATCGCGGAATGACGCGGTCGCACCCGTTTTGAAGTGCCAACATCCGGCGGATTTGGTAACGTGTCTCGACATTTGGCGAACACGAAGGGATTGTAGTTCATGAATCAATGCGTTTTAGTGACAGGCGGTAGCGGTTTCCTTGGAATCAACTTGATCCGGCACCTCCGGTCAAAAGGCATCACGGATATCCGTTCGATCGACCTCATGCCGTTCGATTATCCTGAGAAAGATCAGATTCAGGCGGTTGTCGGCGACATTCGCGATGTGGTGGCTTTGAAACAGGTCATGCAGGGCGTCACTTGGGTGATCCACACCGCAGCGGCGCTGCCGCTCTACTCCGAAGAGGACATCATGACCACCGATGTCGACGGTACGCGCAACGTGATGGCTGTCGCGCGTGAAGCCGGTGTCGAACGTGCCGTCATGATCTCGTCAACCGCCGTGTACGGCATCCCCGACCATCATCCGCTTGTAGAGAACGACCCGCTGATCGGCGTCGGGCCGTATGGACGCGCCAAGATTCTGGCGGAAGAGGAGTGCCTCAAAGCGCGCGAGCAGGGGCTTTGCGTCCCGATCATCCGTCCCAAATCTTTCGTCGGCCCTGAAAGGCTTGGCGTGTTCGCGCTCTTCTATGACTGGGCGTACACCGGCCACGGCTTCCCGATGATCGGCAGCGGACGCAACCGCTACCAACTTCTCGACGTGGAGGACCTCTGCGAGGCGATCTGGCTGACGCTCACGCTGGACAGCGCCAAGGTCAACGACACGTTCAACATCGGCGCCAAAGCGTTCACCACCATGCGCGAAGATTATCAAGCCGTGCTGGATGTCGCCGGGCACGGCAAAAAGATCCGTGGGTTGCCGGCCAAACCGGTGATCTGGGCGCTACGCTTCCTAGAGTTGCTGCGCCTCTCGCCGCTCTACAAGTGGGTGTATGAGACCGCCTGCGAGGACTCCTTTGTGAGCATCGAAAAGGCCGAACGTGTCTTGGGATACGCGCCGCGCTACTCCAACAAAGATGCGCTGATCCGTAACTACCACTGGTACGTCGCCAACCTTGACTCCTTCAAGGACGCGTCGGGCGTCTCCCATCGCGTGCCGTGGAAACAAGGCATCCTGCGTCTGGCCAAGTGGTTCTTCTGATGCGGCGGAGCCCGCGACCCAATCCAATCTCACACAAAGCCGCAAAGGCGGCACATGGTTTATCGCCATGGCCAACGGCACCGACAGCCTTAAACTGGCTTAGGTACGGCAGAATCGGCAACCAAACCGCGCATAAAACCTGAAGCCGAAGCCAAGCCAAGGTTCTATCGATTTCGATCCCGATCCCGATTTTGACCACGCTAAACCAATGAACCCATGTACTCATGTACTCATGAACTAACAAACACACATGTTACTCGTTTGTTCTTGCGTCGCCTCCCCCCTCTCATTATTAGTCGCGACTGTTTCCGGATAATGTTTATACCGTATTCAATTCAGCAAAAAGATCAACCATGAACAACACCGCTCTGTGGATGGAACTTGAAACCAGAAACCAATCTCTGCGTCTCCGCGTCTCTGCGTTAAACTGTCAATGCTCGCGCTCGCTTGCGCGGGCCTGCTCGCAACAACCGCCAGCGCTACCCCGACCGGAGTGACGGTCAACGGCGTTGCCCTTGACGACGACATCTCGTCCAGCGGCACGGGCTGGTCGTATGCCGCGTACACGCTCACGCTCTCCGGGGCGGGGCCGTTCACGCTCTCCGGCACCAACGAATGGGGTATGGTACGCGTCGTCGTCTCGGCGAATGTAACGAGCACGGTCACGCTCTCGAACCTGACGCTCCGGGCAACCAGCAATAACCAATGCGCCTTCGAACTGGGGACGAACGCCAACGTCTCGCTCTTCCTCACGGGAACGAACACGCTCGCCTCCGGCGCGACCCAGGCAGGCCTTGCGGTTGCGGCGGGACGGACGCTCTCCATCACCAACACGCCCGGCGACGAGGCCAGTGCGCTGACGGTGACGGGCGGCGACCGGGGCGCGGGCATCGGCGGCGGAGAAGGCGGCGACAGCGGCACGGTCATGATTTCCGGCGGCACGGTCACGGCACTGGGCGGTTACCAAGGCGCGGGCATCGGCGGCACGGTCACCATCTCAGGCGGCACGCTCACGGCCACCGGTGGCTGGGACGGCAACGGCGGCGCGGGCATCGGTGGCGGCTACGGCGGTGCCGGCGGCACGGTCACCATCGTCGGCGGCACGGTCACGGCGCAGGGCGGCTACCAAAGCGCGGGCATCGGCGGCGGCAGGAACGGAGCAGGCGGCACGGTGGACGTCTCCGGCGGCACGCTCATGGCCACCGCCGGTAACGAAGGCGCGGGCATCGGCGGCGGCTACCAAGGCAACGGCGGCATGGTCACCATCAGCGGCGGCACGGTCACAGCCTCCAGCGGCTCCGAAGGCGCGGGTATTGGCGGCGGCTACTACGGCGACGGCGGCACGGTCACGGCCACGAGCGGCACGAGCGACGCCAACGGTTACGCCGCCGGCATCGGCGGCGGCCACCATGGCGCAGGCGGCACAGTCACGGCCACGGGCGGTCTTTACGGCGCGGGCATCGGCGGCGGTTACTATGGCGCAGGCGGCACGGTCACCATCAGCGGCGGCATCGTCTTCACGCGGGGCAAGAGCGGCGGCGCGGACATCGGGCCGGGGAGCGGCGGTTCGGTCTCCGGCGCGAACACCTTTACCGGCGGCTCGATCCGCCTGGCGAACAGCACCATCGCCCCCGCACCCAGCAACGGCACGGTCCGTGTCTGGTGCGTGACGGTGCCCTATCTCACGCCCAATGCGGCAGCCACCGTCAACGGCCTCGATCCCTACAACGTCAACGGCCTCGCCGCCGACGAAAACGGCAAGCTCTACCTCTGGCTGCCCAACAATGTCTACACCTTCACGACGAGCGGCGGGGACTGGGACTATGCGGTGACCGTCGCCAACGCGGATGCGACAGCGAAACCGCTCGGGTACATCACCTTCTCGAGCGCGGAGTTCTTCAAGATCACGGTGCCCCCAAAATCATGGAACGCAACGCTTTCCTATTCCGCCAACACGATAAAGTGGTACGAGATCACCGCCTCCGCAGGGACAACCATCGCGGCGAACTACACCAATGGCGCGTACAAGCTCTACTTCCGCGGGACGGGCAACAGCCGCATTTCCGGCTATTATGGTTCCGAATGGGCGATTGTTGCCGATCCGGGAACAGTCGCCTGCTCCGGCAACATCGAGACCCTGCTCGACCATGCGACGGTGACCGCCGGCGCGCATCCGGCCATGACCACCAACTGTTTCTCGTTCCTCTTCTGCAACTGTACGGCGCTCAGCAGCGCACCGGCGCTGCCCGCCACGACGCTGGCCAAGAGCTGCTATTACCGCATGTTCGCCGGCTGTACGGGACTGACAAACGCGCCGGCGCTGCCCGCCACGACGCTGGCCGAGGGCTGCTATCAGGAAATGTTCGACGGCTGCACGGGCATTGTGCTGAACACCGAGGGTCCCGGAATGCCGTGGAGTATCCCGGCCAACGCGGACGCGGCGGGAGCAACAGACTGGAACATCGACATGTTCGCCGGCACGGGCGGCACCTTCACCGGTGCCCCGGCGATCGGCGAAACCTACTACCTCGCGTCAGGCCTTCCCGCCGCGCCCGCCTTCGCCGCAGACGGCGAGGGGTTCGTCATCGGCGACGGAACGGCCACCATCAAGATCGACAACGCCGAAAGCGGCCTCTGGTATACGGTCTACAGAGTGGACGATCTCACCCAAACCAACTGGGTGAAGATCGGCGACAGCATCCAAGCGACAGGCAGCCAAGTCATCTTCACGATCCCCCGCGACCCGACGGTACCCCGCCGCTTCTTCAAGGTGGTGACCAGCTTCACAGCGCCCTAAGCGCGGTGAGACGTGGAAGTAAGAGATAAGCCCAAATCCTAAATCCTAAATCCTAAATCCTAAATCCTAAATCCTAAACCCACCCTGCGTGCCAGTTCCGCGACGCGCTTGACATCGAGATCGGCAGGGGTCAGGCTTTCGACATTCGCACTTCCGCACGCTAGCCCGAGGGCGACCGCGCGCGTCATCGGTTTGCCCGTGACCAACGCATGCGCGATACCGGCCGTAGCGCTGTCGCCGCTGCCGATCGGGTTGACGCGCTGCTTGATCTCCGGCGGCGTGAAACGCCATGCGCCGCGCGACGTCACCAGATACGCGGCTTTGCCGCCCTGCGTCACAAAGACATGGCGCGCCCCGCGCGCGAGCATCTCACGCATGCCGCGCACGATCTGCTGTTCGGATGCCAGTTGTTCTCCCAGCGTGGTCTCCAGTTCGCGCACGTTGAGCTTGGCGAGCAGCGGCCGCTCGGCCAGCACGTTGACGAGCGCCTGACGGTGTGAGTCGATCACCACCGGCACGCCGGCCTCGGTGGCGGCGCGCACAAACGGCACGTAGAACGTATCATCGGCGTAGGGCGGCAGCGTGCCGCAGATGACCAACATTGCGGCCTCCGCCGTCCGACGCAGCGTGTCGCGCATGAAGCGGCGTAAGGCGGCGACACCCGGTGCCGGCGCCTCCTCAACCAGTTCGGTCACCGTGCCGCCCGCGCGGTCAATCAGAGTCGTGCAGATACGGGTCGGCGCCTTCGTGGTGGTCAACGTGCGTGCATCCACACCGTAGGCGGAGAGATACGCCGTCACCCGGCGTCCGGTGTCACCACCGTTGAAACCGGCGACCTGCGTCGGCGTGCCCAGCGCCACCAGCGCACGCGCTGCGTTGAGTGCCTTGCCGCCGGCCGATTCCACGACCTGACGCGCGCGATTGACCTCGTCCATCTCCAGCCGGTCAAACACCAGTGTCCGCTGCAAGGTCGGCGTCAATCCCAAGCACAGCACACTTTTCATAAAAATCCGTTCTCCGCCAACATGCGTTCGGTGATTCCGCCCGACTCATCCCGACCCAACAGACGCGCCACATACTTGCCCAGCAGGTCGCCTTCCAGATTGACCTCATCGCCGACCCGACGGTCGCACAGGCTGGTTTCTTTCAGCGTGTGGGGAATGAGATTGACCTCAAAGCCGTTATCACTGAGTCCCGAGACCGTGAGGCTCACGCCGTCAATTGCGACCGAACCTTTCAACACCGTCTGCCGCGCCAACGACGTGGAGCAGGTGATCCACCACGCCACATCGCGCCCGCGGTCTTCGATCGCGCCCAGCACGCCGCGCTCATCGACATGCCCGCTTACGATGTGGCCGCCGAGACGGTCGCCCAACGCCAAAGCCCGTTCGAGATTGACCCGCGTTCCTTCGCCCAGCCGCCTTAGCGCGGTGCGTTGCAGCGTCTCGTCCAAAAGATCAGCCGTGAACCATCCTTCGCCCTGCGCTGTCACCGTCAGGCACGCGCCCTGTACCGCGACACTCTCGCCGAGCACGAGCGCATCCGGCCATGGCGTATGCGTCAGCGTCAACGCCCACCCTTCGCCGGCGCGCGCCAGCTGCTTCAACACGCCTACCCGCTGCACGAGTCCCGTAAACATGTGTCACGCCCTCCGTACACGGATCCGGACATCCTCGCCGAACCGCTTCACATCCACACAACGCCAGCGCAGCACGTCGGCCAGCAACGTGCCGCGTCCTTCCAGCGCACCGACTGCCCGGCTGTCACCCAACAGCACCGGCGCATAAAAAAGATCGTAGGCATCCACCAGTCCCGCATCCTGCAAGGCACCGGCCAAACGTCCGCCACCTTCACAGAGCACATGCAGAACCCCCGCCGCACCCAATCGTTTCAACAAGGGTTCGAGCGGCACGCGTCCATCGGCATCGGCGTCGAATGTCCAGACCTGAGCACCCTGCCGCGCCCAGTCCGCCGCCTTGCGGGCTGCCCCGGCCTGCGTCGTCGCCACAACCGTACGCGCCGCCGCCGCATCGGTATACACCTGCGCCCGCGCCGGCGTGCGCCCCGACGCATCCACCACCACACGCATCAGGTCGTCCCCCGCTCCGCGCAACCGACAGAGCAACGACGGATCATCGGCGCAGACCGTGCCCGCCCCGACCAGCATCACATCCACGCGCCGCCGCAGGCGCTGCACCTCGGCGCGTGCCGCCGCGCCGGTGATCCATTGCGAACGCTGCTCACGGTCGGCGATGCGCCCGTCAAGCGTCATCGCGAGCTTGACCGTCACATACGGCAGTCCCGTGGTGACGTGCTTGAAAAACGGACGCGCCAACTCGCGTGCTTCTTCTTCGCAAACGCCGCAGACCACCTCGACCCCGTGCGCGGCCAGGATCTCCAGACCGCGTCCGCGGTGACAGCTGTTCTCATCGCAGCAGCCGACCACCACGCGCGCGATGCCTTCGCTCAGAATGCGGTCGGTGCAGGGCGGCGTACGCCCCTGCGTGGAGCACGGCTCAAGCGTCACATACAGCGTCGCGCCGCGCGCCGCGCCGCGACAAGCATCCAGTGCCACGACCTCGGCATGCGCCTCGCCCGCGCGACGGTGAAAGCCCTCGCCCAGTTTGCCGGTGCCGTACACGACCACAGCGCCGACCGGCGGGTTGGGGCGCGTGTGCCCTTCGCCGCGCCGCGCCAGCGCAATCGCCCGCCGCATCCACTTGCGGTCATGGCTGGAAACGCTATTCATGCTGCTCGTTTTTTGTTTGATCCGTCAGATCCGTCTGATCAGCCCGATCTGTCTGATCCTTTTTCCAAAAGCCCTTCACTTCGACGTTGGGTGCAGATCCTTGTTCAAGCGGTCGAGGATGCCATTAACAAAGCGTCCAGAATCGGTGTTGCTGAAATACTTGGCCAGATCGATCGCTTCATTTAGCACAACCGCAGGCGGCACGTCACTGCAATAGAGCAACTCGTAGAAGGCGAGCCGCAGGACATTGCGCTCGACGGTTCCCATGCGGTACAGCGGCCAGTTTTTGGTGTAGGCGGCCAGCTTGTCGTCGATCTCGTCAAGATGCCCTAGCACACCGCGCACCAGCTTTTCGGTGAAGTCGCGAATCTTCGGCGGTGCCACGCGGTCCTCCACCGGTTTTTTGGATGCGGGCAGCTCGACATCACGATCTTCGGCCTCTTCGACCTTGCAGGTGTACTGCTGCCGCCAGAACTTAGGAATCGACTTCTCGATGTCCAGCCCCGGATTCATATCCGCCTGAAACAGCATCTGCAGCGCCCACTCGCGTCCTTGTCTGCGTGTCGCCATAGATACGCCTCACAAAGCCTTGAGCACGTTGACCGTCTCGATCGCGGCTGCCACCGCGTCCCAGCCCTTGTTGCCCTGCTTGGTGCCGGCGCGTTCGATCGCCTGTTCCAAATTCAGCGCACAGACAATGCCGTTCAGAACCGGCACGCCGGTATCGAGCGCGATTTTGGCGAGCGAGCGCGCCACCGTGCCGTTGATCAGATCGGCGTGCGGGGTTGCTCCTTGAATGACCGCGCCCAACGTGACCACCGCATCGACCTTCCCGGTCGCCGCCAGACGCTGCGCTACCTGGGGCAGTTCATTGGCACCCGGCACGCGCACCAGCGTGAGGTCCGCCTCTTTGCCACCATGCCGCACAAAACAATCCACTGCGCCCTTCACCAACTGCTCGGTGAAAAAGCTGTTGAAGCGGCTGACCACCAAGGCCATCTTCAGGCCCGTTGCATCCAATTTTCCCACGATCTCTTTCATGATGTTTCCTTTCCTAAATCATGTGCCCCATGCGCGCCTTCTTGGTCGCAAGATAGCGCCGATTGTGGTCGCCGGGCTGAAACACCAGCGGCACACGCTCGACAATCTCCAAGCCATAACCTTGCAGACCGGCCAACTTCTTGGGGTTGTTCGTCATCAGACGGATGCGCTTCAACCCGAGATCCGCCAAAATCTGCGCGCCCACGCCGTAATCGCGCAGGTCCGCCGGAAAGCCCAGTTTCAGGTTGGCGTCCACGGTGTCCAGCCCGTTCTCTTGCAGCTTATAGGCATGCAGTTTATTGACCAGACCGATGCCGCGCCCTTCCTGACGCATATACAGGATCACACCGCACCCCTCCTTCTCCACCATCTGCATCGCCGTGTGGAGCTGGTTGCCGCAGTCGCAGCGCAACGAACCGAGCACATCGCCGGTCAGACATTCGCTGTGCACGCGCACCAAGGGGGCGTCGACTTTAGCAAGGTCGCCCTTGACCAGCGCGAGATGCTCCCGGCCATCCGGTGACGACGTATAAAGACGCAGCTTAAACTGGCCGTACGCGGTCGGCAACTCTACCTCCTCAACGAGATCAATCAGCCGTTCCCGGTGGCGGCGATACTGGATCAGGTCCGCGATCGACAGCATCTTGAGCCCATGTTGCGTGGCAAACTCGCGCAGATCCGGCAGACGCGCCATCGAGCCATCCGGCAGCATGATCTCGCAGATCACGCCCGCCGGCTTGAGCCCGGCCAGTTTGGCGAGATCGACAGCCGCCTCGGTATGGCCGGCACGCACCAGCACCCCGCCCTCGCGCGCCTCCAGCGGAAAGATATGGCCGGGGCTCACGATCGACTCCGGGCCGGCGGCGGGATCAAGCAACGTCTTGACCGTCCACGCGCGGTCGGCAGCGCTGATGCCAGTCGTCACGCCAGTGGCGGCATCAACCGAATAGGTGAAAGCCGTCGCAAATTTATCCCCCCGGTTGCGGCTCGGCGCGCGTTCTACGCCCAATTCGCGCAGGCGGGCACCGGTCATCGGCACGCAAACCAGTCCGCGCGCGTTGGTAACCATGAAGTTGATGGCTTCCGGTGTGATCTTCTCCGCCGCAATGATCAGGTCGCCCTCATTCTCGCGGTTTTCGTCATCGGCCACGATCACCATCTGGCCTTGCCGAAACGCCTCGACGCATGTCTCGACTGTATCAAACATCGACTCGCTCTCCATACCCTTCTCCAAAACAAAAAACCCCGGCATGTTACAAGCCGGGGCAAAGCCATACGCACCAAGATGCCTTCTATCATCCAGACTTTAACTGTCGGCCACGGAATCAAACCGTGTCAGTGGCAAGCAGGAACAGCTTGCCAGTCGCGGGCTCTACCGCCGGTCAGGAATCCCCAGCCTCACAGCCGGGTCACCTTGCCCCGAAGACACTCATTTGCCGAACAGTGTAGTGCTTTCCGTCCCGCTTGACAATTCCCGATTGTTGATACCGCAAAAATTGCTATTGCTGACAGCCGCCGTTATTTGCTATAAGTGACGTTCGTTTTGGCCCCGATGCTAATGTGGGGACGTGTAACGGAGTGCGGTTATGCAGATTCTGATCGGTTTTTTGTATGTGCTCGAAATAGTTGTGTGCTTTTTGCTGGGCGGGGTGATCCTGTTGCAAAAGCCAAAAGAGGGTGGACTGGGCGTCAGCTTCGGCGGCGGTATGGGAGAGGCCCTTTTCGGTGCCCAGATGGGCAACGTCTTGACCAAAACTACGGTCATTCTGGGGATCATCTTCCTGCTGAACACGCTGGTGCTTTCGCGCCTGACCTCCCACGTCGGCACCTCGGTCATGGAGGGCGTCAAAACGCCCGCGCCTGCCGCTGCTGAACAGCAAGCACTGCCGTTCTCGGCACCGAGCGCGCCTGCGACCCCTGCGGCTCCCGCAGCGCCGGCTCCCGCGCCTGCGCCGTAAGTTGCGCGTTATTGCGACCACCCAGTGGTCGCAATGACGAGTGTAAAAACGGGCGAGAGAACGGGCGTCGGGCGCACGCAGGACATGCAATGGGGATCGTGCGGGGGTAGCCCGAAAAGTGCCCGTGATGCTGTGAATGGCCACGGGCGGGGAGCGGCTACGGGGTGTAAGGTTTTACCCTCGTCTTTGTGACCACTGGGTGGTCACAAAAAGATCACACCTCTTACCTATTACCTACTACCTATCGCCTATTACTTCATTCGCGAAAGCGAATTGATGCCGAACGGCCGTGCGCATCGAGTCCTTCGACATCGGCAAAGGTCTCGATCGATGCGAGGGTCTCGGCCAGATCGGCCTCGGTGAACTCCACGAAGCTGTGGCGTCGCCGGAAGTCGTCGGCCGTCAGTCCGCTAAACATGCGCGCCGCGCCGCCAGTCGGCAGCACATGACTAGGACCGGCGACAAAATCACCGGCAGACTCGGGCGTCCAAGGTCCGATAAAGACCGCTCCCGCCGCGCGCACGTCGTTGAGCCACATCCGCGCATCGCGCGTCATGATCTCAAAGTGTTCCGGGGCGAAGCGGTTCACCAGTTCCATACCCTGCTTAAGGTTCGGCACAATCGCCAGCAGAATGCCCTGCCGCTGCAACACGCGCTCGACCCTATCGGCACGCGACAACTTCGGCGTCTGCCAGACAATCTCGTCGCTCACCGCCTCCGCGAGCGCCTGCGAGTCGGTGGCCAGCAACGCCTTCTCATGTCCGCTGCCGTGTTCGGCCTGCGAGAGCAGATCAGCCGCCACCCACGCCGGATTTGCCGAGTCGTCCGCAAGTACCGCGATCTCGCTCGGCCCGGCCACCTGGTCGATGGCCACGTAGCCGTAGACCTGACGCTTGGCGGCGGTCACAAAGGCGTTGCCGGGGCCCGCGATTTTCTGCACCGGACGCACACTCTTCGTACCGAAGGCCATCAGGCCGATCGACTGGATGCCGCCCACCTTGTAGATTTCAGTCGCACCGGCGAGTTTGAGCGCATAGAGCAGAACCGGGTTCACCTGCTTGTCCGGGCCGCACGGCGTACAGGCGACAATCTCACGCACGCCAGCCACCTGAGCCAGTGTCACGGTCATCACTGCCGTGGAGGCGAGCGGCGCGGTGCCGCCCGGCACGTACACGCCCACGCGGTCCATCGGTGAATAGAACTCGCCCGCATACCCGCCCTGCGGCGTGCGCAAATACCAAGGCTCGTGCAGCCCTGCTTCGGCAAAGAGCTTCACACGCGCGTGGGCATCCTTGACGGCACGTTTCACACGCGCGGGCACCGCCTTGGTCGCCGCAGACAGTTCAGCGGCGGTCACTCGCATCTCCCCGGCCGTCAGCACGGCACGGTCAAAACGTTTGGCCGCCGCAAGCACCGCCGCGTCACCGCGTTTGCGGATATCCGCCAGCACCTCAGCAGCGGCGGCTTCGGCCTCCGGCGCGAAGGCCGGACGCGATAGGAAGGCGTCCACCTCAGCGTTCGGCCGTTTGACCGACCACGTGGTCAAGACCGGCAAAGTCGCCGGCGGCGGACAAAGCACGTCCTCGGTTATTCGTTTCTTAGCCATGCGACTCTCCTCGTACGGGCAGAGCCCGTAAAATTTAATCTCTCACAAAGGCACAAAGGACACAAAGGTTTTTCCACCCATTCCCCTTTGTGCCCTTCGTGTCTTCGTGTGAGAAACAACCTCAGTCGGCCTTTTTCTCGGCCTTCTTGTCATCCTTCTTGTCGTCTTTCTTGGGCGCTTCTTCCTTCTTAGGCGCGGCCTCAAAGGCAAAACCGATACTGGGAACCGGACGGCCGAGCTTTTCGCCCATGCGCTTGCTGATCATGGTGAACGCATCTTCATACGCCTTGACGCGAGCCTCTTCTTTGGCGATGGCGGAATCAGACTGCGTTTTACCCTTCTTCTGACTTTCCTTCTCCATCTCGTTGAGCTGCCGCTGCGCCGCACGCTCCTCAAGCACCGACTTACGCTTTTCCGCCTTGTCACGATCATTGAAGTCAGGGGGCATCTTTCGCGCAGAACGCGGCTTAATGCGGTTGCCTTGGAACGGGAGCTTGTTCTCCTTGTTGGCATCCCACTCTTTTTTGGCATCGGCCGCAGCCGCTTGATAGACCGCCATCTCTTCCCTGATCTCTTTCTGAATCGCGGCGTACTCCTCGCGGTTCATTATCTCGAATGCCACCTGCCCGCGCATGTCGGTGATCTGCACCACGCTGACCATTTCGGCACGCACCGCACCGACCACCACGCACAACGCCACTCCCAGCCATCCAGTCCTACGCAACATACCTTACCTCCTCCTTTTCACCAGAAACGCGCGATCTTCGCACATCCCTGTCACCTGCCTGTAACTTGATTACTTCTCACCCGGCACCCATTCCTCAGAAAAACGCGACGCGCGACGCACCGCGAGCGCAGTCGGCTGAGCCGGCACCACCGCAGACGTACGTCGCGGCGCGGGGGCTGACGTCGGCGTAGCAGCCGGTTTCGCCTCACGGGACTGCGCAGCCGGTTTGGCAGGCGCCTTCCGACGCGGCGCGGCAGTGGGCTCAGGCTTCGTCGGCTTGGGCTCCGGCTGCTCCGCCTTTTTCGGCGCAGCACGTTCCGCTTCCTTCTTTTTCTGCGGCGCGCGCTTCTCCGTTTCACCCGGCGCAGCGGCAGCCCCACGCGGCGGCGACTGGTCGGCGGCATGCGCCGCATCTTTTTTCTGCGGCGCACGCTTCTCCGCGTCACGCGACGCAGAAGCGGTCTCCTGCCGCCGACCGCCACGAGACCGCTCCTTGCGCGGCTGCGCCGTGCGCGACTTGCCGCCTTCGCGGGGGCGCGGCGGACAGGGCGGCAACTTAGCCAACAGCGGATCGTCACTGTGCAGCACCGTACACTTCAGCTCTTCGCCAATGAACTCCTCAATGTCCGGAATAATAAAAGATTCATCTTCGTCTGCAAACGAAATCGCAGTGCCGGTGTGACCCGCACGCCCCGTGCGCCCGATGCGGTGTACGTAATCCTCCGGCTCGTAGGGGAAGTCGAAATTCACGACAAACCCAATATCATCGACGTGTAAGCCGCGCCCTGCTACGTCTGTCGCCACCACTGTACGAACCTTGCCTTCGCGGAAGTCCTCCAGCACGTGCAGGCGACGGTTCTGGTTCACGTCGCCGCTCAGCATCTCGCAACGAACCCCGCGACGCGACAACCCCTTGGCGACATCCTCGGTGGTGCTGCGGCGGTTGCAGAAGACCAGCATACGCGATTCCGGATACTGCTGGATCAGATTGTAGAGCACTGTGAACTTTTCGTTCGCCGTAACGACGTAGACGATCTGCTTGACCGTTTTCGTGGTAACTTGCTCCGACTCCACCTCAATCTTGACGGGGGCTTCCATCCACTGCGACGCCAAGCGCATCACCGCATCGTCCAGCGTCGCGCTGTACAGCATGGTGCAGCGCTTGTCTTTGGACGGCAGGCGGTTTATGATCGACCGCACATCTGGAATGAACCCCATGTCCAACATGCGGTCTGCCTCGTCAATAACCAGGGTATCGACCTTCGACAGGTCCACGACGCGCGAGCGCACAAAATCGAGCAGGCGTCCGGGCGTGGCAACCAGCAGATCGACAGGCGCGGCGGTCACCTCGCGCTTCTGGCGTTCGTAGTCCATGCCGCCGTAGATGGCCAGCGAGCGCAGGTCGCAGTATTTACCGATATTGGCAGCGTCCTTGCAAATCTGAATCACCAACTCACGTGTCGGCGCGATCACCAGCGCGCGGGGCGTGCCGCCTCTTTCGTGGCGCGCCTCGGGCGTGCGCAGATAGCGCGTAAGAATCGCAACCAGAAAAGCCGCGGTCTTGCCGGTGCCGGTCTGCGCCTTGCCGGCGACATTCTTACCGGCCAGCGCATGCTCGAGGCTGAGCGCCTGAATGGGCGTACAGTATTGGAAACCCAGATCGCACACCGCGTGCATCAACTCCGACGGCAAATCAAAATCGTGAAAGCGCTTCTTACCCTCAGCCGGCTCTACCGCATACTGGTCGAGCGACCAAGCGGCGTGCTCTTCCAAACGCCGAGCGACCTCGGTATCGGCCAACGCCCCGCCGGGGCGGTGCGCCTTGGGATCGGTGTTCACGCGTTCTTCACGCTCAGCATCACG
>DUPH01000411.1 GCA_012838435.1 Lentisphaerota bacterium | reverse complement strand
ATCCTGCTTTTCGAGGCCGTACGCCAGCGTATCGCCGCCGGAGAACTTCAGCCACCGCCCGCCGAAGCCTGGCACGGCGAAAACGCTTTCGACGCCTGACGCCCGCCGGGCGGGTTTCAGGGTTTCAGGGTTTCAGGGTTTCTGGGTTTCAGGGTTTCTGGGTTTCTGGGTTTCAGGGTTTCAGGGTTTCTGGGTTTCAGGGTTTCTGGGTTTCAGGGTTTCAGGGTTTCAGGGTTTCAGGGCTTCTGGTTTCAGGGTTCGGCGTTCTGAACCACCTCGCACGCACCATCGTTTAATCCACTGACAGCAGTTGAGCGCGTGGATTTCATCCAAGCCGCTATCGGGATCGGAGGACGTGGTGGACAGTGTAGACAATGTGGACGTGGACATTTTGGAAAACGGCGGCACACGGCGCACCATACGATGTTGCGCGGGAAGCATCGTCCTCGGGTGCGTCCTGTGCGCCGGTCTCGCCGGTGCGCAAACCAATGCCCCGGTGGATCTCGGCACAATTCTGGTGGAGGGGGCACCGATCTCGAAATACCGCGCGGAAACTGTCTCGACCGCGACCTTTAGTGAGGCCCCCCCCGAAGAACTGCCGCAGACGGTTGACGTGTTGACCGAGGACTTCATCACCGAGATGAACCCCACCGACCTGCACGACCTGCTACGCTATCAGGCCGGCATCTACACCGGCGGCAAAACCATGCTTGATCGCACATCGGGCCAGTATACGCTACGCGGCATGCCGGGCAGCGAAGCGACATTAGATGGTACGCTCGGCCTAGCGGGGCCGATGGGCACCTTTATCGACCCGGCCGCATTCGAGCGCGTTGAGATTGTCAAAGGCCCGGTCGGTGCCACGCAGGGCGGCATGACCTCCACGCTCGGACCGTACGGCGCGGGCGGATCGATCAATCTGGTGCAGAAGTACCCGCGCCCGGATCGCGCGTTCACCGATGTCTCGCTACGCTCGACCTTCGGCGAGGACTTGCAACGCTACCGCCTCAGTCTGGACCTCAACGAGCCACTCGTCGAAGAACGGCTCACCGCGCGCCTGCCCCTCAGCTTTGAAGTCGGTAAGCCCTTCTGGTTGCCGAACGGTGCCGACTGGCGTGAGTCGTTTCTGATCGCCCCGTCGCTGCTCTGGCAGGTGCGTGACGACTTGCGCATCGGCTTCTCCCTCACACTCCAGCACACCGAGCAGCCCGCCTACCAAGGCATCCCCGTCTATCGCGGCAAGCCCTTCGGCGGCTATGACTGGGACAGTAGCGCCGCCCTCTCCGATATGCGCGACCGCTACTTCGGCCACACCGCGCAGACCTTCGTCGAGTGGGACGCCTCGCGTGTCTGGACATTGCGCACCGGTGCCGGTCTGGCCTTCTCCGAGGTCGACTTCGAACACCTAGGCCCCGCCCCCTTCGCCAATGCCGACGGTTCGATCATCGCGCCGGCCTACGCCCGACGCCCGTACGAACATTCGGAGGGCGACCTGATCTTCCGACGCCACGCCATCTATCAGCGTGCGACGGCCCGTTATGACACCGGCCCGCTTTCGCATGAGACTGTCTTGCAGGGGGATTTCGCGCGCAGGAGCGAACAGGGGCGCAGCTACTTCGAGTCCGTCGCCACGCGCAACGCAGTACATACTTGGGTCTCAAACAACTATCGCGACCTGCAGGTCGACAAGGCCGGGCTCTTCGCGCAAGACCTCATCGCGTGGCATGACTTCCGTCTGCTCGGCGGTCTGCGCGTCGACCGCCACGAAAGCAGCCTCGGCAACACCGGCAACAGCGTCAGCCCACGCGTGGGGCTCTCGTATCTGCCGACTGAGTGGCTGGTCTTTTTCGGGAACGTCTCACAGACCGAAGCACCGAACTTCGGCCACCTGCGCGCGCCCGGCGACGAGCTGACCTCCTCCTGGCAGGCCACGCAATACGAAACCGGCCTGCGCGTCTCGCCGATCGAAACGCTCTGGCTGAACGCCTCGGTCTACAGGATCACGCAACGCGATGTCCCGACGCTCATGCCGGGCTCCACCTACTACGAAACCGAGGGCGAAAACGAATCACAGGGCTTCGAACTGTCGCTCACCGGCAACCTCCGTGCCAACTGGTCGGTCTATGCCTCTTACGCCTACGTGGAATACGAAAACAAGGCCACCGGCGATTCCTTCGACCGCTACCCGCCGCACGCCGTCACCGCCGCCACCTCCTACCGACTGGAAGAAGGGCCTCTGCGCGGTGTCGTGCTCGGACTGGGTTACCGCTACCGCCACCGTTACGACGCCACGATGCGCGGCAATTACGTCGGTAAAGACCACTTCATCGACGGCTGGCAGGTCTTCGATTGTTCAGCCGACGTACCGCTCGCAACCTTCGGCGGCCCTAAAAACGTTACGCTCTCCTTTGCGGTCAAAAACATCTTCGATGAGCACTATATCGAATCCAGCCGCCACTATTACCAGTGCTTCCCCGGCGACCCGCGCACGTTTGAACTCGCGCTGCAGGCCAGTTTTTAATTTTTACTTTTACGCAATGGACAGCACTCCTGTGTATGCTATGATTAGCGGCGTGAACTGGTTTACTCTAAAACCAAAAGGACAACACGCATACACAACGCTTGAACTACTATGAAACGCGCATTTATCACAGGAATCACGGGCCAGGACGGCTCCTACTTGACTGAGCTGCTGCTTGACAAAGGGTATGAAGTTCACGGCATGATTCGCCGTTCATCGAGCTTCAACACACAACGGATCGATCACCTTTACCAAGACCCGCACCTGATAGGCAGACGCCTCTTCCTGCATTACGGCGACCTGACCGACGCCGTGCGGCTCGCCAAAATGATGTACGAAATCAAGCCAGACGAGGTCTACCACCTCGGAGCTCAGAGCCACGTCCGCGTTTCGTTCGATATCCCGGAGTACACCGCCGACGTGGTGGCGCTCGGCACGATCCGACTGCTTGAGGCGTTACGCGAGAGCGGTGTCGCCAAGAAGGCGCGCTTCTATCAAGCCTCATCCTCGGAACTTTTCGGCAAGGTACGTGAAACACCGCAGAATGAGAACACGCCGTTCCACCCGCGCTCACCGTACGCTGTGGCAAAGCTCTACGGCTATTGGGCCACAATCAACTATCGCGAAGCGTACGGCATGCACGCCAGCAACGGCATCCTGTTTAACCACGAGTCGCCGCGGCGCGGCCCGACTTTCGTGACGCGTAAGATCACGATGGCCGCCGCCCGCATCAAGCACGGTCTGCAAAAAGCGCTCTACCTCGGCAACCTTGATGCTAAGCGCGACTGGGGATACGCCGGCGACTACGTCGAGGGCATGTGGCGCATCATGCAATGCGACGAGCCGGATGACTATGTGCTCGCCACCGGCGAAACGCACAGCGTGGGCGAGTTCTGCGAAGAGGCCTTCGGGCTGCTGGATCTCGACTGGCGCGAATTTGTCAAACACGACCCGCGTTACGAACGCCCCAGCGAGGTGGACCTGTTGCTTGGTGACGCCTCCAAGGCGCGCCGCGTACTGGGATGGGAGCCCAAGGTCACCTTCAAAGAGCTGGTGCGCATCATGGTTGAAGCCGACATGTGCGTAGCACGCCAAGAACTCGCCGTGAAAGAGGCCGGGGGTGTGCTGGCGAATGCGGAATAAACCAAGCTCTGCTCACAGCGCGGAGAGAGTGGCGAGTGGCGAGTGTCCTCGATGTCCACCAAGTCCACAATGTCCACGATGTCCACCATAGCGATACCGATACCGATCCCGATACCGATAGCGATTTGGATGAAACCCTGAAACCCGAAACCCTGAAACCCGAAACCCTGAAACCCGAAACCCTGAAACCCGAAACCCTGAAACCCTGAAACCCGAAACCCCGAAACCATGAAACCCGAAACCCTGAAACCCGAAACCCTGAAACCTGAAACCCGAAACCCTGAAACCCGAAACCCTGAAACCCTGAAACCCGAAACCCTGAAACCATCTTCCCTTATCTTCGTCGCCGGCCACCGCGGCATGGTCGGTGCCGCCGTGGTCCGGGAAATGGCTCGGCTAGGTCTGCGTCCGCCCCTCACTGCTACGCATGCGGAACTGGACCTGATCGATCAGGCCGCGACCCACGCCTTCCTAGCGCACCACCGGCCGGACTGCGTGATCGTAGCGGCCGCGCGCGTGGGTGGCATCGAGGCCAACCGTTCGGCGCTCGGCACATTCCTCTACGAGAATATGATGATCGCCGCAAACGTGATCCACGGCGCGTTCAAAGCCGGCGTGCCGCGCCTGCTTTTCCTCGGCAGCACTTGCATCTATCCGCGCCTCGCGCCGCAGCCGATTCCGGAGGACGCGCTGCTGAGCGGTCCGTTGGAGCCCACCAACGAGGGCTATGCGCTGGCTAAGATCGCGGGGCTGAAGCTCTGCCAGTACTACCGCCAGCAGTACGGCGTACTCTACCACTCCGCCATGCCGACCAATCTTTACGGCACCGGCGACAACTACCACCCGGAGCACTCGCACGTCCTTCCCGCGTTGATCCGTAAATTCGAGGAGGCCCGCACTACCGGCGCGCAGGAAGTCACGCTCTGGGGCAGCGGCAAACCACGCCGCGAGTTCCTGCATGTGGACGACCTCGCGCGCGCCCTGCTCTTCCTGCTGCAGCTCGACGACCCGCCGGACTGGGTCAACGTCGGCTCCGGCGAAGACCTCACCATCCGGGAACTGGCCGAGCAGGTGCAAACTGCGGTCGGTACACGCTGCGCTCTGCGCTTCGACACCTCCATGCCCGACGGGCCGCCACGCAAGCTGTGCGACACCACGCTCATCCGCAGTCTGGGTTGGCGTCCCGAGATTCCGCTACCCGACGGCCTGAAGAGAACGGTCGCCGAATATCGCGCCGAACTCGCCGCCGACACACTGCGCGGAAATTAGCGCTCAATTTCAAGACGATAGAACGCCGTGAGTTGGGGGCAGAAAAGGATATCAAGTCTGGGTATGTTGGCCGTGTGTGCAACGGTATGTTGCGCACTGGTGGTGTGGAAATGGGATTTTCTGATGATGGCCAAGGAAGTCGTTTGCAATCGAATGGCGAAGCGCCGCACGGTTGAAGAGCGGGTCGAACAGTACCGTACGGTTGTCCGGGAGCGCCTGCTGCCTTTTTTTGAAAAGGCAGGTGTACCGTGGCCTGCACGGCGGCTCACGCTTGTCGGCCTCAAAGAGGAGCGACAACTGGAGGTTTGGGGCGAGGACGCGACCGGGACGCTGAAACTTATTCGTGTCTACCCGGTTCTGGGCGCGAGTGGCACTATCGGCCCCAAACTCGTAGAGGGAGACGGTCAAGTTCCGGAAGGGATTTACGGTATCGAATCACTGAACCCCAACAGCGCATTCCACCTCTCCCTCCGTGTCTCATACCCGAATGCGTTTGACCTTGAGCGAGCCGAGGAAGATGGTCGGCATCGACCCGGCAGTGACATCATGATCCACGGCGGTACCGCTTCTGCGGGTTGTCTTGCCATGGGTGATGAAACTGCTGAGGACTTGTTCGTGATGGCCGCACTAACTGGGCCCGCTAACGTAGAGGTGATTCTATCTCCCTGTGATTTAAGGGTGAAACAATTTCTCCCTCCGGCCAACGCCCCAGTCTGGACAGCCCGGCTGTATCAAGCTTTGGAGACAAAAATGAAAGCCTTGCCCCCGGCTTTGAAATCGTCACAGCACCCCCCAAAAAAGCCTTAGTGCCCTTCGTGGCTTCGTATGAGAAGCCCTGAAACCTTGAAACCAGAAACCAAAACCAAAGTCTTTTGCCATTGAGTTAAACGGCCACGGTCAGTATACTGCGTGGGGTTTTAAGAAAGGCGGTGCGGTATGTCTCTCACTCAAGATATCTGGCGAATCAGCATCAACGTGCGCGAGTATTTGGTCTCCCATTACACGCCCTATGACGGCGACGAGTCCTTCCTTGCGCCGCCGACGCCCCGCACGCTGGCGCTGTGGGAGAAGGTCAAGGCGTTAATGCGGGAAGAACGGGAGCGTGGCGGGGTCTATGACATCGACAACACGCGCATCTCGACCATCACGTCACACGAGCCGGGCTTCATCGACCGCGACCTCGAACAGATCGTCGGCATCCAGACCGACACCCCGCTCAAACGCGCGATCATGCCCTTCGGCGGCATCCGCATGGTCCAATCGTCGCTGAAGGCTTATCAGCGCGAGCTACCTGAAGATATCGAGAATGTCTTCAAATACCGCAAGACCCACAACGACGGCGTGTTCGATGCCTATAGCGATGAGATGAAGCTCGCCCGCCACAACGGCATCATCACCGGCCTGCCCGATGCCTACGGACGCGGCCGCATCATCGGCGACTACCGCCGCCTGCCGCTCTATGGCATCGATTTCCTGATCGCCCACAAGGAGGCCGCCAAGGCGCGCCATGTGTTCGACGCCATGGACCTCGAGGCGATCCAGTTACGCGAGGAAATCTCCGAGCAGATCCGCGCGCTGCAGGAACTCAAAGCCATGGCCGCCTCCTACGGGTTCGATATCTCGCAACCGGCGCAGGACACAAAAGAGGCGATCCAGTGGCTCTACTTCGCCTACCTCGCCGCCGTCAAGGAGCAGAACGGCGCGGCGATGTCGATCGGCCGCGTCTCGACCTTCCTCGATATTTACGCCGAGCGCGACTTAGCCGCCGGGCGCTACACCGAAGAGCAAATCCAAGAGTTCGTCGATCACTTCGTAATGAAGCTGCGTATGGTGCGCTTCCTGCGCACACCAGGTTACGACGCGCTCTTTTCGGGCGACCCCACCTGGATCACTGAATCGCTGGGCGGCATCGGCGTGGACGGCCGCCACATGGTCACCAAGATGAGCTTCCGCTTCCTGCACACGCTGATCAATCTCGGGCCGGCTCCCGAGCCCAACATGACCGTGCTGTGGAGCGCACGCCTGCCGGCGGCCTTTAAGCGTTACTGTGCGCGGCTCTCGATCACGACCTCGTCGATCCAGTACGAGAACGACGAACTCATGCGCGAGAAGTTCGGCGACGACTACGGCATCGCCTGTTGCGTCTCGGCCATGCGCATCGGCAAGCAGATGCAGTTCTTCGGCGCACGTACCAACCTTGCCAAGGCGCTGCTCTACTGCATCAACGGCGGTAAGGACGAGATCACCGGACAGCAGGTCGGTCCCGAAATGGCGCTGGTCACCTCGGAATATCTAGACTATGAAGAGGTCACGCGCAAGTTCGATCAAATCTGCCGCTGGCTCTCGCGCCTCTATATCAATACGCTCAACGTCATCCACTACATGCACGACAAGTACTGCTACGAACGGCTGCAGATGGCGTTGCACGACGAGGATGTTTTCCGCACCGCCGCATGCGGCATCGCGGGACTCTCTGTGGTGGCGGACGCCTTTTCGGCCATCAAGTACGCGCGTGTCAAGCCGATCCGCGACAAACGCGGCCTGACGGTGGACTTCGAGATCGAGGGCGACTTCCCCAAGTTCGGCAACAACGATCCGCGCGTGGATGATATCGCGGTCGAGGTGGTGAAATCCTTCATGGGACGCCTCTCTAAACATCGTACCTACCGTCACGCCAAGCCGACGCTCTCGATCCTCACGATCACCTCGAACGTGGTGTACGGCAAAAAGACCGGCGCCACGCCCGACGGCCGAAAGGCGGGCGAGCCCTTCGCACCCGGCGCGAACCCGATGCACGGACGCGACTCGCACGGCTGTATCGCGTCGATGAAATCCGTCGCGCGCCTGCCGTACGACCACAGCGAAGACGGCATCTCCTACACCTTCTCGATCGTGCCGGACGCACTGGGCCGCACCGATGACGACCGCGTGCAGAATCTGGTTGATCTGATGGACGGCTACTTCAAGGAAAAAGGGCACCACATCAACGTCAACGTCTTCAATCGCGAGACGCTGCTTGATGCGATGGAACATCCGGAGAAGTATCCGCAACTCACGATCCGCGTCTCGGGTTATGCGGTGAACTTCATCAAGCTTACGCGCGAACAGCAACTCGACGTGATTCACCGCACCTTCCATAAAAAATTCTAGGTGTGGCACGGACATCTTGCCCGTGTTTCATGGGCGGGACGTCCATGCTACGGGGTTTTTGAAAGAGTCTCTATGCAAAATCACGCAGTCCGGTCGCGCCAGTGGCGTCAATTGCTTGCGCTGACCTTCGCGCACCTGATCGCCGATGTCTATGTCGGCCTGATCGCGCCCGTCTTGATCCCGATGCGGGACCGGTACGACGTTTCGCTGACAGCGTTGATCGTGATCACCTCTCTGTTGGCTTTTTCAGCAAATGTTTTTCAGGTTCCCATCGGCTATCTACGTGCAACGTGGACGCGCCCGTGGTTGATTTGCGGCGGTGTCCTGTTGGCGGGCGTGTCGGTTTTCATCCCTTGCCTGCCCGTCGGGCCGGGCAGCGTGATAGGGATGGGCGCACTGGCAATGTTGGCGGGACTGGGTGTGGCGGCAGTCCATCCTGAGGGGTTGCGGGCGGTACACGGACTCGACGCGATCTCGTCATCCCTGTCTACAGCCGTCTTCATGGTAGCAGGGTTCATGGGCTTTTCGGGTGGCGCGCTGTTGTCGGCAACGCTCACCGAGCGCTTCGGGCTGGATTCGCTGATGATGCTTTACCTGTTGGCGCCGCTGGCCATCATCCCGTTGCTGTTGAGCGGCGTGCGATTACCGGTCGAATCGGCCAAACCCCAGTCGCAGGAGCTGCCGAGCGCTGAACGTGAGCGCACGCCGATCGTGCCGTTCGTCACGCTTTTTGTCATGGCGTCGGTTCTGGCGATCTGTTCGCAGATCCAGAGTACGTTGCTGCCCTCTTACTTGCACGAGGAAGCGGGCTACACTCTGTCATTCAGCGGTCTGTCTGTCACCCTGTTCGGTGTGGGCGGCATGGTCGGGGCCGTTGTCTGGGGCGCATTGGCACCGCGACTGGGCCATCTGCGTGTGTTGCTGGGCACCACGCTGGCCGGTGCGCCGCTCACGATGCTCTACCTGTGGCTGGCACCGCAAACCCAAAGCGCAGCAGCGGTGTTGGCCTTTACGGGATTCATCGTCTATACAGGGTTCCCGCTGTGCATTGCACTAGCGCGTTATTCCAACTCATCGCTACGTGTAAGCCAGAGGATGGGGTTGATCAGCGGCGGTACATGGGGCATCGCTGCCGTGATGCTCTGGATCATCGGGCCGATCGTAGAACGTGTCGGCATGCGGCCGCTGCTCCACCTGATCTGGTTCGGTTATCTGGCGGTCGCCGCCATGACACTTTGGCAGATGCGACGCACGCCAGCCGGCAAGTAGCTTCCGTGCGTTGCGCGGAGCCTGGCGGCGTAACCGCCACCAGATAACTGGATTTGGCGCGAGGCAAAGTGTGGCACGGGCATCTTGCCCGTGAGGGCGGCGTGACCGCCGCCGGTCAAGCAGACGCTTGACCCTCCCAAATGGGCCCTGAAACCATTCTTCCGCACAGCGGAAGGCGGCTCGTGGGGACACTCGCCCTCCAAATCATGTCAATCATGTCAAAAAATGAAACCTGAAACCGAGCACGCATGAGTATCAGCCTTTTGCACGACACGCTGTTACGGGCGAGGACGCCCGACTCCAACTCACGGCTCCCCCTTTCACCAGAAACGCATTGTCTGCGCACCCCCTGTCGCTAACCGAGCGATCGCGGTGTGCAACACTTTCAGCTTCACATCCCCGCCGGATTATGGCTTAATGTGGAGATCCAAACATCAACGGAGAGGAGTCGGCATGACGAACGGGTTGGCAGTAGCGGATTATGCGATCATTGCGGGTTTTTTTGCCGTCATGCTCGGTATCGGCTTCGCGCGCGCGAGTAGCAAGCGCAACACCCAGATTTTGAAAAAAGTCACGCGGTGATGTACACTTCCTTCTTGGAGAAAACAAGAAAGGAACCAAAGTGGCATACACACACGTGACCAGTGAAGAGCGTAGACTAATCAAACAGTGGAGGCAAGCAGGATTTAGCCGGAGGAAGATTGCCGGTCTGCTTTCACGTGCTCCAAGCACGATCGGCCGCGAGCTGAAACGGAACACCGGGAAGCGGGGCTACCGTCCCAAGCAGGCGCAGGCGTTTGCAGATGCGCGGGCGAAGCGCCCCGGGCGTCGGCGCTTCACCGAGGCTGTCCGCAAGGATGTCGAAGAGAAGCTCGCGCGGGGATGGACGCCCGAGATCATCTGCGAACGCGCGCGATTTGAGGGGCGCGCCCACGTATGCAAGGAGACGGTCTACAAGTACATCTACGAGGACGCCAAGAAGGGAGGCGACCTCTGGAAGCATTTGCCGCGTGCCAAACGTAAACGCAAGCGCCGCTGTCCCCGGCAGGACGGCCGTCGTCGCGGCGTGATTCCGGGGCGTCGCGGAATCGAGACGCGCCCCGCCGTGGTGGAGCTTCGCGTCAAGGTCGGGCACTGGGAGGGCGATCTGGTTGTCGGGAAGAACGGCAGCGGCTAT
>DUPH01000410.1 GCA_012838435.1 Lentisphaerota bacterium | reverse complement strand
TCGGTGCCCGGCGGCACGGGGCCGTCGCACACGATCGTGCGGTGATTGAAAAACCGCACCCACGCCGCGCTGTCAAACGCGCAGTTGAGTGCTTGGCGCAACGCGCGGTTTGAGCCCAGCACGGGGTCTTCCATGTTGATGCCGATGTAGGCGACCTCAAGCGTGGGCATGGAGTAGAGCGTGATGCCGCGTTGCTTCAGCGGCTCGCTCAGACCGCCCGCACCGTCGATCACCACATCCCAATTGTCACGCGAGACCTCGCCCAAGAAATCCAACTCGCCGGCCAAAAAGCAGAGCCACTGCGTCGACACATCGTCGACCACCGAATAGACTACCCGGTCAAAGGGCACCTCGTCCGCCCCCGGCACCAGCGCCGCAGGCCCCTTGCGCCAGCCGCGCCACGCCGGATCGCGCGCGAAGACCATCTGGTGGTTGCGCCGCCACTCGGCCAGCCGGTACGGTCCGCTGCCCACCGCGTGACTGCCGAACGTCGCACCGTACTGCTCGACCGCCTCGCGCGGCACGACCGCCGTGAAACACATCGCGAGGTACCAGACAAACTGATGCGCCGGCCGCGTCAACGTGATGCGCACCGTCTGCGCGTCGAGCGCCTCCAGCCCGCTCACCGGACGCGCGTAATCCGTGGCCGCGCCGCCCATCGACGCCTCCGCGAACGCCCGCATGCCGCGGATCGTATCAAGCACCAGCCACTCGCCGGGCGACGCCACGCGCCGATCCCCCAGCCGTTTCAACGAAAACACCACGTCATCCGCCGTGACCGCCCGCCCCCGCGCGCGCCCGTCCGCATCCAGCCCGAAGCAGGCGTCCGGCTGAAAACGCGCCTCAGGATCAAGCCGCACCACATAGACCAATCCGTTCGACTGCACCTCCGGCAGTGCCGCCGCCAGACCGGGGATCAACCGGTACGGACGCGCGCGGTAGTCGTACTCCAGCAACGTCTCGTACACGAGCTGCGACGAACGCGCCGCATAGATCGACGCCGCATTGGCCGGATCCATGCTCGCCACCCGCTCCATGCTGCGGCGGTATACAGTCTCACCAGACGCCAAACACGCACACCACCCAGCAAAACACACCATCAATGCCGTCCGCATGAGCAATCGGCGAGTGGCAGGAGTATGCGAAGATCGTGCGTTTCCGGTGAAGACGGGGAAGGCAAGTCGGGAACAGGTGTGGCACGGGCATCTTGCCCGTGTTTCATGGGCGGGACGCCCATGCCACGAGGGTTTTTGCAAGAGCCTCATCAACCAACTCCTCATCCCATCACCTCGCTGCGGCGGCCACCGCCGGATGTAGATAGATCGGCAACGGCTCGCGCACACGGCTCGCCGGCATCGCCAGCGTCAGTCGTCCCAGATCCACCGCAATAGGATACACCGTGCGCGCCACTAACCGATCCTCCGCAAACGTCGCACGCAACACCGACGCCAGCCGCTCCCAATCCGGCGACACGATACGGGCCGCATCCGGTACCACGCTTCCAAGCGCTTCGGACGGCACCAACCGAAAATCTTCCGCCGTATGCGTCGGCAATCCACCGCCCGGCATGCGCACCTGTGCAGCGGCGGGCTGCACCTCATACGTGACGCACCAAAGCCGGTTGCGCCGTGCATCGCCCACCACCGTCACGCGCTCCTCGCCTTCGGCCTGACCCAACGCCACCGCCGCCGCGCTGGCGATCCCATAGACCGGTCTGCCGTCCGGCAGCGCCAGCCCCTGCAACGCGGCGAGGCAGGCGCGGATGCCCGAAAACGAACCGGGGCCGAGCCCGCACACGAACTCATCAAAGGACGCACCGTTCCATCCGTGCGCGGCGATCACATCGGCAAGCTCCGCCATCCATGCGGGGGCGCGGGACGGTTCGCCGTCCCATACCTTTTCGCACACACACACGTTATCCTCAAACACCGCCATACTGGGGTGACCAGAGGAACGATCAATCACCAGAGTTCGCATAGGGCACACCACCACATTATTTCATGAAGTTTCATGTGTTTCATGGTTGACTCATTTCGGCGTCCAGCATCGTCACCGGCCCCCATCCCAGCGCTTCAAGCTCCGGCAACAGCCGCGCACGGTCGCCCACCACCAACCATACCAGCGACTCGGCACGCGCCACATGCGCTGCCGCCGCCCAGACATCCGGCACGGTCACGCCGCGCAGCGCCTCCGCGTACCCACGAAAATAGCTTTCGGAAAGTCCCAGCCGAACCACCTGCTGCATCACATCGCCAACGGCGCTCAGCGTCTCCCACTGTCCGCCCAATCGCAGCGTGAGATCGGTGACTGCCTTCTCCACCTCGGCGTCCGTCGGTGGCCGCTCCGCCTGCATCCCAAGCACCTCCTGCTTCAACTCGCGCAACGCCTCCGCCGTTTTGTCGGCCTGCACGGACGTCGAACACAGGAAGGCCCGCTCGCCCCTCATATCAAGCAGCGACGTGCGCGCCCCGTAACTCCAGTGCTTATCCTCGCGCAGGTTCATGTTGATACGGCTCGTGAAGGAGCCGCCCAAAATTGTGTTCATCACCTGAATGGCCGCCTCGTCCGCCTCGCGTTTCGCCGCCGCCGGACATCCCGCCACAATCACCGACTGCGCGGCGTCAGGACGGTCGATCACGTAGAGGATCGACGTGCGCTTAGCGACGGGCGCCGATGCGTCCAATCCCTCAAACGGCAGGGCGCCGCTATCTTTAGACACCGCCCGCCACGCGCCGAAACGACGTTCCAGAATCGGCAGCAACTCTTCGAGCGTGACCGCACCGGCCACCGTCAATGTGGTCTGCTCGGGACGGAACCAGCGCGCATAAAAGCGTTGCAGGTCGTCGCGCGTGAGCGCGGCCACGCCCGCCTCGTCGCCGTTCCCGCTGAGCGGCGCGGCATACGGATGTCCCTCTCCGAACACCAAGCGCGGCAGCACGCGCAACGCCACGCCGTTCGGGTCGCTTTTTTCACGTTGGATCGCCGCCAGCCGTTGCTGCTGCAGACGTTTGAAATCGCTCTCGGGAAAGGTCGGATTCACCACCACGTCGGCAAAGAGTTCGACCGCCTTGTCCAGATGGCGTGTCAGCGTATTGAGCGACACCGTGATCGTGTCCGGCCCGCATCCCGTATTGAGACGCGCCCCCAGCGCATCGAGTTCTGCGCTGAGCGCCAGCGCGTCGCGGCTCCGCGTACCCTCGTCAAGCATCGCTGCCGCCAGACTCGCCGTACCGGCCACGCCGCCGCGATCCGCCGCAAAACCGGAGGGCACCAGCAACGCCATCTGAACCAGCGGTGTTTCCTGTCGCTCGGCCAGCACCACGCGCAACCCGTTGGCGAGTGTCGCCCGTTGGAACGCCGGCAACTGCGGTTGCGGCTTCAATGTCGGAAACGGCACAGCAGAGCGGTCCATGCCGTTGGCCGACGCGCGATAATCGGGGAACGGCTCGACGGTGAGCACGAACGCGCCATCCGACAACCAAGCGCGCGCGGTGTCGCGCACCGCCGTGGGCGTCGCGTCAAGCGTTTCGCGCAGCACCGTCTTGTAATACGCCGGATCGCCGG
>DUPH01000409.1 GCA_012838435.1 Lentisphaerota bacterium | reverse complement strand
TTGGTCCTCGGGACCCGGGATGCGGGTGGCGGGGGCGTTCGTCAGGTTCTTGCTGGTCACCGTCCACGTCTTCGGGTCTCCAAAGCGCGTCACGCCTCCATCCACGCGGACAGGGGTGTAGACGTCCATGGCAAAGGCCGAGAGCGCGAGACAGGCGGACAGCACCGCCAGGACGGCATGTTGGAACTTTATCAAGGGCACCTTCTTTAGGGGAGACAATGTTCAGTGATACAGGACGCAGTATACTAACGCGGGCGGAGCCCGCAACCCAAATTCTTACCACGAAAAGGCAAGGAGTTTTCAACGTTCAACGCTCAATGTTCAATTTTCAGTTGAGAGTTTTTTAACTCAGAACGTAGAACTCAGAACATCGAACTCAGAAGTGGGAAAATCCCTACCTATAGCTTGGATATTTTGCCACAGTTACTCTGCGCTGTTCCATCGCCAAATATCCGTCTTGTCCCCCGTTCCCCCAGGTGCTATACTCCCGACGTAAGAATGGTGTTGTTGAATGCGCTGGGGAGGCCGAGTGCGTCGACGCTTGTCGGCGGTCCGGCGGCCTGCATCTAATCGCCTTCCTACGGGTGAAACGCCGTCCTTGGTTTGGCGTCTGGGAAAGTTGATGAAATCGGAAGTTATCTCTAAGAAGCGAGTAGCGGATTATGGCGAGGTGTTGACCGGCAAACGCGAGGTCAACGCCATGCTTGATCTTGTGAAGGAGCAGACGGAGCGTATTGACTCCCGCTTCCTCGAACCGGCTTGCGGCAACGGAAACTTCCTGACCGTGATTCTTGAACGCAAGCTGGCGGTTGTCGAAAAACGCTACCGGAAGTCGCAACTCGAATTCGAGCGTAACGCCTTTCTGGCTGTCTCCAGCCTTTACGGCATCGATATCCTGTCCGACAACGTTTCGCAGTGTCGGGAGCGACTCTTTGAGGTTTTCGATGCCGTCTATGAACGGTTGTTCCCCGAGACCTCGAAGGCGGGATGCCGCGATGCGGTACGGTTCATCCTGATGCGTAACATTGTCTGGGGCAACGCGCTTTCGTTTGAGACTTGTACCCACCCTCCCGCCCCCATCGTCTTTTCGGAGTGGTCCTTCATCCATGGCAGCTTGTTAAAACGGCGTGATTTCGCTTTCAGGGGACTGATCCAGCACGAGGAAACGCGGGAGTCTCTGCTCTTCCCCGATCCTGGCCCGCAGACGAACGGACTTGAGCAAATGCCGCTTTTTGGATCTGCCGTCAACAACGATTTCAATCCCGCCCCCGTAAAAGAGTTTCCTCCGGTCCACTTCATGGAGCTCGCCCATGCCCAGCAGTAGCTACAACCCTGATGTTCTCTCTTGCCTGGCCAATTTAAGCAGCGACGAGGTCTTCACCCCGCCGGAGCTGGTCAACCGCATGCTCGACCTCCTGCCGCCGGAACTCTGGACCGACAGGAAGGCGACGTTCCTTGATCCCGGCTGTAAGTCGGGCGTTTTCCTGCGCGAAATCGCCAAGCGGCTGGACAAGGGGCTGGAGGCGCAAATCCCCGACCGTCAGAAGCGGATGGATCACATTTTCACGAACCAGCTTTACGGGCTCGCCATTACGGAGTTGACCGCCCTGCTGTCGCGCAGGTCTGTATACTGCTCCAAAACGGCCAACGGGAAATACTCCGTCTGCGAAGCCTTTAACACCCCCGACGGAAACATCCGATTCGGACGCGTGGAACACACGTGGGAGAAGGGGCGTTGCGTGTTCTGCGGAGCCAATGAGACAGACTACGAACGAGGTGAAGAACTGGAAAGTCATGCTTACGCCTTCATTCACACTGACAAGCCCAAGAGGATATTCGATATGCAATTCGACGTGATCATCGGCAACCCACCTTACCAATTGAGCGATGGCGGTTTTGGCAGGAGTGCTTCGCCCATCTATCACAACTTTGTTCAACAGGCTAAGAAACTGAACCCTCGATTCTTGACGATGATCATTCCCTCGCGATGGTTCGCTGGTGGTAAGGGGTTGAACGATTTTCGTGCTGAAATGCTTGGCGACGACAGAATTCGAAAGCTCGTAGATTACGAAGATGCATCCGAAGTGTTCCCCGGTGTCGATATAGCTGGAGGTGTTTGTTACTTCCTTTGGGAATGTGATTCTCGTGGCCCGTGTGAGGTCACCAATGTTCACAACAATGAGACTGTCGTTTCGTTGCGGCCCCTCAATGAGTTCCAGACTTTCATCCGGCACGGCCAAGCGGTTCCAATCATTCGCAAAGTTTTGGCCAAGGGGGAAAAGAGCATGAGCGAACAAGTCTCAAGCAGAAAACCCTTTGGGTTGCCGACCAATGCTCGCCCTATGAAACGAGGAGACCTTATCCTGCGTTGGAACAACGGTGAAGGACCTTATGTCCGCAAGGACGTTATGATCGGTACCGAGATGATTGACAAATGGAAGGTTATTACGTCGAAGGTCTCCTATGACCACGGTGGACAGCCTGATAAGAACGGAATGCGAAAGGTCTTGTCTATCGTCGACATTTTGCCGCCCAAAACAATCTGTACGGAGACTTACATTGTTGCCGGAGTATTTGAAAACCGAGTTGAGGCCGAAAGGCTCGCGCAGTATCTCCGAACACGCTTTGTCAGATTCCTGATTGCTCAACTTTCCTTCTCTCAGGATATCACCAAAGATCGGTTTTTCTTTGTTCCAACTTTGAAGATGAACACTCAGTGGACTGACGACAAGCTCTACAAACGATATGACCTGACCAAAGACGAAGTCGCCTTTATTGAATCGAAAATTCGTCCGATGGAGGCGAACGGTGAGTAACGATTTCTTTCCGCAGCGTCCGGCATCGCAGCCTGCAATATACGCCTACGAGGACACGAACCCGCAGTATGCGGGCCTGCTTAAGGTGGGATACACAACCGTGGGCGCTAAAGAACGCGTTGCACAGCAGTATCCCACATTGCGCCCCGGTAAACTGCCATACTGCATTGTTCTGGAAGAGTCCGCTATGCGGAATGACGGCAGTGTGTTCACCGACCGCGATGTCCACAAGATGCTGCGGATCAACGGCGTAAAAAATCCAGAGGGCGAATGGTTCCGCTGTACGGTTGCTGATGTGAAATCGGCGATTATCGCCGTGCGGACCGGCCAACTGAGTGAGGAGAGCCGGTCACTGGATTTCAAGATGCGGCCGGAGCAGGAAGCGGCGGTCGCGAAGACGGCGGCCTATTTCACCAGTTGGCGCAAGGACAAGGCCAACGCCAACAAGCTCCCGCGTTTTCTCTGGAATGCCAAGATGCGCTTCGGGAAGACCTTTGCCGTCTACCAACTCGCAAAGAAGATGAAATGGCGCAAAGTCCTCGTTTTGACGTTCAAACCGGCCGTGCAAAGCGCTTGGGAAGAGGACTTGAAGCGTCATGTCGATTTTGAAGGCTGGCAGTTCATCAAGCCGGGCGGCCTGACATACGAAGAGGCCGACAAGAAGCGTCCGTTTGTCTGTTTCGGATCATTTCAAGACTATCTGGGACGGAACCCCAGCACCGGCGGCATCAAGACGAAGAACGAATGGGTGCATGCGACGAACTGGGATTGCGTCATTCTGGACGAATACCACTACGGCGCATGGCGGGAGAGCGCGAGGGAACTATTTGAAGCCGAGGACGAGAAAGAGATCGCTTTCGGAGAGGGAGAGGGCATCAAGATCTTCGACCAAGACATCATGCCGATCACTACGGACGGCTACCTCTATCTCTCGGGCACGCCGTTCCGAGCCATTGCATCCGGTGAGTTCATCGAGGAACAAATCTATAACTGGACCTATTCGGACGAGCAGCGGGCAAAGCAGGAGTGGGAGGGTCCCGATAACAACCCCTACGCCGCGCTACCCCGCATGGTGCTGCTGACTTACCAACTCCCGGATGCGATCCGCGAAATCGCCATGCAGGGCGAGTTCAACGAATTCGACCTGAATGTTTTTTTCTCCGCTGAGGGGGTGGGCAATCAGGCGCATTTCAAATACGCGGACGAGGTTCAGAAGTGGCTGGACCTGATTCGCGGTGCCTTCATGCCGACCAGCGTTGACAACCTGAAACTCGGTGCGCAGAGGCCGCCGATGCCCTTTTCTGATGTGCGGCTCTTGGGCGTACTTTCTCACACGTTCTGGTTCCTGCCGAGCGTGGCGGCTTGTCACGCCATGCGCAACCTGTTGAAGAAGAGGCAGAATCGCTTCTACCACGACTACAAGATCATCGTGGCGGCGGGGAGTGCCGCCGGTATCGGCGCGGCGGCATTGCCCCCGGTGCTGGAGGCGATGGATGATCCGCTCACGACCAAGACCATTACCCTCTCCTGCGGCAAGTTGACCACGGGTGTCACGGTGAGACCGTGGACGGGTATTCTCATGCTCCGTAATTCATCCAGCCCTGAAACCTACTTTCAGGCGGCTTTCCGTGTGCAATCCCCGTGGACGGTGTGCAACCCGGACGGCGAGTCGCCGAACGAAGAGCAAATCATTAAGGAGGAGTGCTACGTCTTCGACTTTGCTCCAGACAGGGCGTTGCGGCAGATTGCCGACTACAGTTGCCGCTTGAACGTCAACGAGGACAATCCAGAAAAGAAGGTGGAGGAGTTCATCCGCTTTCTGCCGGTTCTGGCTTACGACGGCAGTTCCATGAAACAGATTGACGCCGCCGGCATTCTCGATATAGCGATGAGCGGCACGTCGGCAACCCTGTTGGCGCGGCGGTGGCAAAGTGCCCTGTTGGTGAATGTGGATAACGACACCTTGCGTCGCCTTATGGCGAATGAGAAGGCGATGGATGCCCTTATGCGCATTGAGGGTTTCCGCAATCTGAATCAAGACATCGAGACGATTATCAACAAATCGGAAGCCGTAAAGAAGGCCCGCAAAGAGGCGAATGACGAAGAGCTTTGCACGAAAGAGAAACTGGAACTTTCTGAGGAGGAGAAGGAGTACAGGAATTTGCGGAAGAAGATTCAGGAAAACCTCATTAAGTTTGCCACGCGGATTCCCATCTTCATGTATCTGACCGATTACCGCGAACGGACGCTCAAGGACGTCATTACCCAACTGGAGCCGGGCCTGTTCAAGAAGGTCACGGGGTTGACAGTGAAAGACTTCGAGTTGCTGGTCAGTTTGGGAGTCTTTAACAGTGCTCTAATGAATGACGCAGTCTACAAGTTCAAACGCTACGAGGACGCAAGTCTGAGCTACACGGGGATCAACAGGCACGAGGGCGAGGACATCGGCCTTTATGATACGGTTATCACTCAGAGCGATGCGCTAAAGGTGTTTGAGAATGTTCCAGCCAATGAATGAAGAGTATCCAAGGAGAGATAGAGCGCTATGATCAAGATGAGAAACTCGCTTTTCGCATTCGCCGCGCTGTGTTCCGTTCATGCGCTGGCTGCGGTCACGATGTCCAAGGTTGCCGAATACGATTTCGCCGTGGATGGGTGCGGTGGTATCGCCTACGCTGGCGGGAACCAGTTCTATGTTCTTCGTGATCACGGTGCCAACGGATATGCCGAACTCTATCCGCTGACAATCGGCTACAACGCGTCTTCCGGCGCGATTACCTCGCAGACGCTTGGGACCGCCGTACAGC
>DUPH01000408.1 GCA_012838435.1 Lentisphaerota bacterium | reverse complement strand
GCCATGCCGTCATCGGTCAAGTCAAAGCGGAGCGCGGGTTTGCCGTTGACGGCGTCGGCCAGCCACACTGGGCAGCGGCTTTCGGTCGTCTGCACGAAGGCCTTGCCGTAACCGGAACGATCCACCCAGTTGGTGACGCCGCCTGCGGCATTTGTGGCCACGCCGTCATCCGCGCGCCACCAGCCGATCAGGCCGGGTTGCGTCTGCGGGAAGTCGTTGGCCAGAATTGTGAGGGTGTGTTGCGACGGCGCTGCGATGATCACGTCGTTGGTGGGCAGCAGCGTCAGGACGAGCGTTTCGGCCAGTTCTTCCAGCGTGTCGTCCGTCAGGGTGACAGTGACGACCGCCTGTGTCTCGCCCGCCGCAAAGAAGAAGGCGGCGGGGGCGATGGTGTAGTCCGCACCGAGCGTCGCGGTGCCGGAGAGCGCGTAGGGGACGTGCAGGTCGGCGGGGGCCGCTTCATCCAGCACGGCCGTTATCTCGCGTGTGCCGTCAGTTTCATGCGCAAATGCTTCGGATGTGGCGAGAGCGGCGATGCGCTGGTGCGGCCCGATGATAGACAGCGTGTCAAGGAACCCGGCGTCTTCGCCTGCGTTGTTCGAACTGTCTTTGCTGTAGGTCCAGCGCAGGGTGACGTCGCCGGGCTGGGTCAGGTGAAGGGCGACCCACTCCCATTCCGTCTGGCCCGAGATGCGGCTGTGCTCGACGCCGTTGGTGGTGAACGTCAGCCAATCATAGTTGCTCTCCGACGACACCTTCCAGCGGAACGAGACCTTGGCGGGGCCGGTCAGCACCACTTCCATCCAAGAGCTGTCCCAATTGCCGATGGCACCGCTGCGCATGGCATCGACGCCGTCGGACGTGATGGCCGACTGAGCGAACCACGGCGCGTTTTCAGAGTGGCGTACGACGAGCGGCCCGGAGTCCAACGCCGCCGGCACATCGGAAAGCAAGTAGGTCGCTTCGGCCACCTCGCTCGGATCGTGATTCTCCAGGAACGTCCGTGCGCGGAAGGTGGTCGTGGTCGTGACGGTGACAGGCTCCGTGTAGAGTTGCGAGGATGCGTCTGGGGCTGTGCCGTTGGTGGTGAAGCGGATGGCCGCGCCGGCAACCTCCTGCGTGATCGTGACCGCGAGCGGTTCGGAGAACGCAGTGCCGGAGCGTGGCAGATAGGTCGGCGGCTCGGCCTGTTTTCTGAGGGTCCATCCAGAGAGGTCGACCTGATCGACCCAGCCGCAGTCGCTGCCGGAGGAGTTGCTGTAATCCTTGGTGTAGCGCCACTCGATCGTGTGCAGGCCTGATCCGGTGACGGTGTGCGTGACGTACGCCCAGTCGCCGGAGGTGCCGGAGATCGAGGTGATCAGTTCGTCATCCACGTAGAAACTGAGCGGGTCATAGCCTTGCTCCGAGGAAACTTTCCACCAGAAGCCGATTGTGCCCCTACCTTCGAGCACCAGTGAGCAGGAGGTGTTGTCGCTGTGTCCGATCGCGCCGCTTTGTGCGGCGGCGCCATCGCGCGACACGAGGGTTTGGCCGAACCAGGGGATGGGGCCGGGACTGGCGACCTGGCCTTCCGTGATGTTCAGGGCCGTGGTCAAGTCAGGACGCATTTCGAGCTCCAGTGAGAACGGGTCGGATGCGACGTAGCCGCCGCCGTCCAGCGGGAGGCGCGCCTCCGCCCAGATCGTCTTGGTGCCGAAACCTTCTGAGAGTGTAAAGGTGGGGGTCGCGCTGAAGGGTTGCCAAGCAGCGCCGGCGAAGAGCGGGTCTTCGCTGAGACGCATTTGGGTAGGGGTGCCATCGCAGGTGAGGCTCAGTGTGACCAGCCGGTTGGTGGTCCATGTGGCACCGTTCTGCTGGATCAAAGTCAAAATGGCTGGTGCGCCGTCGTTGTACCCGATGCAGATCGTATGCGCGGGTGTCATGCCTGCCAGAATGCCGTCTTCCGGGGCAAGGGTGATCAGGATGGTCTCGGTGCGTTCCGGCAGCGTGTCGTCGATCACCGTGACGGTCAGGTTGGTCGCGGTCTGTCCCGGCGCGAAGGTCACGCTGCCCGAGGGCTCACAGGTGTAATCCGTGCCGAGGGTCGCCGTGCCGCCGAGTGTGAAGGGAACAACCACCGGCGCATTCTCTGAACGGTCGAGTTCGATCGGGATCAGGAGCGTTCCCGCTGACTCTTCGACCGATTGGGTATCGGAGAGGAAGGTGGCGGAAGGCCAGTCGGGCTGTACGGTGAGTTGGTCGACCCAGCCGCAGTTGGCGCCGGATTGATAATAGTATTGGTAGAACCGCCAGGCGAGGGTGTGTTCGCCTTCGGGAATACGACGGGTCAGGTGCGTCCAGCCGGCGGTTCCGTACAGTGAGGAATCTGGGATTCCGTCGACATAGAGGGAAAGAGAACTATTGTAATCGGCCTCGATACGCCACCAGAAGCTGATCTTCGCGGGGCCCTGCACCGTTGTGGTCATGACCGATTCGCTGTAGCTGTAGGGGGGCAGCGGACCACTCTGGGCCGCATCGCTACCGTCGTGCGAGACGGCCCGTTGACCGAACCAAGGGGCATTTGGTCCGGACGTAATGACAATGTCCGTGTCCAGGGCGTCTTGCAGGGTACATGCGACATACGCAACCGAACTGAATCCGACATCGGTTTCACTCCAGCCGCCTCCGGCGAGTGCCAGCCGCGCCTTGACGTAGACCGTCTTGATGCCATATCCGTCAGAGAGCGTGAAGGCGATGGGATCGGCGTAGCTTTGCCAAGTTGCACCGGTGAAATAAGCGGACTCGGAGATCATCAGGTCGGTAGGGGGCTCCGAGCAAAGCACCCGGAGCTGGACGGTCTGGTTGGTGGTCTCGGCGGTGCCGTTTGCGAGGGCGATCTGCCGCAGCTCGATGATGCCGTCGTTGGCGAGGATCGTGAGGGCATGCTCAGTCATTGTGCCCAGACGGCAACCCTCGCCCTCGCTGAGGATAAAGTATACGGTTTCGCTGTGCTCGGGCTCAGTGTCGTCAATAATGGTCACCGTGAGATTGGTGTGGGTTTGTCCCGGTGCGAAGGTCACGGCGTTTGCTGGACTGACGTTGTAATCCACGCCTAACTCGGCGTCGCCGCTCAACTGATAGGATACGGTGACCGGCGTGTCGCAGGCCCATTCAAGTGCAAGATCCACGGAAACCGTGCCGACACTTTCCGTGACGGTCTGCGTGGGCGAGTGGAACCAGACGCGCGGCGGGAGGGGCTCCAGGGAAACCGCATCCAAAGTTGAATAGCCGGACGGTGCCATCTCTCCGCCGCCGCCATGACTGAAGACCTCCCAGCGCAGGACCTGGGGGCCGGCCTCAAGTTCGTGCGCGAAAGTATGCACGCCCGGCTCCCATCCTTCGAGGTAGACCTGCGTATCGTCGGCAAAAAAGTCGAGGAAGGTACCATTGCCGACGTTTTCGTAATTGAAGGTAAGAAGGCTCGGTCTGGCCGGCGCGACGTGCATGGTCAACCACGAGATGCTCTCCATGGCGCCGGCGATCGGGGCGGCGCTGCGCGCCAGCGAACCGTTGGTAGCCCCTGCGTCCAAGATGCCGTACCAGCCATTCGGGCTGACAACACCCTCACCCTCATAGCCGTAGCGCAGCATGGCACCGGTCTCGACGGTTGCTCCCGGCTGATCAATGGCGATGTCCAGCGCCGGTCCCAGATAGATGGTGCTGGCGGCGGGACGTGAAACGACATATCCGCCGGCGTACGGTTTGCGGAGCTTGATCCAGACGGTTTTTTCGCCGAATCCATCTGAAAGTGTATATGCGATCGGGCCTGTCGGCAGCGCGGCCCATGTGGCACCGGTAAACGACTCATCTTCGCTGACCGCGTATTGGGTCGGTTCGTTGGTGCTTTGTACATCAAGCTGTACCTCACGCTGGGCGGTGCCGCCGGCGCCCTGATTGATCAAGAACCACGTGACTGCCGGCATACCGTCGTTATCGAGAACGTTAATCGTGTGGGGAGAGATGTTGACGCGGTGGGTGGCGGTGGCGGCGAGGGCAATGCTGATCGTCTCCGGATGCTCCGGCTCAGTGTCGTCGATCAGCGTGACGTAGACATTGGTCTCCGTGACGCCGGGCTCAAAGACCAGCGTGTCGGGGGTTGCGGTGTAGTCGGTGCCGCGTGTCGCCGAGCCGCCGAACGTAAGCGCGAAGGAGACCGCCGTTGCGGACGGCTCGGAGAGGATCACGGCGATCGGCAGTGTACCGTCAGACTCAACCGACTCGGATGCCGCGTCGCGGAATGACACGATCGGCAGCACCTCGCCCTGCCATTCATAGGCACCCATGTCTGGCACCTCGCCAGAGATACGCGGCTGGCCGGCCAGATCCGTTGCGCTTACAGTATAGTCGGCGTTGCCGCCGTTGATGCAGAGCGAGTGCAGGGTCAGCCGCAGATCGCTCCAGCCGTTGGTGTCGGCGAAACGCGGCTCGGTCGTGATGACCGACGTCTCATCCGCGTTTGGTGGCATCGGGGTCACACAAGAGTGTGTGACTATTCCCCAGGACGAGACCAGGTTGGGGTTTTGCGGTGCGTCATTGTAGTAGACAATCGAGTTGTACACCGTCCCCCAGGCTGCGCCGCCGCCACTGTAAGCCGCGCTGTTGCCGACGAGTGTGCAGTGGTACAGGTTGCATGCGTATGCGCCGCCGCCTTGGTTGGCCGTGTTGCCGATGAAGACGCAGTTATGGCACGTGGAATACATTGCGCCGCCGCCCTCTGCCATTGCACGGTTGTTCAGAATCCGGCAATCGATCACGCGCCCCTCGTGAACGCCCCCGCCGGAGTATGCGGCGTTGCCGGCCACCACGCAGTTCGAGAGGGTGACATCCCAGTACCCCAGGTACGCGCCGCCGCCCGAGCTGTCCGTCGCCCAAGCGTCTGCGGCGGTGAAGCCGTTGGTCAGGGTGAACCCCGCGATCAGCGTGCCATCGAAGGTCGCATGTACGCAACGGATGGCGTCAGCACCCAAGTCGTCCGCGTTTGGATCGGGGGCGCCGACGATAAACGTTTGGTCGGGGCCTGCGGCCGCGAGCAACGTGAGCGCCTTGTCAATATACACGCGGTTGTTTAGCGTGTCGTCGCCAGATTCGGCCGGACGCCCGCCTTCGGCATAAAAGCCCGGTGCGGCCAGCACCACATCCCCCGGCTCAGCGGCGTCGACGGCCGCTTGCAGCGTTCGCTTGGCGGTGGCGGCGGTCAAGCCGTCGTTGGCATCGGAACCGCTGACCGCATCCACATAGTTCGTTGTGGCGCCGGTTGACAGGGCGAGAAAGAAACTCAGGCAACCGCTGAGCAAGAGGGAGGATTTGATTTCCATGGCATCTCCCAAGACGTTAGGGCAGGAAGCTTCAATACACGGAGGGGGACATAACGGGATGCCGCTACGTGCCCAAACCAAGGTTGTTGTCTGCGAGTATAGTGTACCGCTCCAACGGATGCAAGGGGGAACCGGTTGTTTTTGGGTTAAGATTCGGTTAAGGTTCGGTTTTTGAGGTTGAGTGCTCGGATTAGTTGGGTCGGCAGGATCATTTTTGGAGACAAAAAAGGCCAGCGTTGTCGCTGGCCTTTTTTACGATTGTCCTGTCGGAAGCGTCGGGTTTTACGCCGCGCCGAGCTGGAAGCGCACGAAGCGCGTGATGGTGATCGCGTCGCCGGTGGCCTTTTCGCATGCCTTCACGATATCCGTGATGGACTGCTTGGGCTCTTTGACGAACGGCTGGTTGATCAGGCAGACCTCGGAGTAGAACTTGTTGACGATGCCTTTGAGGGCGTTCTCTACGATGTTCGCCGGCTTGCCCTTGAAACGGTCGCTGTTGCGCGCGATCTCTTTCTCGTTCTCGATCACATCGGCCGGAACTTCGGCGGAGAGCAAATAGCGCGGAGCCGCCGCCGCGATCTGAAGGGCGAGGTCGTGAACCAGCTCTTTGAACGCATCAGTTTCCAGCGTTTCGGCTTTGCCGGCGGCCACTTCGACGAGTACGCCGACCTTGCCGCCCATGTGGATGTAGGACTCGATCATCGCATTATCCGCGCGGACATAGTGTGCCGCACGGCGGATCTTGACGTTCTCGCCGGTCTGCGAGACGATCGTCATGAACGGATCTTTCAGCGTTGCGGCCAACTCTTCCGGGCAGGTCTTGCCGGTCTCGAGCACCGTCTTGGTCACCAATTCGGCAAAAGCCTTGAAGTTATCGGTCTTGGCGACGAAATCGGTCTCGGTATTGACCTCCGCCATCGCGAAAACCTTGCCGTCATCTGAGGCCAAAGCGCTGATGATGCCCTCCTTGGACTCTTTATCGGCGCGCTTGACCTGAATGGCCAGGCCCTTCTCGCGCAAGATCTTGACTGCGGCTTCCATGTCGCCGCCGGTCTCGGTCAGCGCTTTCTTGCAGTCCATCATGCCGGCATTGGTGAGCTGGCGCAGTTCATTGATAAGTGCAACAGTGACAGTAGCCATAAGTGTCTCCTCAATTAGAAAGGGTTAGTGTTGGTGGGGGGGGCGGTCCGGCAACAGACTGCCCCGTCGTGAATTATTCAGCCTCCGGAGTCGCGCTCTCGGCGGCGGCTTCAGCCTTTGGCTCGGCGGTTTTTGCGTCAGCCTTCTTCGTATCAGCCTTGGCAGCCGGCGCTTCGTCCTTCTTGGCGTCAGTTTCAGGCTTCGGCTCAGCGGCCTTGGCCTTTGTCTCAGCCTTAGCTTCCGGCGCGTCAGCCTTCTTCGCGGCGGCCTTGGTGTCTGGTTCGGCCTTCGCAGCGGCCGGTGCTTCGGTCTTCTTGGCGGCAGTTTCAGTAGCAGCCTCAGCCGAGGTCTCAGGAGCGGCCTCGACTGCGGCGATCTTCGCATCGACCGCATCCTTCGCGGCCTTGGCAGCGCGCTTACGGGTTTCAGTCAGCTTGGCCTTGGCCTTGGCGGCACTTTCGGCATCGGCGGCATCCCGGCGTGCCTTGCGTGTCGCACGCTCCTGCGCGTCCTTGGCGGCCTGTTCAGCCTCGCGCTGACGTTGACGTTCGGTGGCAATCCGGCTGTACTCTTCGTTCGCCTCTTTGATGACCTTGCTGAGGCCGTCCACGATTGCCTTGACACCGCGCACGGCGTCATCGTTGGCAGGGATCACATAGTCAACGAGATCAGGGTCAGCGTTGGTATCGACCATCGCCACGATCGGGATGCCGAGACGAACCGCCTCCTTGACAGCGTTCTGCTCCCGGCAGATGTCAATGATAACGAGCGCACCGGGCTTGTTATCCATGTCCGCCACGCCGCTGAGGTTTTTCTGCAACTTGTCCAGTTCGCGGCGCAAGCTTGCCGCTTCTTTCTTATGGACGGAGAGCACGCCGTTGTTGTTGCGGGCCATCGCCTCAATCTGGCGCATACGGCGCACGCTGCGACGGATGGTCTGATTGTTAGTGAGGGTGCCGCCCAACCAGCGTTCGGTCACGTAGTACTGACCACACGCGGAGGCCGCTTCCTGCACAACCTCCTGCGCCTGCTTTTTGGTGGCTACGAAAAGCACCTTTTTGCCAGCCAGCACAGTGTCGCGCAGGAACGCGGCTGCCTCGTCGATCAGGGGGATCGTCAGGGTCAGGTCGATGATGTAGATCCCGTTGCGCTTATCAAAAATGTAGCGCTTCATCTTGGGATTCCAACGCTTGGTCTGGTGGCCGAAGTGTAGACCTGCATCCATCAGGTCTTTCAGGGTGAGCCCGGTGAGGCTCGACACTGGCATTTGCATGGTGTCGTTTCCTTGAACGTGTAGGACGGTCCATCACACCGTCCCCAGGGTTAATCCGCTTTGACGCCCGGCGACACGCCGACACGCCTTCGCTTCCGCACGAAGGAGCCACTCGGCAGTTCGTGCTGATGTGAAAAGGAACAGATTACCGCTTCACGGCGGCAAAAGCAAGGGCAAAGCCTGCAAAATTACGCTCTCTTGGCGATGTCTGCACCGAGGCGATAGGCTTTATCACAATCCTCTGGGAACTGTGTCTGCCGAACCGCATCCTTATGCGCCACATCAAAACGCCCCGCATGGAATTTTGCGTAGTCGCTGAACTGATAGGTGTCGCAAACGAACAGTGACTCCGGCTTCCCATCGCCGAACAGACGCGCAGCGGTTTCCGGGAGCAAGCGGAACCGCTCCGGATAGCCCATTTTTTGCGCCATCTCCTCCGGCACATTCATGGTGTAGACGAACGCTACCGGAAACCTTTTCTGGGCCATGCTAACGGAAAAGTCATCATAGCTCAGCGCCGGGAAAAACAGGCGTTCAATCAGATTCCGGCACATGCCGGATTCGCCACCGAAGTAAACCGGCGTGCCAATGATGAGCCCGTCTCCCTTGCAGACCTCCTCCAGAACCGGGGTCAAAGCATCGTTGAGAGCGCACATTCCGGTGCTGTCTCTATCTTTCCGTTTGCAGACAAAACAACTGCTGCAACCACTGAATGTAAGATCAGCCAGATGAATGAGCTTTGTTTCCGCACCGGCGTCGGCCGCGCCTTTCAAAGCACTTTCAAGAACCTTGGCGGTGTTCCAGTTCTTACGCGGGCTGCAGTTGATGGCATAGACTTTTTTATCGCCACGGCATGCTGCGGATACATTGGGGGTGGTCATAGGTAGGTGATCTCCTTTTCGGGGGTGGTTTCGTGTTCGTGAAGGATGAAGGCGAGCATGCCGTCAGGGTTTCGGCATTCCGTCATGGTCGCATCAGGTCTCCCGAGGCTCCCTTAACTAGAGAACTGGGGCACTGTAACAGATGCGAGCATCACATTCAAGCACACACGCGAGAACGCGACGCGTTTCCCTCTCAACGAAGGAAGTAAACCGTGCCGTTTGGCTTCCGCGCCACGATGGCGAACCAGCCCGCATTCCACGTTTCCGATGAGGCGTCAACGGCTGTCGTGGTTTCGATGTACGGATTGGCAGGGTCAAGCGTGACCAGTGTGCCGCTCACACGTGACCATCCGCCCGAAGGCGAACCGTCGTGATGGTAGACCCCCAACTTGTGGTCTGGCTCAATGCCCTCCGGGTCGTAGCGGAACTTGACGGTCATGCCCTCAAACGTGACCGGTGTTGGTTCCGCGGCACTGCCTGATACCGAGGAAAAGCCTACGCGCCATACACCTTTCACGAGGTCATGCCGGTTGTTTGAAAGACCGACCGGGATGTCGCTGCGGTCAGCAGCATAGAGTTCGGCGAAATTGTAGAACGTCCCCGCCGGATACGTCGTCATCGTATAGCGGAAGCTGTTCACGAGCGAGAAACCCGCACGTGTCGGGTAATCACCCACTGTGGTGTGAGAACTCCCCGAACAATTCTGCATTCGCGGGTAGATGAGGCGCCCCTTCCCGACGGCATACCAGCCGTTTGTGCCTGACGCATTGTTTTCGACGTTGTAGCCGACTGTCCTGAATGCGCTGAAATCCAAGTCATGCTCCTCGCCGCCGCCATCCGCGACAAACTGTCCGTGCGGCGTGAGGCGGAGTGTGTTGGACGCTACTGCACGTTTGATGCTTCCCCACCCGTGGACGCGGCTGGCCGACATGCTATCGCTTCGCCCCAGAAAGAGCGACCAGTAACCGCTACCGCCGCCAACGAAAGCAATGGTGCCGCCCTGCATGTTCAGAAGACCGATCGCGGTTTGGCTATTGGCGGCGATCGAGAGATTCGTGATCGGCCCGAGAAAGACATTTTCGTCCACGGTCAATTGACCATACGAACCGGTCCCCGCGGCGATATCGATGCGTTGGCTGGCGATATTCGTAATGGACGCGGAATCGAGTACCTCCACGATGCCCGTCGCACCTGCACCATACCCGATCGTGAGTGATTTCGGGCTGTCGATCATCGCGGTGTCGTTCAGTGTCACTCTGCCCGAACTCGCACTGCCGCGCCCCACATGCCAATCGGCATTTCCCGCCACGCAGCCCGCGCCGTTCAGCGTCATCGCTCCGTACGCCTCGCGACCGCTCGCGACCAGACAATATGTGTTGATGTCAAGGGTGGCGTCGGTAACCGTCACACGCCCTGTTGCTGTTGTCTGATTGCCCAACGTCACATACGTGCCCGTCGACCAATCGTCGTCCAATACCAGTTCACCCGTCCCTACACTACCGACGATGATCTCCCGGCTGCCGGCCGCCATGTTGATTGTACCCCCCGGCTTCAGATGAAAACGTCCAAACCCGCTACGCCCCAGCGTAAATTTTCGCGCAACGTTCAATATTTCGCTGTTCTCGGCGTATCCAACACTGCTCGATTCGCCGCCGACAAAGAAGTCGGTCACTGTGATCTCGCCATTGTTCGTGAGCGAACTGCCCTGGCCGCGTACACTCACGATGAATTCGCCCGCGTCGCTATTGATGAAACATCCCCCCTCATCCACCGTCAAGGAACTGACGCCGGCGGAGTAGCCGATGTAGACGTGCTTCTTCGTGCGCCATTCGCCGCCCGAGGCGATGCGGATGTGCGCTGCCGTGTCACTTGTGCTCGTGCCGCCCCCCCCAGAATGAGATTCTCGGCATTCGTCACCGTGCCCCCGTCTTCCACGAGAAACTGCTGATGATATGTGCTGTTCCCGATAGTCATGCGACGCGTCTCGGCATGGACACCGTTTCCCACGCGAAGCGGCACGTTCACGTTCTTCGAAGAGTAGAGAACCACGTCATCGCCCAATGACGGCAAGAAATTTAGGGGGTCATAATTGCCTGGGCTCGAAAACCAGTCCTTTGCCGAGTCCCAGGGATAGTCGCTCAGGCCAGCCGGTGGCTTATAGCACATCTGAGTGAAGCCCGCCGGGGTGGTGAACGTCGTCTCATTCGTGGCAGCCGGTCCGGCCGACCCCGTGGCGATCGTCCGCACGTAGTACTGTGTGCCCGGCACGAGTTCAGTCCAGCCAAATACCGCACTGCCCGCCTCGGTTAGGGAGGATGTGCCGACGGACAGAATGTCACCTTCGGCAAAAACATCGGTGGCGGACAACTCCACGGTGAACACCGCCGATGTGTTGCCATCCCCGAGAGCCGATAGGAAGGCCGTTGTCGTGGCCGTCAAATAGGACGCCGTGCGTTCCGCAACCTCTGTGGCGGAATCGGCCAGCGTGGGCGCCTCGGCCGCGCCCGCACCCGAACACAGAAGAGCAAGCCCGCTCACCACCAACAGGCGTACCACATTCACAGGCATTACCGGTAGCATCTCTTTCATTTGCACGTCACTCCTTCTGCGCGAGCCATTACCCAAGCAAACCGTAGGGATTTGCAATCTCTTCGTCCGATATATAGTAAACCTTGTTCCCGTTAGATGAGCGCGTCGTTTCTGTCAGAAAACAGTTAGAAATTGTTTTTTGCTTTTCAACCTCAAACCGATTGACTTTCCGCCTGTCGCTCATTTATCATCACGATACTGCGTGCTTTGGGGAGGGTCCCCTGCGCTGGAGGGCGACGATATTTACACCGAAACCGAGATGTGCTGGAGGTGCGTATGCGTAATCCGTTGGTAGGGGGGGGTATCATTCTTTTTGCGGTCGTGAGCATGAGTAGCGCTCAGGAATCGGTGACGCTTCCCATCGAACGGCGCATGTTGTTTAACGAATGGATGTTTTTGCCTGCGGTTCGTACTATCACCCGAACTGGACGCATGAGGGGCCTAATCCCCCTGGTGTTGTGCCGCCACGCCGCATGTTGTTGCCCGGAACGAATCACTATCATGCGGCGGGATGGCGGTTGACGGCGTGCCGCACCGGCACATCGGCGGGGCCGACGGGGCAGGGCGTTAATTTCATTCCGCCGCTCTCTTACAACCCCACGATCCAGACAAACTGGCAGGCGAATTTGCAAAACACCTTGGATGCAAAAATCGAGAGCCCGTTCTACCGGAGGGTATCGGCACCCTCTATTTTGAGGCCATCAACGTGTTCTCATCCTACCCGACTGAAATCACCGTTGAGATCGCCACCAATATGCTGGAGTATCTGTATCTGGGGGGCGGCGTCACAAATGTCATGTACCCGGTCGTCAGAGCAGTTTTCATACAATTGGCAAGTCCTCGACGTGTTGCCCCTTGCGGCGGCATCATCTAACGATTTTACGCGCTATCAACGGTTGTTGCAGTGCCGTACGCCGGCCAGATTTCGTATTCGTAGAACGGGAGACGTATACTCTACACAACCGCTAGACAATGCGCTTACCGCGATCGATAACATCTGCGCCTCATATCCCCCGGCGGATGTCGTGTTGGTTCGTCCGGCCGTGGTCTTCAAGCCGGGGTATCCCGCCACCGGTGAGCCGTGTGTGATCCGGTGCGAAGTTAGTTGCGTGGGGACAAACTGGAATGAACGGACCGATCATACGAACCGCGCGATGACGGTTCACTATAGATGGCGGTATCTGGACCAGATGTCCAACGCATGGGCCAGTGTACCGATGAGCTATGTTGCGGGGTCGGGCGTCGGCGATGGCGAGATGTATGAGGCGACCTTGCCCGCGCAGGCCGATATCGGCGATCTGGAGTATTTCTTTGAATGTGACTTTGAAGGGTATCGTTATAGGCACCTTGATTATACGGGCTCGGGCTATGCGTACACGACGGAGTGGCTGTCGCCCCGTATTTTGCGCGGCGACACGGCGGTGGAGGGCGGGCGCGAGTTTTACACGCGGTTGCGGCCCATGGCCTCGTCCTTTGGCGAGATGCTGCTGGTGGTCGGCGAATCGGGCGCCGAACAGACGACGGTGGTTATGACGCCGCTTGAAACCGGACGCTGGCGCGGTATCATCCCGCTTGCGGGCCGAGCTCCTACCAACATCTGCTTCTACCTGCGCGGCGAAGGCCAGTATGACGCGGTCGCCGATGCCTTCCTGCCCGATCCGGTGTATTGGAGCGACGCATCACAGACGGTACCTTCTCCCTTGCCGCTGACAGGCACGTGTGACAGCGGTGCCGTTCCGCCGAATCACCGCATCCGCATCGCAACGGCCGGAAGCAGTTGTGTGGAGGTCTTGTTTGATGAGGTGTCCGGCACCTATTGGACCGCGCGCGCGGAGTACCAGAATTTCAACAGCCAGACGGCGGACACGGATCCGATTCAAGATCGTGATCAGCCTTTCCTGCAATCGCCAGCGCTCTCCTTCCCGTTGGGGTCGCTCACATTCATGGCCCGCGCCTACGACGTGGCGTCTCCGGCGCGGATCGCGGTGTATGCGTCGACCAACGGATGGGACGCGCCCGCCGAGAGTTGGTTTGAGGTACATGCGTTCTCCGGCATTGCGCACGTTCCATACCGAACCTACCGATTTGTACCGGCGACGCCGGTGCAGTATGACGCGATCCGCTTGGTGGTTGCGGCGGATGGATCGTCGGGGCGGGCTTGCGTGGATGAGGTGGTGATCAGCGAGCTGGGGGCTGCGGGGGTGCCGCCTAGCGTGAAGGTGTTCGTCCCCACGGAGCCGGTTTCGGAACTCGCGGGGACAGGGGCATATATAAAGAAACGCTTGATTGTCAGACTCTCGGAGCCCTATGCGCAGGATGTGACGGTGCGCTTGGATCTTTCGCCGGATGCCAATGCGCAAAATGGTTGCCTTGGCTTGTCGCAAACCAACTTGGTCTTCGCGGCCGGTGCGGAAGAACAGGTTGTCGACATTGGCCCCCTGGACGGCACGGCTCTTTCGGCAACGGATGGCTTTACGGTCACGCCAGTGGTTGTGTCGCCGGTTGCCGCGCAGCACCACTACTTGTCTTTGGTCGCGGTTGCGGTGCGGGTCCTAAACGAGGCCCCCGTGATTGTTGAGCCAGCCGGTGGCATCGCATCGCTGCCCGCGTCGTTCTTCGTCCAGAGCGGACAGCCGCATTCCTTCTTCTGGAACGTAACGGATGCCGCAGCGGACAGCAGTGCCGATGTGGGGAGTGGAATGAAGATCACATGGCACTTCGGCGATGATACGTGGTCGGTGGCTTGGGGGGCAAGCGGCACGATCGAGCATACGTATGCCAACGTGGGTGACCGGGTGGTCAGAATGATAGCAGAAGACAAGGACGGCGGTTTTGATGAAGTTCAGTTTAGAGTCAGAGTCGCGACAGAACCCGTGACACTGTCGACCCCGGTGCCGGTTCCCCTCGCATGGTTGGATCTGTATCCGTCGGCGTTGGCAGCGGCTGGCGGCAATTACGAGTCGGCGGCGCTGGGCGACGTGGACGGCGACGGCCATACGACTTGGCAAGAGTATGTAACCGGCTCGGATCCGACGAACACGCTCTCTATCCTCCGCGCCCACATCACCGTTGACGGCGGGACGGCGCAGGTCACATGGACGCCGGATCTCGGCCCGGTCGCCCGGTGCTACACGGTTGAAGGCAAGACGAACCTGACGGATGGGGTTTGGCTGGAAAGTGGACCCGGCATGCGTTTCTTCAGGGTCAGGGTGGCGTTGCCGTAAAGGTGAGAAACGGGATCGTGTTTTGACGCGAGACAGTCGAGGGGTGCAAAGCGTTTTCGCGGTGCGGTAAGGTGCCGCCGTGGCAAGGCGAACGAGACACCGCGGACAGGATGGACGGCGTGGCTGAAAACACGAAATGTCTAATGTCAAACTACGACCCCGGTAACCTGGAAATCATTGATGCGGAATTCACGCCTGAGTTCCTTAAGATTTCACCAAGTGCATTAGCGATGGATACCGTGCTTTCGGCGTCGAAGCGTTATTATCGAGACTGCGGAAAGTGGCCTGATCTCGGCGAAGGACTTGCGTCACTCGTTCAGGAGGATCATGTAGAAGGATGGAACGGGCCGTACATTCCTCACCGTCTTTTGAGTGACGGGTTTCTTTGTGACTCGTGGGGAAATCAATATCGGATTCTTATGACGCAAACACGGCTGTCTCTCGTCTCTGCTGGGCACGACGGCATGTTTGAAACTAGTGACGACATTGTTGGTTCTGTCACGCTCGAATCCGGAACAGTGATTGAAGCAAATGTGAAGGGCTTAACACAGAACGAAAAATTTGTCTTCCCAAGTTCACAAGAGGAGTTGTCATGTCGAAATTGATCGCGGGGGTTTCGATAGTGGTGGGCGGTGGCTTGCTAGCTGTTGTCCATCAGGACGTGACCGGGATATCGACGGATATGATCCCGATCGGGGTGCGCTTTTTTATTTACCCGCTCGCTGTTCTTGCATACCTCACAGGCTCGGGCATCTGCCTGTTTTCCTGTTTCAGTCGCTCCCGAAGACATTTATGGTCTTTTGCCGGGATAACGATCAACCTCATTTCCATGATACTCCTGCTTAGCACATGGCTTTTGATCATTCGCCTCTACGTTCTGCCACTAGGAAGAAGCACATGCGATCAAGGTGAAATTGACGGGATATTAAGGAGAAAACCATGGCAAAACGTATGCAAGCCATACTTTCGGTGTTTGTAATGGGTTGTCTCGTGTTTCTGGGGTGTTCATCTCCGCCCAAGAACGTTTTCTATTTACGGGACGAGACTAACGGTTTCATACAAGGGCCGTTCTTCACTGAAGAGAACGTGACACCGGGGCTTCATACGCTGAGGGCTGTTTTTCCAACAGACGAGGAATTAGCGACCCTGGAAACGTTGAGGACGACTGTCGTTAGGTTCCAGCCGTTCTGTCTTGAAATTGAAGAGGTGATCGAGTATCTAAACGATGCGTTAAATGGGGCAAACGATGCCCAAAGCAAAGTCAGCATCAGGGTGGAGTTTCCGCCGTCGTGGGACTTGCCCCAATTTTCAGCAGAAGAGTTGAAACGATGGGGTTACAAAGAAGGCTTTGGTGGTTCACGAAAATCAAACCTGCCGAAGGTGTCACTCAACACCGCCGGAGAACTTTCTGTTTACAACATATTACATGCGCTGCCGGTGATATGGTCGATACCGATCCGGTTTTCGATTGATGGAGAGACCGCTGTGTTGACAGTCGCCGATTATGATGATGTCTGTTATTGAATGTGTTTCACTACATGACTTCAGGAGAAAATGAGATGGAGGTAAAAGCAGAAAATGAGCACCAATATTTTTCAAAAACCAAAGAAAGTCAGGAAATGTTTCCGTTTGTTTTTTTTGATATTGTCGTTGGCATTGCTTGCCACAACAGTGAAGGCATACCTCTCTGTCCGGCTGGAACTGATGGAGGCACGTGGCGTTTTGTCGGATGTTCTGTTTAGCACATGTGTGATCAGCAAGGCCCTTGCAAAAGGAGACGTCGACAAAGCGTTGGCGCTTTCGATAACGAACCAACTTAAAGGGATTCAATACGCGATTAGACGTGATGTAAAAGATGCCGACATTGATCTGGCAACGGATTTTTGTTTTAGGGAAGGGAGGCTGCCTCTTAACGATGAACAACGTAGTTTTTATTTTGCGTATGCGAAGAACTACAGGAATTGGGAATGTTCTGGATGGCTTGGCAACAATCATCCCTTAATGGTTCAGATGATGGATGTTCTATATTACTATTGGGCCGATTGCCGTCCGAGGTGGACAACATGGAAACCCCGCGATTACGCGACAAACATCAAAGTCGGCTCACCGCAGGAACGCTTGAGGAAACGCCAACCCTGTTTGGAAGACCAAGTGTCGATCGACGAAAAGCTGCGCCGAGCGCTCGAAAAAGTGGGCGCTGAATCCGACTCGGACGAGGAGAGTGAAGACTAGCATTAGACAAGACTTGTGGTTGTCACCGTGAGAAGCGGGGTCGTATTTTGATATTGGGTTGCGATGCGAAGCGTTTTCGCGGTGTGGTAAGGTGTCGCCGTGGCAAGGTGAATGAGGCACCACCGGAAGGATGGACGGCGTGGCTGAAAACACGAAATGTCTAATGTCAAACTACGATCCCCAATGACTCATTCTTGTCTTCTTCCCCCTCCAGTCGCATTTCCACATATTGAAAGGTGTGGAAGTGAGGGAGCGGCAGCCAATACAGGGGGGGAAATATCGAAAACCCTTTATTTACTACTGTTTTCCGTACTATCGGCTTCCATTTTCTCTCTGGCTACTTTTCCACACCTTGAAAGGTGTGGAAGTAGAGTGGGGCGTTTTTGGAGGTGGTTTTTTACGCAGAGACGTAGGGGTTGGTTTTGTTTTTCCCAATCGAACAGCACAGTAGGGCGGGACGTCTCGGACCGCTCATTACTTGAGACGCCGCTTGACCCCAGTAATCAGAATGAATACGATTTTGACTGAACGGAGGGGCCTGTCCGCCTTTATGAGGCAGACTTAAGAACACTGTTCAGAGCAGAGGATAAAAATGGATGATGCAACAAGCAAAACCATCGGCATTTTTGCTTTTATGTTCCTGCCGTTGATTGTTTCAGTCATCGTGTTTCTACTTGGCGATGGCTTTAAGCGGCGGATCTCATCTGGCCTTTCAATACTGTTTTCTTTGATCTTATGGGCCTATGTCTGCAAAGTGACTGCAAATCCGGAATATATGTTTCCCATTTTGCATGCTATCTATCCCATAGTCTGCGCAGGCGCTTTTGTTGTGTTTTTCATATTTGAGCTGTTCTTTTGGTATGTTGTAAAGAAAAGGCGTATCGCCAAATTGAGAAAACATCTCCAAATGCAAGGCAAGCTTGGGACCACAGACTTTATTGCGCAGGTGTCGATAGATGACGTTGGACGGCTGCGTATCGCGCCAAGAACACAATCCTTTCCAGCCATACAGAAAGTGTATGACGATATTATGTGGGATGCTGAGCGGCATGACCTTTGCCCGGCAAAACGGCATGAGTGGGGCTGTCTAAGGTGGTGCCGACACATAATAAAGGGGGTGGCATCGTCATATGGGTGCACGCTTGCGCTTCATCCTGAAACGCACTGGGTGGATGTCCCGTCAAGGCTGAAGTCTGACATTGAAAGTCTGCTCAAAAAATCATGGGAGCGTCATGTTGATGACAACATCAACCGAGTCGGTTAACCGAAGAACGATGCTTGACCCCGGCAGGCAGAACTAATATGATCCGTTAGCTTCAGGACATGAACAAATTACAGAAGATCACTAGCATCCCATAGGCGGGATAATTCACCCTTACCCATGTGGATTTGCTTGGATTTTTGATGTCTTTTTTGAGGTTTCAGGTTAGAGGTTTTCCCGGAGCGACCGGCCGTTTCGCGTTTTTGTT
>DUPH01000407.1 GCA_012838435.1 Lentisphaerota bacterium | reverse complement strand
CGAACGGTAGCGTGACGGTGAACGGGCCGTTTCCGGACGCATACGAAATTGAGGTCGATCCGCGGCGCATGATGGATCGTGCATGGCCGCAACCGGAGGGTAATGCGGCGGTGTATCTTGAGGTGCCCCGTTCGCTGGCTGGTGCGGTCTCGAACTGGGTTGAGTCTTGCGCGGGACTCGCGACCGCGTCTTCGGTCGGTGAGGCGGTACGGTGTGTCGACGCTGATTTCTCAGCCCGTTTTGCCTACCGCCTCGGTATAAGGATGAAGGCCAATCCCGATCCGTTGATTGATTTCATGACGCGTAAAGAGGGCTCCTGCACATTTTTTGCGAGCGCGGCAACGTTGATGTTCCGTCAGCGCGGTATTCCCGCGCGGATGATTGGCGGTTTTGTCTGTAACGACTGGAACCCTTGGCTGGCGCGCTGGGTCGTGCGGGAACGTGACGGCCATGCTTGGGTCGAGGTATGGGACAGCGCGTCCGGACGCTGGCTGATTGTCGATCCGACGCCGCCGGAGGGGCGGCCGTCGGCGTTGCAGCGACCGGGACGCTTCAGGCTCGCGCTTGATCTGTTTGCCGCGTCATGGCGGCGCACGCTGGCCTATCTACGGAACACAAACTTTCTGCAAGTTCTGGCCGATGGCGGCGAATTGCTGATCCTGTTTCTCTGGCAGATGATCTGGAGTGTTCCCGGCGTGGTGGTGGCGTTGGGGTTCGGCGCGTTGGCATGGTTGCGTTGGCGCCGTCGCTGGTGGCGCATGACGCCCGAGGCACGCCTACGCGAGGAGCTGACGCGAGCCATGACCCACGTAGAGCGCCGCGCTCTGCCGGCACCGTTGCGGCGGCGCACTGCGGAGAGCTGGACAGAGTGGTATCAGCGTGTGGCAGAGCGATTGCCTGACGAGCGTGCGGCACAGCTCGTCACGTTGTTGGAGCGGTATCAGGAAATTCGGTACAGCGTGACTCTCGATGAAGCGGCCGCACGTGACTGGATCGAAACAGCGCACATTGCGACCACCAAGTGGTCGCGATGAGAAGTAATAGGTAGTAGGTAAGAGGTAAGGCTGTTACGACAACGCCAAGCGCAACGGATCGACAAGGGAGAGCCCCTTGAAGTGCGAACGGTAAAATCCGCGATCACGAGTCAGCAGGCGATCCGCGCATTCGGCTGCATGAGCCGCGACTAAAAAGTCGGCGATCACACGACCGCCGCGTGGCGTCCCACCGCTCCGAGCCGACCGCCACAGTCGCCCAGCTCGCGCGGCAGCTTTTTCCGGCATGGGCGAGAATGTGATCTGCAGTTCGGACATGACGGCTTCGAACTGGCGGTCGGTCGGGAAGACCGCCATCGTCTCCGCCCAGACGACATCGCAGGCAATCAGCGCACCCTCTGCAAGGCATTTACGCAGAGCGTTGGCAGAGCCAGGGCAGAACGTCGGATCATTCAAAAAGACGTCCAACAGCACATTCGTATCGACGGCAGTGATCACGGTTCACCCCGCAACTCGTCCATCCATTCATCCGAGTCCCGATCCGTCTTCAGGCATCCTGTCACAGCGGCCACCGGATCCTCCGGCACGACTTTCACAGCCGTCAGAACGCCATTCTTTACGCTGAAAGCCAGCACGGTCGCAGGCTTGATCCCCAGACGGTCGCGTAGGACCTTGGGAATCGTCACCTGCCCCCGTTCTGCAACAACTGCGGTCAACATCATTCACCTCCACAAGTATGAAAGCATGATAGAAAAGTATGGAATCGATGTCAACGGTTCGTTAACCGCGAATTACGCTTTTGGCTGGGCTCGCGAAGCGCCGGGGCAAGCGTCTGCTTGACCGGCCGCGCTGTGCGCGGCAAAAACCGTACGCCAACACACTCACGAAGAAGCACCGATCCCGACACGATCCCGGTTTCGACGCCGACGTTCCGCAAGTCTGGCGGACGGAGTTGTGTGCGTCAAAGTAGGGTGGGACGTCTCGGACCGCCCCGCATCCATCTTGCGTTTGGCTCTCTAAATACCTGTCCCTTAGTCGCGATCCCGATCCCGATTTGGATGAAACCATGAAACCAGAAACCTTGAAACCAAAGAGAGTTGAAGATTCAACTGCTCTTTTTAGGATAAACGGCTGAGTGGGTAACAACTGCCACACCTTTCAAGGTGTGGAAATAGGTATGGATCAGACATAGGGTGCCGTAGTGATGCGGTGTGTTGTCGCATTGATCGAGATGAGCCTTTAAAATCGGGGTATTAGTGTGGTCGTCCGGTGCGTGGGGGTGCATTTTGGTATACTTGTCGAAGGGGGCGGCTACTGCCACACCTTTCAATATGTGGAAATAGCATGGTTCAGATATGAGGCACCGCAGTGGTGCGGCATGTTGTCGCGTTGATCGAGATGAGCCTTTAAAATCAAGGGTATTGATGTGATTGCTCGGTGCGTGGGGGTGCATTTTGGTATGCTTGTCGAAGAGGGCAGCTATTTCCACACCTTTCAAGGTGTGGAAATAGCATGGAGCAGACATGCGGTGTCGTAGTGGGGCGGTGTGTTGGTGAGTTGAGCGAGATGGGCTCTTAAAACCTTCTAAACATCAATGCGGATGATGCGGCTGATGAAGAACCAGCCGACGGCGATGAGTAGGGCGGTGAGGCCGATGGCGATCATGCCGTTGACGGATTTGAAGAAGGGAATCATCATGCCCGGCTTGATGAAGGTCATGACCGCACCGAGTAGCGCCGGCATGCAGGCGACAATGATGCCCTGTAGGCGTCCCTGTGCGGTGAGCGTCTGCACGCGCCGCTCGATGCGCATGCGCTCGCGGATGGTCAGGCTGATCTTGTCGAAGATTTCCGTCAGGTTGCCGCCCGTGCGGCGGGCGATGTCGATCGAGGTGACCACCAGCGTCAGGTCGTCGGAGCCGACCCGCTTGTCGAGGCTTTGTAGCGCGTCGTAAAAATTCATGCCCACACGCATCTGCTGTAGCATGACGCCGAATTCCTGAGAGATGGGCTTTTCGCCGTTCTGCACCACGGACTCAAAGGCTTGGTTGATGCTGAAACCTGCACGCAGGGCGTTGCTCATGCTGCCGAGCGCTTCGACGAGCTGCTCGTTGAATAGACGGCGGCGGCGTTCACGCAGGATATCGATCAGTTTGGAGGGTGCCATCAACGCGAGCACACCGAAGGTCAAGCCGAGCACGGTGCCGGCGACCGTCGAGACCAGATTGGTGTGGTCGAAAAGCGGCACGAAGCAGAGCAGGAAGACGGCGGCTGCTGCGGCGCGTCCGATGTCGGAGATGCGCTTGGCCGGGATGAAGAGGAAGAGGTCCTCGAAACGGCGCGAGGCTTCCTCGGACATGGAGTCGGCGTAGGCGCCTGCACCGGAGCCGAAGGCGCGCACGACGGTGTAACCCAGTCCAGTGAAGGCTAGACCGATCAGTGCGGTCGCAGACCAGCCGAGCGCAGTGAGGGTGCCGGGCGTCATGCGTCACCGCCTTGTTTGGCAGGATCGAAGATGGCGGGGTCCAGATGCAGGCCGCGGCTCTTGATGTGCTCGAAGAAGGTCGGCACCGCGCCGGTCGGCCTGAAGCGTCCGAGAACTTTGCCTTTTTCATCGACGCCGGTCTGCTCGAACTCGAAAAGATCCTGCATCACGACTTGTAGCCCTTCGAGTCCGACCACTTCGGAGACACAGGTCACTTTACGCGAGCCGTCACTGAGGCGCGATTCATGCACCACGAGGTCGATCGCCGAGGCGATCTGTTCGCGGATGGCGCGCGAAGGAAGTTCCAGCCCGGACATCAATACCATGGTTTCGAGACGCGAGATGACATCGCGCGGCGAGTTCGCGTGGACGGTGGTGAGCGAGCCGTCGTGCCCGGTGTTCATTGCCTGGAGCATATCGAGTGCTTCGCCGCCGCGACACTCGCCCACGATGATCCGGTCCGGTCGCATGCGCAGCGCGTTACGGACGAGATCGCGGATGGTGATCGCACCGCGGCCTTCGATGTTGGGCGGACGGGCTTCAAGGCGGACCACATGGGGCTGGACGAGGCGCAGTTCGGCGGCATCTTCGATCGTGATGATGCGGTCCGTCGGCGGGATGAAGCCGCTTAGCACGTTGAGCAGTGTCGTTTTTCCGGAGCCGGTACCACCTGCGACCACAATATTCTTACGCATGATGACGCAGAGACGCAGGAACTCTGCGATGTTGTGCGTCCAGGTGCCAAAGGCGATGAAGTCGTCAACGGTCAGCGCGCGTTTGGAGAATTTGCGGATGGTGATGCAGGGGCCAGTGAGGGAGAGCGGCGCGATGATGGCGTTGACGCGCGAACCGTCCGGCAGACGGGCGTCGACATAGGGTTGGCTTTCGTCGATGCGACGGCCGATCGGGGCGACGATGCGTTCGATGACACCTAGCACCGACTCGTCATCCATGAAGGTCTGTCCGGTCAGTTCGATGCGGCCGTTGCGCTCGACGAACACCTGGCCGGGGCCGTTGACCATGATTTCGGTGATGGAGTCGTCGGCTAGAAAGTCTTCCAGCGGGCCGAGGCGCACGGCTTCGTCGTAAATCTCTTTTTCCAGACGCGCGGGATCAATACCGGCAGGCAGCTTCCGGTTACGGCGAACCTCCGCGATGATGGCGCGGATGGTTTCGCGGGCCTTCTGCTGTAGCTCATCGGTGCCGATGCGCGAGACGGTCATGCGCTTGAGGTCCAGACGCTGAATCAGTTCGCCGTGGATCTGGTTTTTGATTTCGCGCATGATGGCGGCCATCGGGTCGACCGGCGCCGGGAGAGGGGGAGGCGGAGGTGGAGGTGGAGCCGAGACGGGGATCGACGGCGGTTGCGCAACCGCAGGTTCGGGGGCGGGCGCGCGCGGCGGTTCGGGCTGCGGTACGTCGGGGGCGGCGGACGCGGCCGGAGCGTCGGAGGTGGCGGGCTCGTCAGACGAGACACGCAGCAGGCAGGGGCCTAAGCTGACCACGTCGTCGGCGCGCAGCCGTGTGGGTTCTTGGATGGGCCGACCGCCCACGATGGTGCCGTTGCTGGAGTGGAGATCTTCGATGGTGACACCGGTTTCGCGTAGCGTTAGCAGTGCGTGCCGTTCGCTGACCTCTGGGTGGCGCAACCGGATCTTGCAGGCGTCGCCGCGGCCGATGGTGTAGAGGCCGGGCGGCAACTCGAAGCGGTTCGAGGCTTGGTCGGGATAAGCGATATCGAGGAAGAATTTCATGGGCATGGGGGGGGCGCGGGTGCGATCAGTCCGTAACGCGTTTGCGCAATAGTTGCTGTTGGCGATAGGTGTTGAGCGATTCAATTTCAGACTGGATCATCTGGAAATCGACGCGCGGCAATGTCTTTTCAAAATAGACGTCCTCCGGATTGCGCAACGCCAGCGAGATGCGTCCTTTGATCTGTTCGGCGAAGACCAGCATCTCCGCCTCACGCGGGGTGACCTCGAGGGTCACGGTGTTGTACGAGGCGGGCATGCGCGCGTCAGAGAACAAGCGCGACTTGGCGGTCTCGCGGCCGGTCGCCAGTACCAGCACATCTTGGAGCATCGTGAGGGTAACCAGTTCCATCTCGCCTTGAACGGTTTTTGAGGGGAAGGAGAAGGTACCGAGCACGTCGACGTGATCGTTGGGTCTGACCATACCGCTGACCGAGGCCGCGCCGCTGACATTGATCGAGATGGCGCGCATACGCGATTTGATG
>DUPH01000406.1 GCA_012838435.1 Lentisphaerota bacterium | reverse complement strand
TCGGCATGGATGCTGCGGCACCGGCCGCATTGCGGATCAACGTCCGGCATGTGTCAGGCGGCGGCGAACGTTCATGGATCGCACGCGATCCGTGGCCCTACAGGCTCCGGTTGTGCAATGAAAACCCCGAGGATCTCGGCTGGCTGTTTTTCAAGTAGGTGCGCACCGTTGCCTTAAACAGGCTTGAGACGTACGGCAGGGTGTATTAAACTACTCGCCAAGTAAACCAGATCAGTCCGCGTGGAAAATGCGCGGACGCAACCATTTGAGGAGTTGGACACATGGGTATGCTCGACCAGGTCAAGCAGGCGATGCAGATGCGTAAGGAAGCCAAGCGCATTCAGTCGGAAATTGAGAAGATCACCTTTGAATATGCTAACGGCGGCATCACTTGCGTGGCGCGCGGCGATTTCACGATCGTATCGATCAAGGTGACACCGGAGGCGCTGCAGGAGGTCATTGCCGGCAAGCCGGAACGTTTCGAGACGATGCTCAATAACGTGGTCAACGGCGCTCTCAAAGGGGTCAAGAAGCAGACGCAGGAAGCCATGGCCAAGATGATGCAGGGATCGGGCATGGGCGACATGTTCGGAGGCTGAAACCGTCATGGTCCCGCCGGTCGACAATCTGATCCGCGCACTGTCCAAACTTCCCGGACTGGGACGGCGGTCAGCGGAGCGCGCCGCGTTGGCTTTGCTGCGCAAACCCGAGCTGTTGCTGGACACTCTGGTGGCGGCTTTGCAGGAGGCGCGTGCCACGGTTTGTTGCTGTACGGTCTGCGGCGGGTTTACAGCGCGTGAGCAGAATCCGTGCGGCCTCTGTGCCGATACTTCGCGCGACGGCACGTTGCTGTGCGTAGTGGAGGAACCCTCCGATATCTTTGCTATCGAGCGTTCCGGCGGCTATCGTGGGCGGTACCACGCGCTGATGGGTAAGCTCTCTCCCGCGCGGCAGACTGGTCCCGCCGACCTGCGTTTGCGTGCGCTCGTCGAACGCATTGAGCGCGGTGGCGTGAAGGAGGTGCTGCTGGCGCTGAGTACTGATATGGAGGGCGACGCCACTGCGGGTTATATCAGTGAACTGCTCGGACCGCTGGGTGTGCGTGTGACGCGCCTCGCCTTTGGATTGCCCGCAGACAGCGGCGTGGGCTATTCCGATCCGCTGACGCTCAAGCGAGCCATCAGCGGCCGCATCGCGTGTAGCTGACGGCCAGCAACTTATTTAACGCAGAGACGCAGAGACGCAGAGGTTTTTTGAGGGGCGCTGCGGAGCGTGGCAACGTGCTCTAGACAAACTAACGCGGGCGAAGCCCGCAACCCAATCATGTAAATCATGTAATCATGTCAAAAAATGGAATCGGGAGTCACATGGAATCGGATAGAGCGATATCTGATACTTTGATGGACGTGCAGGCGCGCATCGCGGCGGCCTGTGCCAAGGCGGGCCGCAAGCCGGATGAGGTCGAGATCATCGGTGTCACCAAGACGCACGGACCGGATGTGGTGCGTGAGGCGTGGGAGGCGGGCATCAGGCTTTTCGGCGAAAACAAGGTACAGGAGGCAGCTTGGAAGATCCCGGAGAGCATCAGTGGCCCGTCATGGCATCTGATCGGTCATCTGCAGCGCAACAAGGTGCGCCCCGCCTTGGAACTTTTTTCCGTCATCCACTCTGTGGATTCTGTGCCGCTGCTCGAACGACTTGAACGGATCGCCGACGAGTGTGGTCACCGTCCCGAGATTCTGCTGGAGGTCAATGTCTCGGGCGAATCGAGCAAGGAGGGGCTTAAGCCCGAACAGGTGCCCGAGGCGATCGAGTATGCGTTGCAATGCCGTTCGCTCACGCTGACCGGGTTGATGACAATGGCACCGTTCTGTCCCGATCCTGAGTTGGCGCGTCCGGTCTTCGCGCAGTTGCGCACATATCGCGACCGCTGGGAGCAGGAGTTCGCGATCGGCTTGCCGAATCTGTCGATGGGCATGAGCAACGATTATGAGGTGGCGGTGGAAGAGGGCGCCACCTGGGTGCGGCTCGGCACCGTGCTCTTCGGCCACCGTCCTGCATGGCGCCCGCAACGCGAAGACACGGAGCGTTGGGAGCCGTGACAGTCACCGCAGGGTAATGACCGATTCGGTGCCGCGCAACACGCGTAGGACGCCGGTGCCGGAAAAGCGGAGGGTGTCGATCACTTGTGCGCCGCTTGCGGCATCCGCGCTGTAGGTGCCGCGCCGCATCAAGGTGTTGCCGATGCGCAGTGTGCGCACGGTTTCTGTAACACCGGTATCGAGGTAGAGCTTGGCACCGCTGGCCGCAAGGGCCAGGTCGGCATCGTCCGAGATGCTGTCGCCACTGCCAAGCCGCAGGGTGCCGCCCGCGACCGTCACACGCGTGCTCTGGCCCAGACTGGCGGTTGCGTGGAGCCGCAAGGTGCCGGCCTGCACCGTGACGGCACCGGTGGCGGTCGTGTTGGTGCCTAGCAGGTAGAGTGTTCCAGCACCGGCCTTGACGAGGCTGACCGCTCCGCTGAAGCTCGCATCACAATAATAGGTGCTGCTGACCTGGTTAACCGTCAGCGTGGCGGGCGTCGCGCTGGTCACGGTACGGTTACCGGATGTGGTTAGTCCTCGTTTGAGTTGCGCGACCGTTTGATCGTTACCGTTCAGGTCCAGCGTGGCATCCAGATTGTAGGTTGCACCCATCGCGACAATACTGTTGGCAGGCAAGACGTTGGGAGCATCAAGCCGCACCGTCGCCCCGCCGATCTCCAGCGTGCTCCAGGTGTTACCTGTCACGGCGATGGCGACGATGCCAGCACCGTGGGCACAGAGCTTCCGCGATCCCAAAAGTTGCGGTTGCTCCGCGAGCGCCACGCAGGCACCCAACTCGGGCGAGAGGACCAGATCGTAACTCGGAGAGACGGGCACTGTGAATAGGAACGAGCCGTCTTCTCGGGCACAGATGCGCACGGGGCCACTTTGCGTGATAGGGCCGCACCAGCGGTTGGTGCCGCTGACACCGCAGAGCGTGCTTTCGGGATCTTCAAGGATCACGGGTTCCGCAACCGTGGTGTTTCCGCCCACTTCAAGGCACCCACCGGCTTGAACGCGGGTTGGCGTGTCGGCGCTACCCAACCCGTACATGTGCGCAACACGCAACACGCTGTTCGATCGCACGATGATCTCGCCGCCATAGGCACGGTTGTCGCCGGCCAATGACAGCGTACCGATACCTTCTTTTTCGAGTGGCAGATTGGCACCGCCGTCGGAGAGCGTGCCCGTGACGACAATCATAGTCTGCGCTGCTCCCGCATTGGTCACACACCAGAGTTGGGGCACGGCCATCACGAGCGGTGCCTCGATCGTGTAGGTGTAGGGGAGATTGCCGGGCAGTGCGGCGCAGAGGCCATCCGTGCCGAGCATCAACGTGCCGCCGCCGGGGGCGATCGTGAAGTCGGCGGTGCGGTTGAGCAGGATGCCGCGGAAGTGGACGTTGGTGTTCACGACCGCGAGATGACCGCCGACGCCGAAAGCCAATCGGCGCGAACCGTCGTACAATTCCGGCAGATCGTCGTAATCCCAGTTGAACGGCGCGTTGATATCCGGGGTGGAAGCGCCGCCATCCCAGGCTGTGCTGTTGCCGAACGGAACCAATACCATGCCGGAGCCCGAGAAGTGCGTATCGTCTTTGTTGTCGGCCGGGCTGCTCGAAGAACCCCAGGTGCCCTGCCATTTGCGTCCGCCGTCCAGAACCAACTCGCCGACAGTTTCGACGCTGTCGGCCGGGAGTTGGAGTTTGCCGGGCGCACTGATGCTGAGGCGGGCTGTGTCGGCGATGACCGGCGTGGCGTAGAAGCGCAGTGTGCCGTTGCTGATGGTAAAGTCGCCGCTGGTTCCATGGCCGGCGGCGGTCAGGCCATAGGTACCGCTACCGGTTTTCGTCACGTTGACCGCGCCGTTGAAGACGCCGTCGAAATACATCGTGGAACCGCTGTGGTCGACCGTCAACGTGGCGGGCGTCGCGCTGGTCACGATACGGTTGCCCGGCGTGGTCAGGCCGCGTTTGAGTTGGGCGACCGTTTGGTCAAATCCGTTCAGGTCGAGGACGGCATCGAGGGCACCAGTCCTGCCCATTGCGACAACCGATCTAGGCGGAAGGGCGTTGGGGGCATCCGTGCGCACGGTGGTGCTGGCGATCTCCAACGTGCCCCAAAGATTGTCGGATGCACCAAAGGCGACGGTGCCGCCGCCTTGCGCGATGATCTTGGATGAGGCACCGGCGGTGAGCGGAGCACCGGAGATGGCAATCTCCGCGTTGGGATCAGGCACGAGTGTGAGGCCGGACGGGGCTGTCACGCCGCCCGTGAAGGTCAGGCTGCTCGTATTGAGTGCACGCAGCGGGGATGCTGCCGAGGAGGTGACCGGTCCGCTCCATGTGTTTGTGCCGACAAGGGCGCGTACCGCGCCGTCCGGAGCATTGTTGGCAAGCGTCAGCGGTTCGGGCACGGCAAGGTCTCCGTCGAGTTCGATCCACGCGGGACCTTCCACCAGCGTGCCGCCTGTTGCGCTGCCGAAGGCATTGCTATGCCGCACCAACACGGTACCGTCCGTGATACGCGTTGTGCCGCCGTACGTATTATCGCCAGCAAGGATCAGGTGTCCGTCACCGGCCTTGGTGAAACCAAAGGGTGTGTCGCCGTCTTGGACCGGTCCGCTGACGAGCAGGGTAGTGAGCCCTGCGCCGTTATTGGTCACGCCCCAAGTCTGGTCGGCCTCGAGTGTGATGTCGGCGGCAACGGTGTAGAGGAGCGGCGTGTCGGTGTTCGGGTTGGCCGCTCGGATGCCGCCACCGCCGAGGATTAGTGAACCGCCACCGTCGATCAGCGTGAAAGGGTCACGGCTGTGCAGGCTGATGCCGCTGACGCGCGCCTCGACGTTGACCTGCGCCACAGTGCCGCTGGAGGCGAAGTTCAGCGGCATGGTGCCGTCGAATGGCGGTGTCTGATCGAGATCCCAGTTCAGCCTCCACGAGAGATGCGGAACCAAACCTTCGGCATCCCAGACGGTACCCCAGGCTTCGAAGGTGCCGGGCGTCTCGAGTGTGGCGACCGACGACCAGGCGGACGGCCCGGCGGCGTTCACGGTGCGCACACGGTAGGCGTAGAGCGTGTTCGGCTGCGTGGTGTCGTCGGTGATATGGGTGGTGTCCGGCGGTAACGTTTGGAATGGCATGAAGTCGCCGCCGTTTACACTGCGCTCCAACACGTAGCCGGTTTCGTTGGTGGCGACGTCGGTCCAGTCCAACTGGATGCTGAAGAGGCGGCCCGGCGTGGCGGTGAAAAACGCTGGACGTAGCGGGGCTGAGTTGACGCAGGCAAATTCGAGCGTGGGCGGGGTGAGTGTCGCATGCTCGCGCGACGCCCAGTCGGTGGTGGCGCCGAGGTATTGATACAGCGCGATGGTGACGCGGTTGTCAGCGCCGCGGTTGTTGAAGAGCGTGGCGGCATCCAGCGGCATCCGGAGGATTTCACCGACAATGGGCAACCGTTCTTCGTATAGACCGCCGAGGCTGTGCGTGGTTCCGGTGAATCCGTAGGAGGCCGTGGCGTTCTGTGGGGCATTATTCCATGTGAGGGTCGTCTCGTCCCATGAGTCAGAGGAGTCGGCGAGTAGCACGGCGTCGATGTCAAAGTACCCGCTCTGCTCAAACAGCCGCGCCTCGACAAAGGTCATGGCCAATTGGGCGCTGACCGGGGTGGGAAGATCCGTGAGGTCGAAACGCAGATAGCTCTTGCAGGCGTTGCTGAGTACGGACCAGGAGTTGCCGTCGTAGTGGTAGAACCCGGCAACCGAGACAACATCGCCGGTGCCGAGCGGGACCGATGCTAAGTCACGCTGCACGGTTGCATCGGCACCGCCTGTATCGGCGGTGGTGACGGTGAGCAGGAGATAGGGCGGTGGCGTGGTGACGGTGACCGGTTCGCAAAATTCACTGCTGGCGGCGCTGTTGTAGGCGCGCACGCGGTAGGCCAGGGCGGTGTCCGCGCTGAGACCGGTGTCGGTATAAGTCTGGGTTGAGCCGTCAGTCGTCGCGATGTCAGCGAGTTGGACAAAGGCCTCGCCTTCCATTCGCCGTTCGATCACATAGCCTGAAGCGCCGGACACACTCGCCCACGTCAGCGTGACGGCAGTCGGTGTGGGGGCGTTGGCGACTAAGTTGGTGGGAACTGCCGGCAGGGGCGGATCCGCAAATGTGACCGTAGAAGCGGAAGCAAGGTGGAAGTCATTCCTGTTGGATGCAAGGTGGAATATGCCCCACAACGCGGTGTCGGGCATGCCACCGAGCGTGGCCGCGCCGAGCACAGTCCAGTCGGTGCCGTCTTTCGAGGCTTCAGCCGTGAAGCGCGGGCCGATACGGGTGAGCCGTAGCCAGCAGTCCAAATAGAGGCCGTTTGCGCTGCTGGGTATGGCGGATGCACTGCCGCCTGTTGTAGCGCGGTAGGCGAGCTTGCTGCCGAATACGGCAGTGGTGCCAGCCACTGCCGCCGCGCTGATGGCATTGTTGGCGGTCGAGGCGCGGATCATGACACAGACGCGGGCGCTGGAGTCGTGCGGAATGCCGGTTGGAAAATAGGCCGTGAGGCTGCCGTCGCCGCTGCGGCTCTGGTAGATGAAGCGTCCGTTGTCGGTGGAACCGGATGTGATGCCCGACCCGCCGATGAGGGTGCTGCTGAGGATGCCGTCGATCAGCACAGCCGGAGAGGAGTCCGTGACGCTGCCGACGATGGCTTGACTCCACGGCGCGCCGAGTGTGGCGGTCGGGTCTTCGATCAGGATCGAGGCCTTCCTATTCGCGGTCAGGCCGGTGCCGGCGGAGTTGCCGCTCAGCGCAAGCGTGAACTGGCGCGCGGGCTGGGGCGTGCCGGTATTGACGATGGGCACGGTGATGGACTTGGCGCCGACCGTGCCGTCCGGCCATGCGAGTGTGCCGTTGACAGGTTGATAGTGGATACCGGCTTCGGCGGAGGTATTGGCGGTGGCATAGTTCACCGAACAAGGGCCGTTGACTCCGCCGAAACGCTCGGCGTCGAGCACGACGTTGCCGGCGGTTTTGCTGACCTTCAGGCGGGTGCTGGGCAGGGTGAAATGTCCAGCAATCGCGACGAACGAGGCTTCAGTGGAGGCGGGCGAGTCACCAGCGGTGTTTGTGGCAACCACGCGATAGGCGTAGGAGCTGCCGTGTGTGAAAGGACCGGGGTCGAGGTATGTGGTGGTGTCGGCGGCGACCGTCGCGAGCAGGCTGAAGGTGTCGGCAGCATCAACGCGGCGTTCAATGCGGAATCCGGTTTCGTTTGCGGCGGTGTCGCTCCATGTGAGCGTCGCCTGCACGGCGTTGCTGGGCATGACGGTCAGACCGGTGGGATTGGAGGGGATAGCGCTGGAGGCGGCGCGTGCGGTCAGGGTCAGCGCGGAGCCGACACTGAGGTTGTAGTAGGAACCACCGGGGGCGGACTCAAGCTTTAGCGTGCGCACGAGGTAGGTATAGGTCTCGTCAGCGGTCACGGTTGAATCGGTGTAGGTGGTGACCGTCAAAGGGTCTTCAGTCAATTGGGTAAAGGGGCCGGCAGGCGTGGGCGCGCGGTAGACGTGGTAGCCTTGCAGGGCGGGCTCGGACGAGGCGTTCCATGCGAGGGTGACCTGCGAGTTGGCGCTGGTGGCGTGCAGGTGGCGCGGCGGCTCCACTGCATGCAGGCGCAGAGCGGGGTCGCCCATCAAACCGCAGTGTACGCCGGCGTAGGCGTTGGGTTGGTAGCGGACACTCCAGAAGTTAGCGTTATGCGAGACAAGAGTCGCGAAGCCGACGGTCTCGCCCATACCGAGGTGGTGCATGAAGCGATTGGGGCGGCCACCTCAGAAGCAGGTCAGGCCGAGCGAATCGCCGGTGGCGTTGCCTGCCAGCGGCGCACGCAGCAACACGTTGTCGGCATCCCAGTCGCCGAAGTAACTGCCGAAAAGGCTGGTGAAGACCGCGCGGCTAGGATACAGACCGAAATCAGTCGTCGTGCCGATCGTACTGGCGCTTTCATAGCTGCCGCCACCGTTGCCATAGGCGACGAGATAGTCCTTGCCACCGGCGTAAGCATCTGCAAACCACTGGCCGCTCGGTGCTACGTCGATATCCTGTCCGACAGTGGTGAAAGCCCAACTCCATCCGGCGATGGCGAAGGCCTCGCCTCTGAAGTACCCGAATCCGTCGCGGATCAGGCTACGGCGCGGGATGGCGGCGTATGCGCCCTGTTTGTGCCGGTAGTCGTGCGCCTTGCGCAGGTAGCGCCGCAACAGGAGAAGCTCGGTGGCGGCGGTGGAGGGGGCCTTGGTCATGCTGTGCAGATCAACGCGCCCGACCATCAGTTCCGTCGCACTGGGCAGATAGCTTTGGTCAAACTTGCCATCACCGGGGATGTTGACGTTGGCTGGACGCGAGGCACTGGTATTGCTTACCGAGGCGTCGGTCCAGATGCCGTCCATATCGGCGTAGTAACCATCGGCCGGCCAGGCGCCGACATGGTTGCTGTGGCCGTCCGGTCCGATATTGCCGGAGTAGGGGACCGGGACGTGGCCGAGCAGATAGACCATCTTGACTTGTTCGGGATCGGCATTGTAGGCCGACTGGATCAACGCTTTGACGGCGGCAGGTGTGCCGGCGCGCGGCGCGAGAAGGGACTGCACCGTCCAGCCGTCGGCGGCGAGATCGGCGGTGAGTTGTGCGATCTCCGGTGCCAACGGCGCGGCCAGTGTGTCATCGACGACCAGCAGCAGGGTGCCGCGCTGATGAACCTCGGGCACCTTCACGCCCGCGCTGAGGTAGCCGACCGCCGGAGAGGGCGAGAGACCGGCGAACGAGCGTTGCAACCAGTATTCGTATTCGATGCCCGGCACGGCGCTGCTGTCGGCATACGTGGTGGCATTGGAGGCAAGTGTTGCTTGGAGTTCCCAAGGCATCCCGCTGGCGTTTTTGAGACGCCGGTGGAGTTTTTGCGAGGCGATTTTGTTGGCCTGACGCAGCGACCAGGAGAGGGTGATGCAGGGCGCGGTGTCAGAGACCGTGGCGCGCAGGTCGATCGCGAAGTCACGCGGCGTTTGCGCGATGGTCGTCAAGGAGAGGGCCATGATACCGAAGAACCATGCGGCGGTACGCATCTTTTTTGTCAAACATGAGAGCGCGGGCATGTGTGTCTTCATACGGCAGTTTAGCGGCTGTGCCGCAGAGCGGCGTGGTTTTACATGGCTTTTAACAGTTCAAGCTCAGCGTTCAGAAGAATGGCGTACATCTCTTCAGCGGTCGTGGCGGCGCGCAGATCGGGGAGCAGTTCAGTGCCATGCGCCAACATGCAGAGCCGAGCCAGGACGTGCAGATGCAAGACGTCGTCGGTACAACAGATCAAAAAGAAAAGATCGGTCTGCTCTCCGTCCTGCGCCCCGAAGAAAATCTGCTGCACGGTCTTGCCGAGCACAATAAAGGAGTCGGCGGCATAGTAGGGGTCGTGGTAGCGTGCGTGCAGAAAGGCGGCGCCGCCGCCGATCGCGGTGGAACTGACACTCTCGCGCTCTTCGATTTCGCGCTGCAAGGCGGCATCATCATAGAGCAGGTCCGTAGTGACCGCCAGGGCGACCATGTCACGGATCACGCCTGGCTTGGTTTTCGCGGACATCTCCGGGTCGATCCATTCGGGGCGGCAGAGGCGCTTGATGAGGATGTCATCCGAGTCCCTGTCCGTGCGCACTTCGGTCTCTTGGCGGTGATGCTCCGAGAGCATGCGGCTGCTGAGTCCCATAATCCTACGCTGTGCCCAGTCGTCGAGCACGCGGTGTTCGAAAACCACGTCATCGCCCTGCCGGATAAAGGGAATCTCGTCGCGCTGTACCAGATGGAACAGCTCGCGTTCCGAGATGCGGATGTGGCGTGCAGCCTGCCGCAAAGATAGTTTTCTGTGTGGCATGAGGACCCATTTTACCGGATTCAGTGTTGTGCGTCAAAGCGCATGTCTACAAAAACGTAATGGGTGGAAAATCTGCCGCGAGGTATGATACTCTGCCTCCACTGATGCGACTGACAATAGGCTCTGATGTGGATCGCTGGAATCGACGGGATCGAATGATTCGAATAAGTCGATTCTCTCGATTCATTTGAAGAGCCGCCTATAGTGATGAGGAGGAAAGAGGTGAATCTTAATCGCAGAGATTGTCTCCGAGGCATTTTTTTCACGACGCTTTCCGCTGCGGCGGGTTCGCAGCAGGCGGCGTTCGGCAAGCCCTCGGCGGGCGCGGCACTACCTGCGCCGAAGGCAGGGACGTTTGATTTTGAGGCGGCTGCGTTCGACCCGAAAGGCGGGCACATACAAGGTGCCGCGGCATCCGATGAGGCGCTCTATCTGGCGCAAATGACGCGGATATGCAAGTTTGACTGGAACGGGAAGATGCTCAAGACGCTCGATGTGATCACTCACACAGGCGACGTCTGCTGGCATGATGGATGTCTGTACACGTCCGTTGCCGTCTACGGCGGGCCGAACAAGGGCAAGGGGATGATCCAAGTGTTCGACAAAAATCTCGATCTCCAGCGTGAGACGCTCATCGACCGGGGAACCGACGGGATCACGTTGTTGGACGGCACGCTCTATGTGGGCATGGGTGCCAAAACGCAACCCTCGAAAGAGCCGCACCGCGTGAATCTTTTCGGACGATTCGATCCGGTCTCGTTGAAAGAGACCGCGCCGCGTCAGGAGGTCGACTACGGTTTTGAGACGCACTACGGCGCACAGAATATGCTGACGGACGGGAAGATACTCTACGTAAACTTTTACGGTGCGAAGGGGAGTCCGCCGTTCGTCGCGTTCGACAAAGATTTTAAGCCCCTGAAAACGTTCCGCTTCGGCACGGGGCAGGGAGCCGATTTTGTGCCCGCCGCGCGCGCGGCGGGCAAGGTGCGTGTGTTCACCATCCGGACGACCGGAAACTGGCGGGCGAAGGGCGATCAGCCAGCCGAGCCACCAGGCGCACGGATTCAGTTTTACGACTTCGACGGCGAGACATTTACCGCCGTTCAGTGAGCGATAGGAAGCACGTCCGCATGATCCATCGGATCAATGATGGCAGGTTTGGTGAAACTTTAAATCAGGAGGAAAGATGATGAAACAAAAAATGATTTTCGCATGTCTGTCTCTGGTCGGCGCAATGGCGCTCATGGCGGAGGATGCGTATGTGGAGACGGACTATACTCAGGGTCAGGGTATCAACACAGGGTACTGCATGACGCCCAATACGCGCTGGGAGGTGGACTTTCAACTCACGGAGACGACCAACAAACAGGCGCGGATCGTCGGGGGCGACCATGAGGCTACCGACCCCAAATTTTTTGTCTCTTGCTATATTAATGGGGGCGGTCACTTCAGTTTCGGAGCGGGCAACACGTTCAAAGCGTTTTCGACCGGTATACCGGTGGACACCGCCCGCCATACGGCAATTCTGGACTGTTTCACTAAAAAGATGTACTACGTCGATGCCGCGGGTGTTACAAAGACGACCGCGTGGGTGCCGCCGCGCTCGCCTACGGCGGCGACATTGAATCGTATGAGGATGGTTATGTTGAATCCGCAGGCAATCAACATGTGAACAGCCGTTACTTTATGAACCCCGGCACGAAGG
>DUPH01000405.1 GCA_012838435.1 Lentisphaerota bacterium | reverse complement strand
CGACACTGGACGTGCTCGCATCGGTGCCCAGACGCCACCTGATGCGCAACGAGTGACCGGCATACTTTGCGGTATTCGTCAGATTCACCACCACTTTGACAAACCCCGAACTGGTCCCCGTCCACGCCCGGCGTATGCCCAGCGGATTGTTTCCTACTAGCGAAGTCGTATAATCGCCATATGCAAAAGAGGCACCGGAACCGTAGTCAGTCACGTTAAACCAATCGCCGTCGTCCAGCGAAAACTCCAGCACGCCACCGTCCGCCTTTCTCTCGAACGTATAGTCATGCCAGAACGAAAGGCTCAGGTTCTGCGCCGCAGCCGGGATCGCAATCGGCGGCGAGACCGCACTGGTGTCGGAGTACGTCGCCACCGCAGGCGAGTATAGAGAGCGTGTCGGCGAAACCGCCTTATCGGTGCTCAGAGCCCACTGGCTTGAGCCGACATCAGATGAGAACGTCCAGCCTTTGGCAACAATGTCGTTGGTCTCGAACGGTTCATACCAGAGCGTTTCAGGCACTGCGAACGCATTCCACAGCACAGCCCGCTGTCCGTCCGGATTGGTAACCGTCATACGCCACCAGCCACCGGCCATGCCGGTTGTATCAATCTTCGCGATGGCGCTGTCGCCCAGTGCCTCAACCTGGCTGCCCGGCACCTCGTCCGCCCCCTGCTTCAGGCTTACCTTGGCCCCCAACATCAAGTGTTCACCACTCAGGGTGAAGTCGAGCACGCCGACACCGGTGAACGGCGACGATGCAGTCAACACCGGCGCAGGCGCGCGCTGGTCTGGCGCGACACCGCTCAGGATCAGCGAGAAGGGCTGGTTACCGCCGGTCAGCGTACCCGCAAAGGTTACGCGCGCCGTGTATTCGCCGCTGACGGCAGGCGCGGCAATCAGCACCTGCTCCACGTTGTCCGTCGTGTTTGAGCCGACAGTCGCGGCGTACGCACACGACTCCAAGCTCCAGTCGCCCACGAACGGCATGACCCACGGCTGATGGACGACAGCATCAAGCCCGATCACGCGCAGGTCGAGGTTGTTGACCAAGCGACTCGTCCGGTCATCGTGTCCGCTGGTGGCGGTTCCGGCCGGATCGGTCCAGCAGAGCGTCGCTTTGATGGGGCTTGCGCCATCCCACGTAAAGGGCACATCAACCTGCGTGCGCGTGGCCGTCACCCGATTCTCCACCACATGCCGGGTGCCGGCGTTGGCGCGATAGGCAGCCAACAGGTCGGCCGCCGCCTGTACATTGATCAGGCCCCATCCATATTCGTAGTCCGGTCCCGCCCGCCCCAGATCGTCCGCCGTGTGGATCAGCAACGCCTTCAACGTGCTGGCGCGCATCACCTGATTGGTGAAGAGTGTGTGAAACAGATGCACCAGCAACTGCGCCGAACCCGCCGCGCTCGGCGTGGCCATGCTGGTGCCGTACATCGATTTGTAGGACGCGTCATCCGTATTCGAAGTCGACCATAGATAGTAGCCATTGGCCGTCACATCGGGTTTGATGCGTCCGTCGTCGGTCGGCCCCCAGGATGAAAAGCTGGTCATCCCCGCGTAGCCCAGATTCCGTACCCCGCCGCTGACCGCGCCACGCAGCGCACCAACAGTCAGGACGTTCTTGCCGAGGCCATCATAACTCAGCGTGTCGTAGCCGTTTTTGTAAACCTTGTCACCGGGCGGATGCAGCGCCGGATCGTAAGCCACCGATGCGCCTCCGGGAATGAGCGCCACGCTGTCGCCCTGTTTGGGATTGTCGAGACGGTCATTGCCAGCCGCCCAGAAGATCAGGTAGTACGGCAGCGAATAGGCCAACGTGTCGATGTCGCGCGCATAGGCGTTGTACTGGCCGAAGTGATCCTCGTATCCAGCCGCGTCCATGCCTGTGCCATACCAGGTATAGGCCGGCGACTGGGTGTAAGCCCATCCCGCATACATGCCGTAGCTATGGCTGGAGATATTGATCATGCCGGCCTCGCCGGGTACTGCGGCACCTCGTTCGGCCATCTCGCTGACGTCGTCGGTCCAGTCGTAGCTGTCTACGCGCACAGCCGGCGCCATGCCTTTGGCCGCAGCATCGATTCCGGCGGCGCAGATCGTGCCCACCACGTGCGAGGCGTGGTCGGAGGAGGCGCTGGCCCCGTCCATCGAGGTGACGCGTCCGCCATACTCCCGATGTGTCGTGCGGGCTGAACTGGCATCCCACACCCCCACAGTCCCGCCCTCACCGTTGACGCCGTAAGGCGCAACCCACAGCAGGTTCGCCCCGGACGAAATTCCAGCGTTAGCGTTACAGGTGGTACGGTAGAGCGGCCGTTCGCCGTCAAAGTCCATCAGTTCGAACGCGCCGCCGCCGGGCTTCTCCCCCTTGATCGGCAAGCCGCGCTGCTTCGCGCGCGCCCAAGCCGCCTCGCGCCGTGTGCGCGCGGCTTCGGCCTGCGTGGTCACCGTACGCCGACGCACCTCAGGATCGCGCCATACCGCAGGCGCGTTGACCACATCGGCGGCACCCTGCCGCGTCTGCGGCCAGACGGCAAACGCCCATGCCGCCATCGCTGTCATAACGATCACAGCACGTTTTTTCATGCGTTTGCCGTCCGTCGCCCGCCTTATTGCGACCACCCAGTGGTCGCAATGTTGAGTGTAAAATGCGCACCCCGTTCTGTGGGCGGCGTTTACGCCGCCGACCTTAGCCCCGCAACGCCGCCTGCGCCGCAGCCAGCCGCGCGATCGGCACGCGGTAAGGCGAGCAGCTCACGTAGTCGAAGCCGAGCTTGTAGCAGAAGGCCACCGTCTTCGGGTCGCCGCCATGCTCACCGCACACCCCGACCTTCAGCTTGGGCTTCACGCCGCGGGCGTAGTTCATGGCAATCTCGATCATGCGGCCCACACCCTCCATGTCCAGCACCTGGAAGGGGTCGTAGTCGTAGAAGCCGCGCGACACATAATCGCCCAGGAACTTGCCGGCGTCATCGCGCGAGAAGCCGCAGGTCATCTGCGTCAGGTCGTTCGTGCCGAACGAGAAGAAGTCGGCCTCGGCCGCGATCTGATCGGCGGTGATCGCCGCGCGCGGCACCTCGATCATCGTGCCGACCGTGATCTGCAGCTTGACCTTCTTGGCCTTCTCGACCTCCGCCACCGTCTTGAGGATCAGCTCCTTCTGGGCGACCAGCTCTTTGACGTTGCCCACCAGCGGCACCATGATCTCAGGCCGCGACCCCTTGACCGCAGCGGCGGCCTCGCAAATCGCGCGCACCTGCATCTCGGTCACCTCGGGATAGCTGATGCCCAAGCGGCAGCCACGGTGGCCCAGCATCGGGTTGGTCTCGTGCAGTGACTCCACGACCTCTTGGATGTGCGCCACATCGACCCCCATGACCTTCGCCATCTCAGCCTGTCCGGCGGCATCCTGCGGCAGGAACTCATG
>DUPH01000404.1 GCA_012838435.1 Lentisphaerota bacterium | reverse complement strand
GCGCGCGGGCATGGCGTGGAGGGCGCGGGGCGCGTCGCCTTCGCCGGCGGCAGCACCGGCCCCGAGATCGCCGTGACCGCGACCTCGACCGGCGCCTTCCGGCTGGAGGCCGACATCAAGGGCCTCGTCATCACCCCGCCCCACGTCCGGCCTTTCTTCACCGGCACCGTCCTTCCCGCCGTCAACGTGCCCGTCACCGTCTGGATCGTGAGAGACGGAAACGGCGAAAACCCTGCCCGCGACGCCGCCGAGATCCCCGGTCTTCTGACGGACGCCAACAAGATCCTGTGGCAGAACGGGCTGACACTGGTCCAGAGCGGGACGGTGCATTACGCCGACAATGCCGCATGGCTGAACCCGAGCAACACCACGCCGGCGGCCGTGCAGAACTTTGACGCCCTCATGGACTGCTCGTCGGGCACCGGCGGCGTGGAGCTTTATTTCGTGCGGACGATCACGGGGGGAAACAGGAATCTTAATGGCATCAAACGAGACAAGGGCATTGCCATAGCCGCGATCGGCGATGCGAGCACGATCGCGCACGAGGTGCTGCACGCCTGCGGCCTCGTCGACATCTATCCCCAGATAACGGTTCTTCCGCAGGAGGATAAGGTCTCCATCCCGGACGTGTGCGCGCCGGAGATGCTGCCGTCCGACTGGTGCGGCGGTTATTACGAGCCGGGGCTGATGCAGAAGTTCGTGGTCGCCCGCCTGATCATGAGTCCGACGGGTTATGGGAACGTGCCGCTGCCCCGGGCCGATATCCCGTCAGGGAGTGTGTGGGGATATCGCAATTTCAGTACGACGGGCGATCCGGCCGATGAGTTGGAGTTGAGGAACGTCGGCCTGTCCGGCTGTCATCAGAATCCGGTCAGCGAATGAGGAGGAGAACATGAGAAAGGTACTGTTGTTTTATGTCGTGACCATCGCGTTGATGTCTGCGGCCCAAAATCCGGGCGCAAGACCCTTCGACGACGAGGCCATACGCGACATGCTTGAAGGTTTTGCGATCATGGAGGCGGACAATGAGGGCGATCCCCACCAGCAGAATCTGCCGACCGTGGCGGACTGCTATCGGATGATGGAGAAGCGGTGCGAGGAAGCAGGTGTTGACAAGCGGCGCATCCTCGACGTAGCCAAGGAAGAGATAGACAAGTGTGCCGCCTACGTGAAAAGCACCGGGCGGACGTCCATTGCCATCAATGCGGTGAGGTTGCTGGACCTCGTGGCGCACTCTGGTGACCGTTCGCTCCTGCCCTATCTGGAGGAAAAGAGCCTTGATCCTGAAACCCTCAAGTTCATCCGTTCTGCCGCTGCGGAGGTCTATGTCAATATCGCGAGTGTGGAGGAGTGCATTGAGTTCATGAGAAAAGCCTTTGGCATCAACGCTGATAAGGGGTTTTGGCGATCCAGGGTCACTCCTCTGTTCTTGGGAAAAATGGAGTCCGCGATTGCAAACCGCTCTGTTTCTGATGAAACCGAAGAACGGCTTTTGTCGCTTCTTATGGCATATACGCAAATCACATCGTATGCAAGCGAAGCCTCATGGGTGGATGATTTTCTGGTCAAACACTGTTACGGCTACAGGATGAGCGAGCAACGCTTATCGCTATGGAGCAGGATATTGGACGAGGATAAAGAAAATGAGTTGAAGAGAAAAAACTACCTTCCAATTAGAGAGGCGATTGAGGCCATCCCCCCCCGAAAACGCACTGACCTGCGCAAGCGTTTTCCCGATCTGCCGCCGTTACCGGGTGACGCGCCCGCTAGAAGCCCCGTGAAGGTCGCTATCGCCGTCGTCGCGGGAATTGTCGCAGTGGTAGCGGCATGGCTCATCTTGCGGCGGAAAAAGGCGCATGAAGCGGCGTGACAGCATGGGCAATGCGGTGGAGTTGTACTTTGTGAATACGCTTGAGGGAGGGGCGGTTGGAGGGGTACGTCGGCCGGAGGGCATCGTCATCGCGGCCAACGGCGATGGTCAAACACTGGCGCACGAGGTGATGCACAACTGCGGGCTTGAGGACATCTACACGGTCGAGAATCCCAATGGGTCGGATCCCAACCCGGTCTCCGGGCCGGTCTCCGCAGAGCGCATTCCCGCCGACTGGGGCGGGGGCTACTATCCGCCGGGGCTGGCGCAGCGGAGCCTGATCACGCGGCTCCTCATGCGTGGGGAACACTTCGGCCCCGAACCTTCGTTTTCGGGAAGCATATGCCTGCCGCGCGGCACCGTCTACGGGTGGCGGAACGCCGGGAGCGGCACCGTCAGAACGCTGGGCAATGCCAGGGTCGGCCAGAGTGCTATCCAGCGGAACCCCGGCAGCTATTAACAAGGAGATTAGGTATGACGCTACGAACACACAAGGTCTACGGTTTTATCTAAGGAGTTTCCCCAAAAAATCTGGTCATTCCAGAAAGACCAGTCCGAGCGGGTTTGATTCGGGGTCTGGCGGCTTGTAGCCGTACCATTTCCCGTGGCGCGTGAAGAGCCTCCCGAGGCCGTCGGC
>DUPH01000403.1 GCA_012838435.1 Lentisphaerota bacterium | reverse complement strand
GTGCTAAGGCAAGCGCTCAGGTTGGGTTTTTGTTCGGAAAGCGAGGGAATCCGGGCGGTTGCAAGCCGCAGGGGTCATTAAGCATGGATACAACAGTAGGCAGATGGCGGGGTAAACACGGCGCAAAGGTGCGTTGTCAACAACACAGCCGCAGGGTCGGCGTCGGAGGTATGCGGACGTTTTCCGGCTGGCTCGGAGGGGTGTTGGTCGTTGCGCTGGTCGCTTCGGCGGCTGCGCAGGCGCCGCTTGCTGTGAAGGCGCGCCCGGCCTGGAATGTGGCGGGGGCTACGGCGCGGCTGGTCGTCACCAAGGAGCAGGACGATTTCTTTCTGACGTGTTTGCCGGCGCGGACGGGTGATAAGCCGGTGGCTGCGGTGCGTGCGTTTGTTTTGACCAACGAGGTGATGACGCGGGTGGTGTGGTCGGATGAGAGCCAGGTGACCGTGATGATCGACGCGCGCGACGCCAAGCGCGGGCAACCGGTCAAGATTTATGCAGTGCCGGGGGACAAGCGGGCTGAGCCGGGCCCCTCCACCCTTGTGGATCCGGCACCGTTGCGCGGGTGCGCCCAGCGCACGGCGGGCATGGACCTGCCGCGCTCGTTGGCGGACGTGCAGATGCTGGAGGCGCGCGTCGACGGCCGTCCGGCTTGGTTTACGGTAAGCGACTCGAGCAAACTGCCCACCACCTTCAAGGATTGGTATCGCGGCGATTGGACGCGCAAGAACCACCTGGTCGACTTGCAGACGTGGCTGGTGATCCCCGCCGCTGGCCGCTACCGCTTCGGTTTGGCTGGTGTGGCTCCGGCCTGGCTGTTGATTGATGGCCGTCCGGTCTTGGAGCATCCGGCGCATCAACCGTATGACAAGTGGACCTCCGGCGAGGATGTACCGCTGGAGTCCGGTTTGCGCCGCTTGCAGGTGCGCACGGTCTGCCGTCAGGAGATCGACACCGGGCTCGCCTGGAAACGTGCGGACGAGCCGGGCGCGGCGACCAACATGGTCATGCTGACCGGCGGCGACCTGCGTGAGGGCCGCTGGGAAACGCTCGACCGTATCATACATCCTTTCGCGACCGCCGAGAGCGGTGCCGCGTATCGCTTTTCCGGTGTCGATGAGGTGTTCGTGCCTTTCACACTCAAGGACGCTTCATCCTGTTGGGGCACGAATCATGTTGCGCATTGGCGTGTGCGCACAGGTCAGGAGTTGGGAAGTGGCGGGACGTTGGCGACCGTCTTCAGAAAGAGCCAATTACCGGCCGGCGTGACGGTGACCGCTGCGGCGGCCAGTGGCGAGACAGCGGGCTATGAGACCGTCTTGACTTATGACGGGCCGGTGTGGTCCGAGGCCGAGGTGTCGACACGCATCACCGGCATCCCCGCCGCCTGTTATGCGGATGACCGTGTGCATCCGATTATCCGCATCCGCACGACGGCGGCTGACGGCCTGCCGTATGATCTGGTTTGTGATTTTGAGTTCACCGACGGTTCGCGCACGAACCGCACCGACCGGCTGGTGACGGATAAAGGCTGGGCGCGCGTCCATCTCAACGAGATGGAGGCCGGGACGTTGGCGCGCCTCTCTTGGTCGCTGCGCCATCACGATGTCGAGGTCAACCACGGCGCGGCGCGTTTCCTGCGCGAGCCGTTCACTTGCCTGCCAGATGCGGTGTCCGGTGAGACGCTCAAGTGCGGCGATGAGTTTGTCGTGCTGGTCGCTTCCAAGGCGTCGCGCGGCGATCCGGTGGAGTCGACGGTTGTCCTTCCCGGTACGAATGGCGTGGTGCTGCTGGACGGTTTTATTTATGATGTCGCCGCAGATCGCGATG
>DUPH01000044.1 GCA_012838435.1 Lentisphaerota bacterium | reverse complement strand
TCCCCGGAAACATGGCCTCATTCTCCTTCGTGTTCGAGAAACGTGACGGCTTAGCTGTACCGGATGCCTCCATTGTGGCGCGTCTGAACCGATCAGTCGTCTTTGTCGTCAAAGACGGCAAGGCCAACATGCGCGATGTAAAAGCCGGCCTGCGCAATGACGGCTGGACCGAAATCCTAGAAGGCCTCGCGGAAGGCGAGCAGATTTTGGTCGAAGGCCAATCCCAAGCCACTGACGGTGTCGCAGTAGACATCCGCTAATCATACCTCGTTTCCGGCACCTCAATCTTAAACCCTTAAACGCCCCTATACTTATGTTCCTGGCCAATGCCTCCACCAAACGCCCCGTCGCTGTGAGTTGTATGCTCATCGCGCTGATCGCGCTGGGATTAAACACCTGGCGCAAACTCTCCCTCGAGTTCCTGCCGAGCGTGGATATTCCCTATATCACGATCCAGACCACCTGGCTCGGCGCATCGCCCGAGGACATGGAAAAAGACGTGGCGAAACACATCGAGGACGCGGTATCGGGCTTGGACGGCCTGAAGCATGTCTTCTCCTCCTGCCAAGAAAACATCAGTCTGGTGGTGCTCCAGTTTGAAATGGGCGTGGACGTCAACGTCGCCGCTGACGACGTACGGGAAAAACTGGATGCCGTCTTGCCCGACCTGCCGGAGACCGCCGACCGTCCGATCATTGAAAAGGTGGACATCAATGCGGTTCCCGTGGCCAGCATGTTCCTGACCGGAGACATCCCAGTTGACGAACTCTATGACTACGCCGACAACACGCTGGATGACCGTTTTTCCACCGTGCGCGGCGTGGAGAAGATCGAACTCACCGGCGGCAACGAGCGCGAAGTCTGGGTGGAACTGGATCGCGATAAGGTCGTCGCTGCCGGCCTGACCAGTTGGGATATCGTCACTGCGTTGCGCAACAGCATCGTCAACGTGCCCGGTGGACGTATCCGCGAGGCGGGCAGCGAGTACAACGTACGGTTTTACGCGGAATATGACACGGTTGAGGAGATTGAGACGCTGGAGGTTGCCACGCGCGATGGCCGACGCCGCACCCTCAAGGATCTAGGTTCCGTGCGGGTCGCGCCGGAAGAGGTGCGGGAGCGCGCGTTTCTGGACGGGCGCCAAGGTGTCGCGATGCGCGTAGTCAAAAAATCAGAGGGCAACACCGTTACCGTGGTCAAAGAGTCCCGCAAGCGTTACGAAGAGGTGATCAAAACCTTGCCGCCGGGCATGGAGTTGATCTGGGTTGACGACGACGCGCGCAACGTGCAGGCCTCGGTGGATGCGACGATCGAAGACATCCTCTCCGGCATCCTGCTGTGCGCGGCGATCTTATTCCTTTTCCTCGTCAACATCCGAGCCACGTTTGTAATCGCGCTGACCATGCCGGTCACTATCATCATTTCGCTTTTCTTTATGGGACTGGCCGGATACACGCTCAACCAGTCCACCTTGCTGGCCATCGGGCTCTCGGTCGGCATCTTGGTCTCGAACTCCATCGTGGTGCTCGAGAACGTCGTCAAACGCTTTGATGACATACCCGACCGTTGGGAAGCGGCGCGCGTCGGCACGTCGGAAGTCGCGGTGGCGGTGCTGGCATCGGCCGGCACGAACGTGGTCGTGATGTTGCCGATCACGATGATGACAAGTATGGTCGGTCGTTTCTTCGCGCCATTCGCCGGAACTACCCTGATCGTCAACGCTGCCTCCATTCTCGTCAGTTTCACGCTCACCCCCATCCTCTGCGCCCTCATCATGCGGCCGGCCTCGCAACGCAAGCAGAACTGGGCGACACGCTTCGGCGGACGTTGGGTCGACTTCGTCCAACGCTACGGACGTCTCCACGCCGTGATACTCAGACGCATCATCGAACGCCGCTGGCTCGCCGCGCTGATCGTCTTGGGCGGCATCCTCCTATTTGTCGGCACCTTGAAAATCTGTGGGCAGCGCATCAGTATGGGCTTCGTCGAGAACAATGACTACGGCAAGATCTTCGTCC
>DUPH01000402.1 GCA_012838435.1 Lentisphaerota bacterium | reverse complement strand
GTGGCTGTCCCGAGAGAGTTGGTGAAGATGACTTCGGCACTCGTAGTCTCATTGGTCAGAACATATGTACCCTGAGCCCGGGCAATCGAGCAACACAGCACCATACTGACCACAAAAATCCACTCATTTACGTGCTTCATAAATACCCCTCTTTCAAAAAAAGAATCTACGACCGCATTTGCATACCATGATAGCAGAGCGGGGCAGAAAGTGTATAGTGTAAAAATAGAAAATTTGCAGCATCAGAAAATCAGCAAAAACACCGCGTTGACACTTTTCCCCGTGTTTTTCCACCTTTCCGGCACTCATAAAGGGTAGCTTAGTGGGTCAGGCAGAAGGTAATCAAGTTGGCGCCGAGGCGTAGCGCATCGCCGTTTTCATAGCCGTAGGCGAGCGGATGGTCGTCGCCCTGCCAGCCCGCCGCCATGTCGAATGGGCTGTAAATCACGCGTGTCTGCCCGTCAATCTGGATGCCTTCCAGCACAGGCGCGACGAGCGATGGAAACTTGGCGCGGGTGGCCAGGGTGTAGCGCACGCGGTCGAGCGTGAAGGGGCCTTGCGCGAAGAGCGCATGATCGGCCGGCAGTTTTTTGAAGTCGGTCGTCGGGAAGACTTTTTTCATTTCGCGATAAACGGCACGCCCGAACTCGTCGAGTCCCAGTGAGTTGTCGATGATCAGAAAGCCCCCGCCCGCGAGATAACCGCGCAGCGCACGGACCTCGGCCTCGTCAAAATGAAAATCGCTGATGCCGGAGAGGTACAGGAAGCTGTAGTCGGCGATGGGATCGGTATCGAGCTTGACGGTGCGCGTAAGGTAGGTGGCCTTAACGCTCAGATTCTTTTTCATGAAGCGGAGCAGGTTGTTGGCTGCGCCGGGTTCGGTGTTCCAGACGCCGCTGGTCCGGACTTGTGCGAAGACGACGGGGTCGGCGTTGGCCTGCGCGTCTTCGTCGCTGTAGATCTGCGCCTTGGCATGCGCCTGCCCGACGCGGAAATAACCCATGGCGTAGGCGACGAGATTCATGCCGAGACGCAACGCGGAGGGCGCGTCGTAATAGTCGGCCTGCTTGATCAGTTCGGGTGCGGTGTTGTCCCAGCCGGCGCCCAGTCCGTAGGGCGAGACCACCGCAGCGACGCGCGACCCGATGTGGACCGCATCGAGCACCGGGAGCATCTCCTGCTTGGTCTTGGTCGAAAGTTTGACCGTATCGTCGACCATGTGCAGGAGCGGGTGGTCCTCAGGTAGGCGGCGGATTTGCGCCTCGGGCAACGTGCGACTGAGTTCGGTGAGCGCGGATTTGTAGAAGTACGGCGAGCCGACAACCGAGTCGAACCAGACCATGCCGCCAGCGAGCAGATAGCGGCGCAGGGTCTCGCGTTCGGCGTCGGTGAAATTGAGCGAGCGTCCGCCTGAGAAGTAGAGCACCGGAATCTCGGCAGGTGTGGCATTGAATCCGGCGAGCGGGGTGGCCTCGACCTTGTAGTCCATGTTCAGGTGCTTGTAACAGGCGCGCAGGAGCGACTGGCAGTCGGCCGGGACCATGTTCCAGTCGAAGACCCGGGTAATCATCCCGTTTTCCCATGTGTAATCCAGGTACGAGCCCCAGATCACCTTGCCGATCAGGGTGGACGGACTGGGAGGACGTTTTTTCTCGGAACGCCGCAGCGGTGTGGCCGGCAGCGGCAGCGGGGGCAGAGCTTCGCCACCCTGCCGCATCTGGGGCTTGGCCTTGGGCGGCAGACCCACCGGCTTAAGAAAGTCATCTTCACTAACCGCATGCGCGGCTGTCGCGAACAGCAGGAGCGAGACGGCAGCGAGCCGCCCGCAGGTCAGACGCTGATTCATGGTGTCACCTCCGTGAGCGCACGCTCGATGTCATCCAACAAGCGGCGCGCTTCAATCTCTTCATGCGTCCAAGGGCTCTCTTTGCGGATCAGGGCGATCTGATGCCGCGCCTGCTGGAATTGCCGCTGCCCCAGATAGAGCTTGGCCAGTTCCAGCCTGAGTTTGGGCGTGTACGTTTCATCGACCTCCGCCAGCAGCGCGCGCTGCAAGCAGACGATCGCCTTGCGTGGCTGGCCGTTGCCGACCAGCGCCTGCACTTTCATCAGGTTAATCCGCGGCGAAGCCCGTTCCTCGGGCAACTCCCATTCAAGCATGTCCACCTCGGGCAGACTCTCACGGAAGAGGCCCTGGCTCAACAGGTTCTGCACGCGGAAGTGACGACTATTGTAGGTGAAGAGCGCCTTCTTGTCGAGCGCGGTACCGACCTGCAGCGGCGTCTGTCGCGGAATCGCGGCATACAACTTCTGGGCGGTCGCAAGATCGTCGAGCACCAACGCGGTGTCGGCCAAATAAATATCGAGCAGGCGCGGCTCCCAGTCGGTCAGGTCTTCGCGGCGAATGGCGTTCAAAACCTCGCGCGCTTCCTGTGGTCGGTTGAGGCAGAGGTTCAGCATGCCGCCGAAGTGCAGGGCGGCCGAGGCCCGCGCCTTGGGATCTTTGACACGTTCGAGGATCGCGCGGAAACAGCGCTCGGCCAGTTCGTACTGCTCATCAACCTGCTGCACGCCCAGAGCGAGTTCTCGCAACACCGGCGCGAGGTCCGCCTCTGGGATGCGGTCCAACGCAGCCAGTACACGCTCGCCGAATGCAGCGGCTTCTGCCTCTTTCAGAAAGAAAAAATAGCCCAGCGTGATCAGCGCATAGCCCTGCGGCTGGATGCCGATCTCGCGTTCCTGCAGTGCCGCGCGGTTGAGCAGACTGAGCGCACGGGCGTCGTCGTTTTCGTTTTGGCCGTAGCGGGGTGCGATGCGCAGAGTTTGACGGCAGACGCGCCGTGCGCCGCCGGGCAGCGTAACTGTGAGCGTGACAGGCACCTCACCCTCGGCAAAGTAAAGGTGGTTGGTGACGCGGCCGCTGCCGCGCGTACCGTCGCCGAACTCCCAAGCGTATGCGGCGTCCCCGACCCCGTCGAGCGCGGTTGCCTCGAAATGGACATCGTAGCCGGCATATCCGCGCAACCTGACCATGTAGGTGTTTTCCCAGATGAAATCGGCTTGGCGCGTGCCGGAAGCATCGACAAGCGGCGTGACGTACGCATAGGCGGCGCGCGTGAAATACTCCGGCCCGATCACAAAATGCCGGTTGTCGCCGGGCAGCGTCATCGCCGCAATCGCGAAGGAAGACACGTCGCTATTCGCGTGCAAAAAGGTAATCCGATGGACACCGGCCGCGAGCGTCACGGTTCCGCGCTTACTGCCGTCGAGCCCCTCTTTCACCGGATGCTTGCCGGGCCACGCGACAACCTGCTCGCCGTTGATCAAGAGAAACGAGGCGTCGGTCGACGCGACGCAAAAGGTGACTGCGCCGCCTTTAGCCACGATCAACCCGCCCTCATACCGGTGCAGCGCGTTGGAGTTGGCGCCGAACGGGTTGTAGGCCGCATAGATCTGTTCGGCAAAACGCCCCCCTTCAAAAGTGGCCTGTTTCCAGAGCGCCTCAAATTCGGCGACGGTGTTGACGGCCCGTCCGTCATACCGCTTCACCAGATGCAGCAGACCCGCGCGGTGCGTGGAGGCGGGCGCGGGCAACGGCGTCTCGGCGGAGAGGCGGCATGTGAGGCGTTCGCCGGACACGGCATCAAAATGGATGCTGATGCGGCTGCCCTCGCGATTGAGCAGGTGGCAGGGGCGCGGCGCGCCGGCCGCGTCGGTGAGCGTGAAGCCGGTGAAGCGGTCTTCGAGGAACAGGGTGGTCGTGGCGGTGACCGGCTTACCGCCCTCACCTTCAACCTGCAGCGTGCGTGTGACGTCAGCCGCCGCACACTGCGCAGCAACCGCCCAGACTAGCGGCACGAGGATGTTGAGAGCCCTGTTAATCACTGGTAGGAACCGCCTCGATTTTAAAGAACTCCTTCAGCAAGATCGGACTTGCCGCATCACCCTCCCACGTACTCGACCAAGTGGAATGGAGCACACGATAATATGCTGCGGGGGTGTCGCCCTTGTAGGCGTTGAATTCCATGCGCACCTTGCCGTCCGCGTCCACCGCCATGTGCGTGATCGAAAGCGGCTTGTCGGAGTACGGGGCCACCCCCGAATCGTAGATGTACTGAACCGTCTTCCCCGGCAAGTTCGGTGCGGCCGCGGACGGATCACGCGGCAGCCCCGCTTCGTCGAACCAAGCGAAGTCGATGCCGTTCGTCGATGTCGGCCCTGTATGCTCTGCGATGAAGGCATCCGTCGTAATGAGCAGATCATCCACCCGCGTACCGGTGAATTCGAGTTGGGCAATCTCCGCAACCGTCCCCGAGGCGATCCGATACCAAGTGCCGCAGGGAATCAGGTTGGCCGGCGAACGGACCCCGGCGGCAGTCGGACAGACCGATCCGTCCAGTTTCACGCGGCAGAAGCCAACTCCGTTACAGTCCTCCAAGTCGAGCCCGACCCGCACCCAGTCGCCATCTGCATAGACCTTGTCGGAAACCCGCGTCCAATCCGCTGTCCAGACGTCATCGACACGCTTAAGGTGCCAGAGACAGAAGCAGCCATCGCTATCAACGCGCAGCTTAATCCGGGCAGGGGCAGTCGCATCGGCGAGCAGGACCTGCGACCGGCGGACCTCGATCATCAAGTCGATATGACGGTTTCCGGAGATATTGTCTGGGAGCGTGCGCACGGACGAGCCCGAAGTGTTCAGGACCTTGGTGTGCGTCTCGCGCGGCATGGGATAGCCCGGCGGAACCGGCGGAACATAGGTCAGCGCCTCGACCACCCCGCTGCCGGACCAGGCGGCGATATTGCCCGCCGACGTCCCCACCGCGAATCTCTCGAAGGAATCATGCGAGCCGATCTCGGTCACTGCGGTCGAGGAGGTAAGTGTCCAGTTGACCGTGGTGTCGCCCGTGACGGAGAAGACCGCCTGTGTGCCAGAACCAGAGGCACTGCCTGCAGACCAAGATGCGGAAACAACAGTCGTGCCGTTGTTCGTGTACGCCGTCGGTGCGGTTGCGCCGTGCGTCAGCGTCGACGTGATCGCGGTGCCGTTCAGGTACCGGTAGTTGGTACCGGACGGCTTCACAGTTCCGCCGGAAGGTGTCGGATAGTTGACGGTAACGACATCAAGTCCTGAAAGTTTCAAGGCGCAGAGTCGCGACACGGTATAGGCGGTCACAGGCCACTGCGACTTCGTTGCGCCGCCATCCGACACGAGGTACACCGCCAGCGATCCGTCGCTCAGCCTCGGGCCGAGGCAGATTCCTTCGTAGACAATCATTTTCGACATGTTACCTGATTGAAAACTAATCAGTGACGTCCCCTTGTTGACCGCCGTGTAGGTGGCGTTGGTCAGCGCTTCAAGCGACAGGTTCCCGCGCATGTACGTATTTTGGATCGCGGGAACCGGCGCGTTACGTCCGGTCTGGAAACCACTCGAATAGAACTCGCCGATGGTCGGGGGCTTCGTCTCATCGCTGATCCAGAGCGCGCCGCTGCCGGGATCGTAAGCGATGCCCTCCGCATCCCTCAGCATTCCCGGCTGTACGGCGGTCCCAAGCGTCTGCGAGGTAATCGCGCCGGAAGACGCGTTGTAGCCGATTGTCAGCGGATAGAGTTCGGCATATCCGTTGGCACCGTGATCACGAAGAACATAGAACTGGTTCCC
>DUPH01000401.1 GCA_012838435.1 Lentisphaerota bacterium | reverse complement strand
GCGGGAGACGGGGCTTATTGCGGCTGCGTAACGCCGAACGCAGAACGCCGAACGCAGGACGCAGAAGTGGGGAATGGGGAAACGCTCAACGCTCAAGCGGGGGAACGGGAGGGACAAGCGTCTGCTTGTCCGAGAACGCCGAACGCTGAACTCAGAACGCTGAACTCAGAAGTGGAGAATGGGGGACGGGTGCGGAACTTTGGACGGATGGCGAAGGAGGAGGTGGTGGTGCTGGTGCGTGCGGCGGATGTGAATCTGGTGACATTCCGGCATGAACCGCTCTTCTTTGAGAATTCGCCCAATAAGTTTTTCGACGGGATCGCGGCGGGTGTGCCGGCGCTCTTTAACCGCAGCACATGGCTGGAGCCGTGGCTGGAAGCGTATGACTGCGGTATCGTCTGCAAGGGTGAACGCCCCGGCGAGGAGATGGCGGCGGCGTTGCGCGGGCTGGCTGATGATCCGGAACGCCGTCGGCGTATGGGGCTCGGTGCGCGGCGGCTGGCGGAAGAGGTGTTTGACCGGGACAAGCTGGCGGCGGAGTATCTGGCGTTATTATTGCGACCACTCAGTGGTCGCAATGACGAGTGTAAAACCGGACGAGGGGACGGACGCTGAATGCGCACAGGACATGCGATGGGGTCTTGCGCGGGATGCGCCCGGTGACGTAAGGTTTTAACCTCGTTTAAGGGGGGTTAGGTAGGGGGATTTGGGCAATAAACTGTAAAATCGTTGACAACGAGTGCCGAAAAGCTGTAATTTAATACACATGAAGAGTGAAAAGACAGTTGATCGGGTTTTGCGCCAGCGCCTTTCTCCTTCGGAGAGGCGCAGGCTTGTCATTGTCACCGGAGCGCGGCAGACGGGGAAGACCACGTTGCTGAAGCGGACTTATCCCGATTTGCGATACGTCAACCTTGATGCCTTTGAGAACAGGGAATGGACGAGGGAGGTCTCTTCCTTCGACTGGGCTGGCCGTGTGGGGCAGGCGGTGATCGATGAGGCGCAAAAAGAGCCATCGGTTTTTGAGAAGGTGAAGTTCGCTTTCGACGCAGGAACCTTATCCTTCTCGGTGCTTTCCGGTTCCGCGCAGATTCTTCTGCTTTCGCGTGTCCGCGAGACGTTGGCGGGGCGCGCGTTCGTCTATGAACTGTGGCCGTTGCTATTCTGCGAATTGGCCGCCGCTGTGCGGGGAGTGCCGCTGGTGCCGCCGTTTTGCGCGAGAATCGCAACGTGCGAAAACCTCGGGGCGCTCTTCTCCTCGTTGCCGTCGTCTCTGCCGCCCGAGGAGGCACATGCGCTGGATCAGGTTCAGGAGCACTTGCTGACATGGGGCGGGATGCCGGAACTGCTTCGGCTGGATGACGAAGACCGTCGGCAGTGGCTGCGCTCATACGAGATAACGTACCTTGAGCGTGATTTGGGCGACCTCGCGCGTCTTTCTGATCTCGCGCCCTTCAAAAAGTTTCAGCGGATCGCTGCGCTGAGGTCTGGTGGGATGCTTTCGTATTCCGAACTTTCGAAAGACGCGGGTGTCAGTTCCGAGACCGCCCGGCGTTATCTGGAATATCTTCGGATTTCTTACCAGATGTTTATGTTGTCGCCCTACCACGTCAATCTCACCAGTCAGGTTGTCAAAACGCCCAAGATCTACTGGAGCGACGTAGGTTTGTTGCGGCAGGTCAGCGGACAGTTCCGAACGACCACCGGAGCACTATTCGAGACGTTTGTCGTCAGCGAACTGAAAAAATGGGCGAGTACCAGCGGATCGGAGTTGCGCCTGTTCTATTACCGGACGCGTTCGGGGCTTGAGGCTGATCTGCTGATCGAGACGGAAAAAGGGCTGATCGGCATTGAAATCAAGTCGCACGAGCGTGTGGATCGATCGGACGCATCGGGCTTGCGCCGCATCGCGGAGGCCGCCGGCACGAAATGGCAGGGTGGCATGGTTGTTTATCCGGGCTCGCGGCTGTTTCCTTTGTGTAAACCGGAAATCTGGGCCGTGCCGGCATCGCGGTTGCTGGCGTAGGGAGCAAGTATGAAACGGGTGCTGGATGTGGCGGCGGTGGTACTGACGGCGGTGGTATGGGTGCCGCTGTTGCTGCTGGCTATGGCGGTGGTGTGGGCGGCGTTGGGTCGCCCGATTTTTTTTGTGCAGGAGCGGGCGGGACGTGACGGACGCCCGTTCCGGCTGGTGAAGCTGCGCACCATGCGCGAAGGCGACGCGCCGGATGCCGAACGGCTGACACGCGTGGGACGGTGGCTGCGTGCTACGAGCCTTGATGAGCTGCCGGAGTTGTGGCATGTTTTGCGTGGCGAGATGTCGCTGGTCGGGCCGCGTCCACTGCCGGTGCGGTATCTGCCGCGCTATTCGCCGCAGCAGGCGCGGCGGCATGAGGTGCGGCCGGGGATCACGGGCTGGGCACAGGTGAATGGCAGGAATTCGCTGACATGGGAGGAGAGATTCGCGTATGATGTCTGGTATGTGGATCACATGGGTTTCTGGCTGGATGTGAAGATCCTGTGGCGGACGGTGTGGCAGGTGTTGGCACGGCGCGGGATCTCGGCCGAGGGTGAAGCGACGATGGGGGAGTTTTTATTGCGACCACCCAGTGGTCGCAATGACGAGTGTAAAAACGAGCGGGCAGGCGGGCGCTGAATGCGCACGGGACATGCAATGGCGTCTCGCGCGGGATGTGCCCGGTGGCGTAAGTTTTAACCTCACCTTTGTGACCACTGGGTGGTCACGAAAAGTAAAAACGGGCGGGCGGAGAGAGGAGCGTTAGGGCAGTGAAACAGATCGTGATTGTGGGAGCGGGGGGCTTCGGGCGCGAGGCGGCGTGGGTGGTCGAGCGGATCAATGCTGCTGCGCCGCAGTTTAAGCTACTGGGCTTTTGCGATGACGCGGCGGATAAGCGTACAGGGCAGTACGGCGGCTATCCGCTGTTGGGACCGCTCTCCGGCGTGAAAGCGCGTCGCGACGCGGTGGGCTTTTTTTGCGCGATCGGTAACAACCGCGTGCGGCGGGATGTATTCGCCGAGGGCAGGGCGCTGGGACTTGAGCCGGTGTCGTTGATTGACCCGAGCGCGGTTATCGCGCCGGATGTGGAGATCGGTCGAGGGAGCTTTGTCGGCGTTAACAGCGTGGTGTCGGTGGGGGCGTCGCTGGGTGAAGGGGTGCTGGTGAACCATCAGGTGTGCGTGGGACATGATGCGCAGATCGGGGACTTCGCGCAGCTTTGTCCGGGTGTGTG
>DUPH01000400.1 GCA_012838435.1 Lentisphaerota bacterium | reverse complement strand
GCCTTCACCCTCGTCGACCTGCAGGCGGACCGCGTTCGCGAGCGTCTCGCGCAGCGGCATCCGGCTCTGGAATCCCTCTGCGAAATCGGCTGGATCGACGGGGAGATGAGTGCCGCCGATACCCAGTGCCGCATCGCGCAGCGCCTGTCCAGCCCGGACGACATCGGTATCGTCGTGATCTGCGCGGACGATGACCACGGTAACTTCGTGACCGCGCTCCAGACAGCCCTCCATCTCTCCGCGACCGACATTCCCATTTTCGTCAGGCTGTCGACTTCCGCAGGGCTCGCCGAAATCCTGAGAGACGAAAAGTCCGAAGCCGCGCTGGCGCACCGCATTGAGGCGTTCGGACTTGTCACGGAGTGTTGCTCGGTCGACGTCGTGCTGGAGAATCGGCTGTTCCGTTTCGCGCGCGAATTCCACCGGGCGTACGTCGCCAACCGCGCCAAGGCGGGCGTGCCGGATTCCGATCCGTCGATGAAGAAGTGGGAGGCGCTCGACGAATCGTTGCGGGAATCCAATTGCGAACAGGCCGAGCATCTGAAGGTGAAGCTACTGACGGCGGGCATCCCGCCCGAGGCCGCCGGGCACTCGCATCCGGTCGCGTTCAACGACAAGCAGGTCGAGATTCTCGCCAGAATGGAGCATGCGCGGTGGTACGCCGAGCGCCGACTCGCTGGCTGGACCTATGCGCCGCCGCCCAAGAACGTCGCACACCGCACGAGTCCGCATCTGGTGCCGTGGGAAGAGCTTGACGAATCGATCCGCCAGATCGACCGCGATGCCGTTCAGGCCATCGCGCCCGTTATGGTCGATCTCACCGGCTCCAGTCCCGCCCCGACGCACGAAACGAGTTAGCTCGCTGCCCGCGTTTCGCACGGGAATGTAAATGAGGATAACTTTGATCGGTGTAAGTGATAGGCAAGGCGTTTTCTACTTAAACGTTCTGAGTTCGACGTTCAGCGTTCTGAGTTAACGTTTAACGCTCAAGTTATAGGCAAGTGACAGGGGGCATGCGAGTCGAGAGCGTGTTTTGTGTGTGCGCAGTCGGGAGCGGGCGTCCTCGCCCGCTGAAAGTTGAGAGTTGGAAGTTGAGCGTTGAAAGTTGAAAGTTACGGGGTGGCGGGGCCGCCGCCGGGGAGGGACGAGCGTCTGCTCGTCCGCAGGCAAGCAGACGCTTGCCCCTCCCAGTGCTCCGCAATGAAACCTGAAACCATCCTTCCGCACGGCGGAAGGCGGCTCGTGGGGACACTCGCCCTCCAAATCATGTCAAAAAATGAAACCATGGAACACGGGCAAGATGCCCGTGCCACACCCTTTTGCAAGACACGTTGTTGCGGGCGGGGACGCCCGATCCGACTCCCTGCCCCCCTTTTCACCGAGAACTCACGATCTTCGCTCCCCCTGTCACCAACCGATTACGATCACTACACGTTCTACCGTACGCTCCGCTGCTCGACCAACTGCTTCATCTCTTCGGGTGTGATGGCTTCGACGCGGATGTTGTCGAAGTAGTAGAGCCCGTTCGGCCAATAGGCGTAGAGCCTGACCTTGAACTTCTGGATGCGCGGGGAACGGGCGGTGGGATTGAAGCCGATCGAAAACGTGCTCCATGTGTCCGGACTGACGCGGGCCGGTTCCAGACGGGTCTGGTATCCATCCACCCAGGTCTTGCGCGTCGGATGCCACAGGAAACCCTTGATCCAGACGAAGGGTTTGCCGGCACCCTTGAAGTCTGCGGTCAACCGGTAGTCCTGACCGGGCACGCAGTCGATCAGTTCGGAATCCAGCATCACGCCCTCATTGCCTCCGATGCTGCCGTAACTGTCTGCCGCGATCGGTGTTTTGGCTGGCGGGGGCAGCGTCGGGTCGGCGGCAAATGCCTTGTGCCATGCGAGCGCTTGCTGCCGGTCGACGCCGGTGTCCATCTTGACGATCCGGCCGCGCCCCTCTTCTGTGACGAAGAAGGTCGTGAGCCCATTGGCCGCCTCCCAGTGCGTCGCCCTGTTCTCGCCTTCATCGAAGTTGCCGTTCTTGACCAGATTTTCGCCGGGTGCCGCATGCGCGGCGCAGGCCAGCAGTACGGCGCAGAAAAGGTGTGTCAGTCGCATAGGTTTGTTTACTCTCCTGCATCGGGGTCGGCCAGAGCGCGGAAATAGGCGTCCACGCTCTCTTCGTACCCTTCGGGTGTCGGTTCGGTGCCCTGATAACGGAAAGCGGACGCCCGGCGAACCGCCGCGCTGTTCTGTTCGGTGCCGCCGCGCGCGTGGGTGTTCAGGATCACCTGCGCGTCTTTCAGGTTGTTGAGCAGGTCGCTCCGCACTTGGCGCGCTTGAAGGCCCTGTCCGGTGGCGCGGAATTTCTGGATCAGCTCCATTTTGTTGACGGCCTCTTCCAGATCGCCGGTCGGGAGGTTGCGCACCGTCAGCTCGCGCAGCAGTGCCTCGGCCTTCTGCTTCAATTCAGCCTGCTGCCCCGGCAGCCGCTGCTGCACGTCCGGTTTCTGATCCGGCGTGATGCCGCGCAACCCGTCGCCGCCCACGCCCGACTGTTTGCCGCCGCCGGTGGCACCGCCCTGCGGGTCTTTGGAGGTGTCCCTGACCGTGCCCTTCTCGAACGGCGACTGCACGAGGCGCGTCGGCGTGTTGCGGCCGCCCTTGCCGGTGGCTTCTTTCTCGACGAACTGTCCGGTGGATTTGCCGGAACGTCCCTCGCCGGAACGTCCACCCACCTCGTTGTTGTTGGGCATGACGTTGCCGGTGATACCGCGCGCCGACATGTTGTCCATGTTGCCGTCGCTCACGCCCCAGCCCAGTCCGTCATCCATCGCGCTGAGCGAGGAGCCTGTCGAATCCTCGACATCATCCATGTCG
>DUPH01000399.1 GCA_012838435.1 Lentisphaerota bacterium | reverse complement strand
TCGCACGCCATGCCGGCGGCAAGTTTCTGCTGCGGGTGGAGGATACGGACCGCGAACGCTCGACACAGGCGGCGATTGATACGTTGCTCGATTGCATGCGCTGGCTGGGATTGGACTATGACGAGCCGGAGGTTTATCAGAGCCAGCAGATCGCACGGCATCTGGCGGTGGCGGAGGATCTGGTCAACCGCGGACTGGCCTACAAGGATAACAAGGGCGGTGGCGGTGAGTGTGTGATTTTCCGTATGCCTAAGACGGGACACCTTGCGTATACCGACCTGGTTAAGGGTACGATCAAGAAGAAGGCGGAGGACACGCAGGATTTCGTGATTGTGCGCTCGGACGGCACGCCGGTGTTCCACCTCTCGAATGTGGTCGACGACATCGACATGGGCATCACGCATGTGATTCGCGGTGACGATCATGTGGAGAACACCTTCAAGCATATTGAGTTGTTCAAGGCGATGGGGGCAGCGGTGCCGCAGTACGCGCACCTGCCGATGATCGTCAACAACCAAGGGAAGCCCTATTCCAAGCGTGATGGAGCGGCCTTTGTGGGCGAGTTCAGGGAGCAGGGCTATCTGCCTGAGGCGCTTTTCAATTTCCTGTTGCTGCTGGGATGGGCACCGGGCGATGACCGCGAGGTGTTGACGCGTGATGAGATGATCGAGCTGTTCACGCTCGAACGCTGCAAATCGAGCGCGGCGCGTTTCGACCTCAAAAAGCTGATATGGATGAACGGCGAGTATATCCGTCGGCAGCCGCGCGAGGTGTACGCGGCGGAGTTCACGGCGCGCGTTGAGGCGGCCGGACTGTCGGTCGAAGGGCGGGATCTGGACGGCATTCTGGATCAGATGCAGGTGCGTACCAAGTTCTACTCCGAGATACCGGGGTCATGTTCCTACTTCTTTACGGAGGAGTATCCGTTCGATGAAAAGGGCGTGGCGAAGCGGCTGAAGGTCGATGGCGTGCCTGAACTGCTGGACGAAGTGGCACAACGGTATGAGGCGTTGCCGAGCTTCGATGTGCAGAGTACACACGAGGTGCTGATTGCGATGGGCGAGGAGCGCGGCGTCGGTCTGGGCGCGTTGGTGCATCCGGTGCGTGTCGCAGTTTCGGGGATGACCGAAGGTCCGGGGCTCTTCGAGATGCTGGTGCTGATCGGCCGCGACTCGGTCTGCGCACGGCTGCGCCGCGTGGCACAGCGGTTGCGTGACGACACGCTCCCCGACGAGGGAAAGCAGTGAGTCGGGGGCGTCCTCGCCCGAAACAACGTGTCTTGCGTAAGACTGGTGCGCACACAGGCTCGGTTTCAGGTTTCTTTTTTTGACATGATTGACATGATTAACATGATTTGGAGAGCGAGTGTCCCCACGAGCCGCCGGGGCGCGGCAATGGAGGGCGAGTGTCCTCACGAGCCGCCTTCCGCTGTGCGGAAGGATGATGGACTCAAACCCCATTGCGGAGCACTGGGAGGGGCAAGCGTCTGCTTGCCCGCGGACGAGCAGACGCTCGTCCCTCCCGCCCAGCGGCGGTCACACCGCTGCCCCAAAAAACTCTGCGTCTCTGCGCCTCTGCGTTAAAAAAACGCTCAGTAACGGGAGAGGAAGGGAAAACGATGACGATATCTAGGCGAAACTTTTTGGTGCGGGGCGGCGCGGCGGCTTGCGTCGGCGGTGGAGTTCTCTTAGGTATGCGCGACCGCTCGGTGGCGCATACTCCGGTGCGTTTGGGACTGGTCGGGGTAGGGGGGATCGGCCGGATCAACCTGGAACGTTTTCTCGACATGGACGATGTTGCGGTGCGCGTGATTTGTGAGACGCATGCCGGTCGGGCGGCTGCCGCGCGGGAGTGCGTGGCCTGTCGGACTGGCGGGCGTGGCCGTTGCGAGGTGACGGACGATTTCCGCGAAGTGTGCGCGCGTACGGACGTTGATGCGGTGGTGGTCGCCGTGCCCGACAGCCTGCACGCGGATGTCGCGCTGGCGGCGGTCGCCGCAGGCAAGGCGGTGTATGGCGAGCCGCCGTTCGCGCATACGCTGGAGCAGGGGCGCGCGCTGTTGCGTGCGCTGGCGCAAGGCGGCAACGTCTGGCAGACCGGCGCACACCTGCGGGGCGAACCGGCGTTTCGACGCGCGGTGGCGGCGGTGCGCGGCGGACGCATCGGGCGCGTGACGCGGATTGAGGTGGGGCTGGCGGGCGGCGGACGCGGGCCGGCGGGATGGAGCGGCGACACGGACGGCGGCGCGTATCACTGGCGCTGGATCAGCGCACTGGGCGGTGGCAGCTTGGCGGAAGGGATCGGGCATTACGGCGACATTGCGCTGTGGGGCGCGGGCAAGGAGACGGAAATGCCGATGTCGGTCGTCGGGCAGGGCGAGTTCCCGCGCGACGGGGTTTTCGACACTGCGACCTCGTTCCGCTTCCTGTGTACCTACCGCGACGGCCTTGAGTTGGAAGTGGCGGATGGCGGTCGGCTCGAAAAGGGCATCGGCGTGCGGTGGATCGGTGCGGACGGCGCGTGGATCTGGGTGACGCGCGGTGCGATCGCGGCGTCGGCCGACGGGCTGTTGGCAGGGCTGCCGCCCGCCGCGCTGCGTCCGGTCGATCTCCGGCGCGATTTTATCGAGGCGGTTAGGGATCGGCGACCGGCGTGCGTGCCGCCGGTGGCGGCGTTCCACGCGGCGGCGCTGGGACAGCTAGGCGACCGCGCCATGCGGGGTGCCTGAACAGGAATGTGTGGGAGACGACGTATGAAGATGGTGATGGCGGTCTATAACATCGGTGTGGACGGAGAGGTCATGGCCGCGATGGACGAGTTGGGCGTGAGTTGTTTCACCAAGATCCCGCGCGTGGTGGGCAAAGGCAAGACCACTGGGCCGCGGCTGGATGATGCGGTGTGGCCCGGTGCCAACACGATCGCACTTTTTGTGCTGCCCGATGAGCAGGCAAAGGTTGTGATGGGGGCTTTTGCGCATCTGCGCGCGACCATCGGCAAGAAAGCCGGCGTCAAAGCCTTCCTGCTGGGGATCGAGGGAATTACCGCGTGAGATTCAACGGCGTTGAATCTCATGCGAAGGAAGATTTAGGAAGGAGGATTTAGGAGTTTTGTTGCGACCACGCAGTGGTTCGCAACGGCGAGAGTAGAAGCATTGCTCTGTATTTGGACATTGTGGACGTCGTTGACCTTATGGACAGGACTCAACTCCTAAATCCTAACTCCTAAATCCTAAATTCTAAACCTCCCCGCGCGATTTGTCGC
>DUPH01000398.1 GCA_012838435.1 Lentisphaerota bacterium | reverse complement strand
GACTCGGCGAAGTAGGTTTCGGCTTCGACCACTTTTTTGTTGAAGGTGCGTGCGCCGGCAATCCCGATCGCCAGTACGATCAGGGCTGCGCCGGCTAGGACGAAGAAGCCGATTTTTGCAAAGTTGGCCTTGTTTTCATTCATGACGTTTGCTTATCCTTCGCGGTTGAAAAAAGCGCGTACGGCCGGGTGCTCGCTATGCTCGCGCAGCTCGGCGGGTGAGCCGGTGGCGATCAGCCGTTGTTCCTGCTTGTCCAGCATGACGCAGCGGTCGGCGACGGCAAAGATGCTGGCCAGTTCGTGCGTCACCATCACGACCGTCACACCTTGCGTATCGCGCAGGTGCAGGATCAGGCGGTCGAGTCCGGCCGAGGTTACCGGATCGAGTCCGGCCGAGGGTTCATCAAGAAAGAGGATGCGGGGATCCAGCGCCATGGCGCGCGCGATCGCCGCGCGCTTCTTCATGCCGCCGCTGATGTCCGACGGGAAGTAACAGGCGTACTCTTTAAGCCCGACCAGTTCCAGTTTCATCTCCGCTACCAGACACCGTGCCTCGCGCGGCAGGTCGGTGAACGACTCCAGCGGCAGGCAGACATTCTCCAGTAGCGTCATCGAGCCGAAGAGCGCCCCGCTCTGATAGGTCACACCGAAGTGCCGCAACGCGCGCAGCCGTTCCTCTTGCGAGACGCCGAAGAGGCGGTCGCCCATCAGCCGGATCTCGCCGGCCAGCGGCGGGTTGAGGCCGATCATGTGCTTGAGCAGCGTGCTCTTGCCGCAGCCGGAACCGCCCAGGATGACGAAGATTTCGCCGGCGTATACGTCGAACGAAATCTCGCGGACCACCGGACTTGTGTATCCGGCATCCACATCCTTGACTGTGATGACTGCATCCTTCATGCGCGTTAGACTCCCAGCACGTAAAACAGGACGGCAAAAATGCCGTCAAATACCGTAATCAAGGTCAGGCTGCCGACGACCGCAGCGGTGGCGGCGCGTCCCACGGCGTCGGCCGTGCGTCCGGTATGCAGGCCTTGCGAACACCCCACGAGCCCCACCAGCAGGCCGAAGACTGCCGCCTTGAAAAGCCCCAGCAGGACGTTGCTGAGTGTGGCGGCCTTGAACACGCGTTGCCAGTAGACGGTGGACGGCAGGCCGGTCGCGGTCATCACCATTGCGCCGCCGAACAGTCCGGCGGCAATGGCGAAGATCGAGAGCAGTGGCAGGGCCAGCGTGGAGGCGAACACGCGCGGCAGGGCTAGGAAAGTCATCGGCGGCAATCCGAGGGTTTCCAGCGCGTCCACCTCCTCGTTGACTTTCATGGTGCCGATCTCGGCTGCGAAGGCAGAGCCTGAACGTCCCGCCAGGATGATCGCGGTGATCAGTGCTCCCAGTTCGCGGAACAGGCCGATAGTCAGCAGATCCGCCACATAGACCTCGACGCCGAACCGGCTCATCGAGGCGGCCGCCATGAACGCCACGATCAGACCGAACAGGAAGCCGATCAGCAAGGTGATGGGCAGCGCGTCGATCCCGGCCCGCTCGAAGTGCAGCAGGGTGTCGCGTAGCCGCAGCCGCCCCGGACGGAAGAGCAGGGTGGCGAACGCAGTCGCCGCCTCGCCCAGAAAGGCCATCTGTTCGCAGACGACCTGCCAGATATGCACCACGGCCTCGCCGAGCTGTACGGCGGTCGACGTTTTGCGTACCGGATTGGCCGCGGCCGAATCTTCGGCGAAACGCTCGACTGCGAAAAACTCCAGCGTGCGCGCCACCACCCCGCGCCCGTCGCGGCATGCGATGGCGAAGCCCTGGCGCGCCGACCGACGGTACAGTTCGACGATCAGCGCCTCGCCCGCGCCGTCGCAGGTCACGACCGCCTCGGCATCCAATGCCAGCTTATCGCCCTCACCTAGCCGCGCGACCACCGGTAGCGCTGAGCGCCACAACTCGGCCACCGTTTCGGCAGAACAGGTCTCTGGCAGTGAGATTTCCATGGTTGTTTGTTGTGCTTGCCGTCGGTTCGTACGGCGTTATTTGCCCTCTAGCCGTAGCGCGGTGCCGTCGTCGACTAAGCTGAAAAGGTGCATGCGTTCTTGCGGGCTTGTGTTGGGTTGGTGCAGGGCCAGTTGCAGCCGGCCATCAAAGGTCTTGAAGATCATGCCGTGCCCTCCGTTCGTGGTGTAGATCGGCGTGTGGCCGGTCCAAGGGCCGGCGACGCGCCCGGACGTGGAGCGGGCCAGCAGCACGCAATATCCTTTGCCTGGGATGAAGGTCGACCAGATCATGAAGAGCGCGCCGCTTTTGGGGCTCTTGTAAAGGAAAGGTCCGTCAGTGACCTTGCTCTCCTTCTCACCGCGCTTTGCGCCCGGCGCGACTGACGCGCTGAAGAGGCGGACCGGTTCGCCCCGCGTGTCGCTCAGATCGGGCGTAAGTTCAACCAGCGCCATCGCGCCGTCGATGAGCTGCACCCACTCGTGACAGAAGATCATGTAGGGCCTGCCATTCTCGACGTACAGGGTGCCGTCCAACGCCATCCAATCGGCGGGTGTGTGCGAGCTGTTCTTCAGCGGCTTGAAGGGACCGGCCGGCGAATCGGCGCGGTAAATCCAAGTGCCGCGCCGGTGCATGGGCGGCCAGTTCGGGGTGTCTGCCGGTTTGGCGATGGGCAACATGTCGCGGAAGGTCAGCGTCACGAAGAGGTAGTACGCGCCTTTGTAGACGTGCATCTCCGGTGCCCAGACCATGGCTACGCCGCTATCTTCGGGCAGGGTGAGCACGGGGCGGGGGGTCTGCCAAGTTTTGAGGTCCTTGCTTGTGTAGACCTCGACACCGCGATATCCACTACCGGCACGGTTCCCCGCCTGCGCATAGAGGTAGTAGGTCTTGCTGGATGCGTCGGCGAAGATAAAGGGATCACGCACACGGATTGCGTCGGTCGTGAGCGTCGCGGTCTGCGCGGCGGCAAGCATAGCGCACAGGCCGAAGAGGGCGGTGAGTACTTTTTTCATGGTGTTTGATCCTTGGGCGGTGGTGGTAGATCGGGCGATACGTAGACTTGCGTGGAGAGTTGGAAGTCACATCCGCCTTCAGAAAAAGAGAACTCGGCCATATAGGCGGTGAAGCCTTTTGCCGCAGCAGTCAGGGGAAGGGTTGCGCGCAGCCCCTGCGCATCAAGCGCGAGCGGCGCACTCTTCCAGACGGCCTTGCGGAAATCACGGGTCGGCGCGTGCGCTCGCCAGAGCCGCGCGTCGCGTGCTCGGCGGTCGGCCTCGACATGCAGCGTGTCCGTTGCGCCGTTCTGCCGGCGCCAACTCATCTGCGGCGGCGTCTTGCCCTGCGCGATCATCTGCAGAAAGGCGGCGCGGACACGCGCGGCGCCTTCAGTGTTACCCGCGCCGTGACCGGCGTTCGGGGCTTGGTAGACTATTTTCGGCCCCGGCAGATCGTCCCAGTAATGGCGCAGGGAATCCACAGTCCAGAAGGGATCGTTTGTTCCGAGCAGCAACAGTTTGGGCATGGTGAGTGCGGCGCGATAACTGAAGGGGTCCACAATCTCCTGCAGGCGGGCGCCCTCCGGCCGGTCCAACCATTTTATCAGACCGATATTGGTGTAGGCGCTAATCTTCTCGCTCTGGCGACCGTACACGCGCTGTGACCACTGGGTTTGCGCTTTCAGATTGAGCATGTCGATCACCGTCGGCACGATGGCACAGACACGCGGGTCCACCGCGCCGGTGAGCCAGGCGGTCCAGCCGCGCTTGGAGGCACCGGACACCACGAAGCGCTCGACCTGCTGTCCGTGCGTGGCACGCGCCCAGGCCTGAATGGCGTCCATGGCGCGCACGGCGCTTTTGGTCGTCGGCAGCAGCAACGGCCAAGAGTCGTCACCGCCGCGCAGATACTGATCGAAGGTGTAGGCGATCAGGTCGTCCTCGTACCGGTTGCCATACAGCGGCTGGTTCGGTACGTCGGTGAGCACCGCGACCAACGTACCGCCGGTTTCGGCCAGACGCTTGACCGCAGGCAGATGCTTGTGGCTTGCGCCATGCGTGATATCGAGGAAGACGGTCGCAGGGTGGCGCACTGTGCCGGGACGCGCGATGTAGAGCGTGTGCGTCCAGCGGCCGCCGCGCCACGTTTGCGAGACCAACTCCAGCGTGGTGACCTCGATCCCGGGCACATCAAACATCTGCGTGCCGCGCGACCGCCACGCGAAGGAGGAGTCCGCTTGACGCACATACGCTTCCAGCGCGCCCGCATCCGCGCGAGCCGCTACACAGAGGCACAGCGCAATGAGCGCGAGCCCGTTGCACCAGCTAGAGCGATTCGCCATACGTTTTGCCCTCTCCTCCTACCGGACGCTACTTCAGCCACATCAGGGTGCCGCGCGTCGATTCATATTCCAGCACCACTTCGCCGTTCTCGGCTTTGATCGTGGCATTGTAACCCTTGCCGCCCGCGTTCACAAGCGTCCAGCCGGAGAGATGTTCCTCGCCGCTGACCGTGTCGTAGGTCATCAGCACCGCGCGGAACGAACCGTTGATCAGGTCGCCTTCGGCTCTGCCCAAGTCCACCGTGCCGGTGCCTTCGAACGTAAGGTCGCCAGCCAGCAGCATGTCATAAGCGGTGGGCGACCATGTCCAAGCGTAGGCCGCGTCCGGCGCGAACGTCAACTTCTCGGCCATCAGGGTCGCGCCAGCCGGAGTGTCGGCGTCGCCGGGCGACACCCGGTCGCGCACTGTCAGCGCGCCGCTCACGTATCCTTCGCCGGAGAGCGTGCCCACGGTGCTCGTCTCG
>DUPH01000397.1 GCA_012838435.1 Lentisphaerota bacterium | reverse complement strand
CGTGGTCGACAGGCTGGTGTGGCCGAGCATCTCCTGGACGCTGCGTAAATCAGCGCCCGCGTCCAGCAGATGCGTGGCAAAACTGTGACGCAACTGATGGGGCGTAATGTCCGGGGGCAGCGCCGCGGCCGTAAGCCATTTCTTCATCTGGCGTTCGATCGAACGCGGCGTGAGTGCGCCACCTCTGGCGTTGAGAAACAGAGGCGCGTTGTCGGCGTCTGCCCCAGACCACAACAACCCCGCCTGTTCCCGCAACGCTTGCAGTGCGCGGCAGGCCGGACCGCCCAGCACGCAAAGCCGCTGCTTACGCCCCTTGCCCTCAACAATCGTTGTGCCCTGATCAAACCGGATGTCGCCCCAGCGCAGCGCGGCAATCTCGCTGATGCGGCAGCCAGTGCTGTAGAGCGTTTCAAAGATGGCGGCGTCACGCAGTGCCGCATACTCGGCGGCGGGCGTTACGGCACCGTGTCGCGCACGCGTCGCCTCCAGCGCGGCCAGCGGTGCCGCCAGCAACGCCTCCACCTCCTTGACCCCCAGCACCGACGGCAAACGGCGTCCCAGCCGCGGCCCGCGCAGACCGGCGAACGGATTGGTCGGCACGATCTCCTCGCGCTCCAGAAAGCGATAGAAGGTACGCAGCGAGGAGAGTTTGCGGCGCGTAGTCGACGGTGCCCAACCAGCGCGATGAAAAGCCACCAGAAAGTCACGCGCACGGTCACGCGTTGGTTTGCCCCAGGCAAACGGCGGTTTCACGCCGGCATCCGGCCACACAAACGCCGCAAACTGCCCGATGTCCTGCACATAACCGGCCACCGTGTGGTCCGATGCATTGCGCTCGGCCCGCAGAAAGGTGACGAAGCGCACGACATCCGCATCGTCCGCCGCATCGGAGCGGTTCGGCAGCGGCTCCGGCGGCCCGTCGCCCATCCGGACCTCTAGATCCACATAATCTTCGGAATCCATAGCGAAAACCCTTTTCGCATAATTCGCGCAATTCGCGGTTAAAAAACCGAGCCCTGCTTTTACTCTCACAGTTGCGAGCCACTGCGTGGTCGCAACAAGAGAGGTTGACCCGCGACGTTCGACCCGCGACCTGCGGCTATCCTGAACTCATGCACTAATGGTAATCGGTTAGCGACAGAGGGCATGCGAGTTTAGTGCGTGGTTCGTGTATGCGCAATCGGGAGCGCGGGCGTCCCCGCCCGCTCTGTGAAAGGCTGATCGAGATTCCGATGCGCGGTTTGGTTTCCAAAGGAAGTGAGCGCATCAATCTTTTGCAAGGCACGTTGTTGCGGGCGAGGACGCCCGCGCTCCCGACTCTCTGCTCTCCTTTTCTCCAGAAACGCACGATCTTCGCCCCCTGCCACCAACCGATCATGCTTTCGCAGTGCGCTTACCGCCCTTGCTGCTCTTGCTGCCCTTTTCTCCCTTACCTTTGCCTGATTTGCTCAGGCCCAGCTTTTCAGCCCACTTTTCGAACTCAGGAATCTGATTCTTGTAACGGAAGACCATGCGCTTCATGGCATAACGTTGGCGGGGCGAGAGTGATTTCTTGCGCCCGTACTGTTCTTCAAGACTGGTAAAAAAGACATGGTCGTCAAACGTCCTCTTGCCGCGCGTCACAGGCTCCTGCCAAGTGGTGACATGACGCAACATCTCCAACAGCAGCGGGCTTTCAGTGTCCGGTTGCAACTCATCTTCACCGACGATCAACCCCAACTCATCCTTGACCTTGTCAAAATCCTCGATCTGCGCCGCGTTCTGCACAATGATGCGGTCGATCGCCGCGAGCTGCCGCCCGGTGAGCTTCATCCCTGACTCCGCCTGCTGGCGCAACGAGTCGATGAATTCCGCCTGGCTTTCCGAGAAGGCCAGGTCCTTGAGCACCGCAAAACGACGTTTCGCATCTTCATGACTCGGGGCTGCCCGGTCTTTGGCCACCTCGTCCCCAAAGCCCATGTCGATCAGCTTTTGATCGGCCTCATGGATCTGTTCACGATAGCGCAGGGCAATCTTGACCAGCGCGGTAAGCTGTCGGTCAGTGACCGCCTTCTCGCCGGCCTCAAGCTGCTCTTTGACAGAGGCCACAAAGTGCTCATCGCTGTAAGTGCGTTTACCGCGCTGCACAGGAGGAGCCCAGTCTGCGACCTGCGCCAGCATCTCCAGCACCGCATTGACCTTGTCGGTGTCGGCGGGCGGCACCTTGGCCCGCTCCATCCATTGTTGAAACTTCGCATAAAAGTCAGTCAACATTGCGGTCCACTCGACACTACCCTCCTCGATCTGGTCGAGTTGCTCCTCCATGCGCGCCGTGAACCCGACATCAAAGAGTTTCCCCAACTTACCGACCAACAGATCGCTGACTTCAAGCCCGAGCGGCGTTGGCACGAGCTGACGCTTTTCGCGGATGGTGTAATCGCGCGAATTCAACGTCTCGATGATCGACGCATAGGTGGAGGGACGCCCCACGCCGTTCGCCTCCAGTGCACGGATCAGCGAGGCTTCGCTGTAACGTGACGGCGGCTTGGTCTCCTTGCGGTCGCACAGCCAATCAAGCGCCACCAGACGGTCACCCTCGGCCAACGGCGGCAGACGGTCGACTTCGTCGGACTCCTCTTCCGCCTCATCCTCCTCCGGCTTCTTCTTGCGGATATCCAGCGCCATAACTTTGAGGAAACCGTCGAAGAGAACCTCTGACGAGGTCGCGGTAAAGAGGTAGCTATGGGCAAGCCCCTCCTTGAGCGGCTCGACCTCGGCCGTCTTCTGCGCGATGCGTGCCGCTGCCATCTGACTCGCGACGAAACGCTTCCAGATCAACTCATAGAGGCGCAATTCGGGACCGTCCAAAATGCCTTTGAGACTCGCCGGCGTGCGGGTCACATCAGTCGGACGAATCGCCTCGTGGGCTTCCTGCGCACTGGCACGGCTTTTATAGTAATTAGGCTTTTCCGGGTAGTAGGCTTCGCCATATTTCTCAACAATGAAGTCACGTGCGGCAGTCTGCGCATCCCGCGCAATGTTCACCGAGTCGGTACGCATGTAGGTGATCAGACCGGCCGGCCCTCCCCCTCCCAATTCCACACCTTCGTACAGTTTCTGCGCGATGCTCATGGTCCTGTTGGGCGAATAGCCGCACACGCTTGAGGCCGCTTGCTGCAAGGTCGACGTGATAAAGGGCGGCAACGGCCGCCGTGCGCTTTCGCGCCGACGCATCGCGCTAACACGCAGGGCACAGCCTTCGAGATCGTCCAGCAGCGCCTTGGCTGTCTCCTCGCTGCCGATCGACGGCTTCTCATCATCCACACGGGCAAGCCGTACCGTAAACGGATCGAGCGGCTCTTCTTCACGGCGCACCGTGGCGCCCATCACCCAATAAGCCTCGGGCTGAAATGCCTGAATCGCACGTTCACGCTCCGCCACTAGACGCAGCGCCACCGACTGCACACGCCCTGCGCTCAATCCCTTTTTGAGACGCCGCCAGAGCATCGGGCTCACCATATACCCCACGATGCGGTCCAGTACACGGCGCGCCTGCTGCGCGTCAACGCGCTGCATGTCGATCACACCGGGGTTTTCGAACGCCGCCCGCACGGCGCGCGGCGTGATCTCGTTGTACTGGATGCGGTGCACCGGCTTGTCTTGCGCGCTCTCCGCCAACGTCTCTTGAAGGTGCCACGCGATCGCCTCGCCCTCGCGGTCCGGGTCGGGCGCAAGATAGATCGCCTCACACGCTTGAGCCGCCTTCTTCAATTCGGCGACAACCTTGGACTTGCCTTTCGACAACACATACTTTGGTACAAAACCCGCCTCGACATCCACGCCCAGCGTCCGTTCCGGCAAATCGCGGATATGACCAACCGACGATTTCACCACATAGCCGGGGCCGAGGATTTTCCCAATGGTCTTCGCCTTGGCAGGCGACTCCACAATGACCAGCTTCTTTCCCATTCTTTTTTTCCTTACTAAACACCTAAAAAATCAGAGCCGCTCATATCGAGCGGCGCGCCACTCGTCCGCCCGGCAAGACCCGGACATGTCGCTTGATCTGTAGCCCGACCAGCAGAGCGTTCACTTTACCGGCATCCAACCCGCTCGCGCGCACCACCTCATCCACCGACACCCCGTCAACACCAAGCTGCACCAGTACGGCGCGCTCTTCGGGCGTCAGCACCGACTCGGGCGGACGCTCGGCTTGAGCCGAACGCGCCGGTTCCGCCGGACGCGTCTTCGTCGCTTGACGCATACCGGCCATCAAATCCTGAAGTTCTTCAATCACATCATCGGCGCAGGTCGCCAACCGTGCGCCTTCACGCAGCAATTTGTGGCAGCCCTGTGACGCTGGCGAGTCGATCCGTCCCGGCACCGCCATCACGCTGCGGTTCTGGTCGAGCGCTTGGCTCACGGTGATCATTGTGCCACTGTTGAACGGTGCTTCCACGACCAGCACGCCCCTGCTCAGTCCGCTGACGATGCGGTTGCGCATCGGGAAGGTCTGCCGGTCCGGCTGCCGTCCAAACGGATACTCCGACACCACCGCACCGCCGCACTCAATCATCGCGCGCGCCAGCCCGGCATTCTCTTTGGGAAACAGACGATCGAGCGCTCCGCCCAAAACTGCCACACTCACGCCCTTGGCTTGCACCGCACCGGTATGCGCCTCGGCATCAATGCCCAGTGCCAACCCGCTCGCGACCATATAGCCTGAACTGGCAAGCTGATAGCCGAAACGACGCGCGCAATCACGCCCGTAAACCGTTGGACGGCGCGTGCCAATGATCGCCACCGCCGGGCGATCCAAGGCCTCGACCGACCCCGCGACGTACAGAACCAGCGGCGGATCGGCAATCTGCTTGAGCAGGGCCGGATAACCGGGATCTTCCCAAGTGACCAGCTTCACCCCTTTTTTGGCCGCACGCGCCAACTCATCATCGGCACGCGCCTGCTGCAGGTCAGACCAGAACTGCTGCGCTCGGTCCGGACCGATGCCTACCACGGTCCGCAGGTCGCTTTCCGAGGCCTCGAAGGCCGCAGCCAGCGATCCGAACCGCTCCGCCATCCGTTTAGCCGTAATGGCGCCCAGGCCGGTCACCCGGTTCATAGCGATTAAGGCGTCCCGCTCTGTCACATTATCCTCTCAAAGTACTATGCCACTCGGTCGGTTCACAATTTGAAGTAGGCTAATTAGCATATTCGTGCGAGTCTGACAAGCAGACACGAAATTTCCTGCATGAAAAAAACAAAAAGCGCTTGTCCTTTCCGGTCTCGTTTGGTACCGTATGTATTGTTGATTGGAAAAGGTTTGTTGTATCTTGGATTGTTGTCTCCATGTGTACTCCTAGCATCCCCCCAAGACCGGCTTGCAAAAGCCGGTCTTCTAATTTATGCAACCCCTCCTCCCCTCCCGAACTTTTGGCACCTGCAGGCGGTTTCGAAGCCGCTTTGACTGCCTTCCAATACGGTGCCGACGCGGTTTATCTGGGACTGTCACACTTCTCTGCGCGCGCTGATGCCGACAACCTCACCCCCGACCGACTGCGTCTCCTGCTGGCCTACGCCCGCTCCTTCTCGCCGCGCAAACGGATCTATGTGACGGTCAATACGTTGATCCAAGACACTGAACTGCCGCAACTCATCGAGACCCTTGACACTCTCGATGACCTTGCCCCCGACGGTGTGATCGTGCAGGACCTCGGTGTTGCCCGTCTGATCCGCGATCATTTTCCCCGCCTTGAGCTACACGCCAGCACGCAAATGGCCGTCCATAATGTCGCCGGTGCCGTCGCTCTCCGCGAACTCGGATTCTCCCGTGTGATTCTGGCTCGTGAACTCACGCTCGAAGAAATCCGGCAGATCGTCCAGGATTCCGGCGTAGAGGTCGAAATCTTTGTACACGGTGCCCTCTGCTACAGCGTCAGCGGCCTCTGCCTTTTTTCGGCGCACATGACCGGACGCAGTGGTAACCGCGGACGGTGCGCGTATTGCTGTCGCGGGAAATTTGCCGCAGACACCCCCTCTTCCTCTCCCTCCGCCGACCGTCCTGCTTACCCTTTCTCCATGCGTGACCTCGCCCTCGCCCCGCTGCTCGACGAAGTCATCGCGACCGGTGTGCAATCGTTGAAGATCGAAGGACGCATGAAGAGTCCGCTCTACGTGGCCTGCGTGACCGACTACTACCGGCGCAAACTGGACGGGACGCTCACGCCCGACGCCGAACAGACGCTGATCCAAGATGTGCAGACTATTTTCAGCCGTCCCTGGACCACGCTCTACGCGCACGGTGCCGACGCCCCGTCAGCCGCCGTGATTGATCCTGTCGCCATCGGCCACCGCGGCGCTTGCATCGGGTCTGTCGAGGCCGTCTCTCGCGACCGCGCCGGTACCCGCTGGTTGCGCTTCACCTCGTCGCGTGCCTTGGAAAAGCACGACGGCTTGCAGGTCGAACTGGCCTCGGGCGGCAAACCGTTCGGTTTCGCGGCAAACACGCTACGTGCGGCCGGCGCGACCCGCCCTGTGGTCACCCTGCCCGCCGATGTTCCCGTGGAGGTCGCCCTACCGGACGAAGACCTTCCGGACATCCCGCGCGGTGCCCCGATCTTCTGCTCGGCCTCGCAGGCAGTACGCCGCCGCTATGCCGTTCGCACGCTGCGTGACGCCGACTTCGACACCGGACGCCCCGTCGCCTTCCGCGTGTCGTTGCGCCCCGACGGTATCGCTGCCCAAGCCGAAACGCTCGACACCGCGTCCACGTCCGCAACGCCCGTGAACGCCGAAGCCTGGATTCCGCTAGCGCTCTCATCATCGAAGCAGCCCGACAAGACCGCCGGTGCGGTGCGTAAGGCCTTTTCAAGGCTGGGCGACACCGCTTGGCGTTTCGAGACGCTCGAACTGGATGATCCCGCAACCCTTTACGCTCCCCTGTCCGCCCTCAACGAAGCCCGCAGGTCAGTCGTGGCCCGACTGAATGTCCGATGGGACGCTTCCCGCACCGCACGTCGGCAAGGCATCGCCGACGCATGGGGCCTGCACCTGCCATCCGCTGAACAACCGTCCGCAACGCCATCCGTGCCTCCACCCTCAACGTCTGAGTCCGGCGTCCGCGCCGCCGATGCCGTCACGCCAATCTGGACGCTGAAACTCAGAATCGCACCCCCGCCCCCCGCCGACGCGGGCCTTGACAACTTTGCGTGCATCGTTCTGGCCATCGGGCACACCGGCTATGATACGCTGAGACGGGACTTGGATGCATGGTGTACGGTGACTGATCGCGCGCGGCTACGCCTAGCGCTACCGCTCCTCTCACGCATGCAGGAGTGGAAAGCGCTGGTGAAAACGGTTGATGCGTTGTGCGGCGACGGCTGGAACGACTGGGAGTGCGCCGACCTCGCCGGTTTCCGGTTGCTCGCCGATCAGGGCCAGCCGCCGTTCTCCGCCGATTGGAGCCTCTACGCCCTGAACCGTGTCGCGCTTGCCGAACTCGGTCGTTTGGGCGCGCGCCAGGTGGTGCTTTCGCCAGAAATCAACCTCGACTGTCTGAAGACCCTGAACCAACCCCGTTCCGTTCCCTCTCCGGCGATCGAGACGCTGGTCTATCAGCACACGCCGCTTTTCATCTCGGAGACCGCCCCCTGCCTCTCCCCGGATGTCAGCGCACCGCCGTCTGACGTCCTCCATTTAACCGACCGCCGCGGTCGCGCTTTCCGCGTCATCCATCTCGACAACCGCTGGATCACGGTTGCGGAATCCGCGTTTTACGTCGCCGCACACACACAGGAAAATGCGGCTCGCCGTTACCGCATTGACCTCTCATGGTCACCGGAAGCCGTGTGGGACACTCAAAAGCTCGCTGCAATCCGCGCTGGTCAACCGCTAACCGACACCCACCGTGCCCTTTTTGACCGCGGATTCGCGTAATGTCGCGATTGCAGATTGACATTCTGACGTTATGCCGCCAAAATGTGAAGCTCAACTGCATGGAGTTTATATGAGTGACGTTTTGAACCGCATCGCAGAACTTGGTGTTGTGCCCGTCGTCGCCATCGACGCCGCCGATCATGCCTTGCCGCTTGCAGACGCCCTGCTTACGGGCGGCTTGCCTGTGGTTGAAATCACTTTTCGGACTCAGGCCGCAGCTGAAGCCATACGCATCCTTTCGCATGAGCGTCCAGACTTGATCGTCGGGGCAGGCACTGTGCTCACGCCTGAAACGGTCAAGACCGCCGTCGATGCCGGCGCACAGTTTGCGGTCGCTCCCGGTTTTAACCCACGCGTCGTTCAGGCCGCGCGCGAATTGAACCTGCCTTTTGTGCCGGGCATCGCGACGCCGTCCGACATTGAAGCCGCGCTTGAATGCGGCCTCCGCTTATTGAAGTTTTTCCCGGCCGAAGCATTGGGCGGCACCAAGCTCCTTTCCGCGCTTTCCGCGCCGTACCGGCATACTGGAGTCCGCTTCATGCCAACAGGCGGTATTTCCCCGGCTAATTTAGAAGGCTATCTTGCGCTCGATACGGTCGCCGCCGTCGGCGGAACCTGGATCGCCAAGAAAGAGGATATGGCGCAAGGCAACTGGGATGGGGTCGCGGGCCGCTGCCGTGAGGCTTGCGCCCGCGCCCACGTAACGCGTAACAGCAAGCGGTAGTAACTCTTATGCGTACAATAAAGTTTAATTGTCCACACTGTCAACAGCGACTCGGAGCAGCCGAAAACCTGCTCGGACGTAAGATTTCGTGTCCCATCTGCAAAGGGCACATCAAATTGCCCGAAGCACCGACACCAACGCCGAAGGAGGAGCAGAGTCCTTCTGCAGCCTCCCCCACCCTGGAGCCGCAACAGCAGTCCGCGCAGACGGCACCGTTGCCCCCGCTGACCGCCGCCTTCCAGCCGCCCACGCCGCCGCCAGCGGCGATTCCCGTTGAGAAACCACAGACCGGTTTTGGCAGCACAACTGTCCCCGTCACCTTGAGTAACGGCGACATTACGTTTTATTGTCCGAACTGTTCCTGCAAGCTGATCGTCACCGAGCGTGCAGCCGGCAAAAAAATCCCATGCCGCAAGTGCGGTGTGCCGGTCACTGTGCCGACCGCCGCGTCCATTCCGCCCGACCCCGCCGGACGCCAGACCGTCAACCTCACTTTCCGGCAGGACGCGCAGGCATCGCTAAACGATCTTGTGAAGCGCGTCCGCGAGGGTGACGCGGCTGCGGCCAAGGCCATATTGGCCTTTGGCTCTCATGCCGTGCCGATTGTCATCGAAGGACTTGAAAACTCTTTTGCCGAACCTAAAGAGAACAGGGCGGCCGATGCGCTAACGGATATTCTTGTCAAAATCGGGTCCGCCAGCGTCAAACCCCTCATCAGCAGACTCGGCAAGAGCCGGCGTGCCTACTATGCGTTGGGACGGATCGGCACCGAAGAGGCCTTGCAGGCATTGATCCGCGAACTGAGCTCGGTCAACTGGCAACGTGTCGAAGCGGCCTGTGTTGGATTGGGATTGACCGAAAACCCCAATGCGGCCTACGTGATCGCACATCTTGAAAACACGCGCAAAACAACGCAGGTTGGCGAAGTGTTTGCGGCGGCCGGCAGTGCAATGGTAGCCCTGCAACGCCGTTTTGCCTCGCGGATGTAGCCGGGCTCAGGAGCGCCACGTGCAACGTAGACGAGAGACCCTGCGAGATGCCGCTCGATTGTTTCACGACACCTGTCCCGCCGGATTATCTGCGCGACGAATCGCGGAAAAACGGTTCCGCCATTGCTATCGCCTTTCCGAAGAGTGCGCATGAGCTGACCGCCGCACTCAAACAGACGTTCTCCTGCGGTCTGCCGCTGACGGTTCAGGGCTCCCGGACGGGTATCGCCGCCGGCGCGGTGCCGGACGGCGGTCTGATCATCAACCTCTCACGTATGGACGCCATCCTCGGTTCCGGCACCGATACCGGCACCGCCGCGCCTCCGACCATACGTGTCCAGCCCGGGGTCTCATTGGTCGCTCTGCGCCGACACCTCACAACCGCTTTCCCCGCCCACCTGTTCACCCCGGACCCCACGGAAACAACCGCCAGCATCGGCGGCATGGTGGCCTGCAACGCATCGGGTGCCTGCTCCTTTGCTTACGGCCCGACACGCGCCCACATCGAGGCGCTCACCGTGGTGTTGGCCGACGGCGACACGCTCACCCTACGCCGTGGCCATGACAAGGCGGACGGTAACCGCTTTTCACTCACCACCGACAGCGGGCGGCTGATTTCCGGTGAGCTTCCGCACATCCCCATGCCGACCGTTAAAAACTCGGCCGGATATTGGGTCAAGCCTGACATGGACCTGCTCGACCTGTTTATCGGCAGCGAGGGCACACTCGGCATTCTTGCAGAAATTGAGTTGCGTCTGCACGCCAAACCGTTCCAGACGCTTGGCATCCTGTGCTTTTTTGCCGCTGAAGCGCATGCGCTGGCGTGCGTTCAAGCGATCCGATCCGCCGCCTCCGCCGCCCTGCCCCACACGCTCACGGCCATTGAGTACTTCGACGCGGATTCGCTGCGGTTCGTCCGCACCGGCACCGCACACGCCGGTCTGCCGCTGCCGCCCTCAAAGCCTGGATGGAACGTCGCCCTCTATCTGGAATGGGCGCTGGCCTCCGACGCAACGTCGCCTGCCGCGCTGACCAGCGACATCCTCCTCGCCTGTCACGGCGATCCGCGCAACACATGGCTCGCCGCAGATGCGTCGTCGCTCGATAAGCTCAAACTCTTCCGTCATGCGGTTCCTGAACAGGTCAACGCCATGATCGCCGAGCGTAAGCGCCGACTGCCCGACCTCACCAAGCTCGGCACCGACTTCTCCGTGCCCGACGACATCCTGCCGGAGGTTATACGCCTTTACCGCCGTGACCTTGCAGCCGCAAAACTTGAGCATGTGATTTTCGGCCACATCGGCGACAACCATCTCCACGTCAACATCCTGCCACGTGACATGACCGAGTACGCAATAGGCAAGCGGCTTGTCCGCTCTTGGGCGGAGCGAGTGGTCAGTTGGGGCGGCAGCGTCGCGGGCGAACACGGTATCGGACGCCTCAAAAAAGAGTTGCTCGCAGTCATGGCCGGACCGGAGGGCCTTGCGGGCATGCGCCGCCTCAAGGCCACCTTCGACCCGACCGGACGGCTCAATCCCGGCCGTCTTTTTGACTAATGCGGGCGGTGCCCGCCTCAACCCAACGTCCAAGGGCTGCGCGGTGTGCGTCCCAGCAAGGCCGCCGCAGCCGGATCGTTGATAATCTGCTCGGTCTCGGGATTCCAAGTGATCTTGCGCCCGGTCAGCATCGCGATCTGGCCGAGTTGTCCGATACTGGCCGAACGGTGCGCGACCTCGGCCGGCGTCAGCGTCGTGTCACGGTTTTTCACGCAGGCGATGAAGTCGCGCTGATGCCCAGGGCTACGCAAGCGCAACTCGCCCGCCTCAATCTTGCTGTCGCGGATCGCCGGCGACGAAGCCTCGTAACGGCCGCGGTCCACCCAGATCCACGCCCCGTTCTCGCCGTACCAGGTGGTACCGCCCCTAACTTGCGAACTATCGGCCACCGTCATCTCGATACCGTCGGTATACCGGCACGTGAAACGGTAAGTCTTGGGTGAATCATAGATACCATCCGGCTCAAACGGCGCATACCCTTCAAACGAGATCGGACCGGAGGTGTCGCGGTCGATTCCCCACTGCGCGATATCGGCATGGTGCCCGACCCAGTCCATCAACTGCCCGCCGCCCCACTCTAGCACCCAGCGCCAATCAAAGTCACAAACACCCTGAAACGGGCGGAACGGCGCCGGCCCCAACCAGAAATCCCAGTCAAGTTCCGGCGGTACCTGCGCAGAAGGGTCAGCCGGACGGCCGCGTCCACCCGAGGGCAGCCCCACCTCCATGCGGCTGATCCGGCCGATACGGCCGTTGCGCACCAACTCGACCGCTCGGCGCATCTCGCCGGACGAGCGCTGCCAACTTCCGGTCTGCCAGATTCGTCCGTGCTGACGGACGGCATTGACCAGCGCGCGCCCCTCCAGCAGATTGTGCGCGAACGGCTTTTCGCCGTAGATGTCCTTGCCGTGGCGCGCCGCAAAAATCCCGATGATCGCATGCCAATGGTCAGGCGTGGCGATCATCACAGCGTCGATGTCATCGCGCGTGCATACGTCACGGAAGTCTTTAATCATCAGACAATCCGCATTTTTGTAATGCCCGTCGACATGACGCTTGGCGTCCTCCATCTTCTTGGTATTGACGTCACACACGATACGCACGGACACATCCTCAATGCCGAGGAAAGAGCCCATGTTGCCGCGCCCCATGCCACCGACGCCGATCATCGCCATAGCAATGCGGTTACTGGGCGCGTTCTGGCCGAGCACACGCGCGGGAACAATGTTGAATAGCGCGGCTGAAGCGATCGCGGCCGAGCCGCGGAGAAAAGTTCTACGTGAAAGGTTCATGGTTGTCTCTCGTACAAAAGGGTTGAACGTTAGGGCTCTCATTTACCGGATCGACTCCGCAACGGCGCGGATCTCTTCCACTTTTTTCTGGTCGAGCCCTGCCTTGACCGTGATCTCGTGAATCGACCAATACAGCCCGCCACGGCCGCCGGTCGTCACGAATTTCAGATGCCGCGTCTGCACGGAGAGCGGAATCACCGTCTTCTTGGTGTGATTGCCGTCGCCTTTCGCCACGGGGCCGGTCCACGTCTTGCCGTCGGTCGAAGCAAAGACCTCATAGCCATTCGGCGTGTCGTTGGCGGAACGCTCGGTGTCGAGCACGACCTCCGAGACATAGACATTTTCGCCCAGATCCAGCGTAAACCACATGCCTTTCTCCGAGGTGCGCCCGGTCGTCCAACGCGTCTCAGGCTTGCGGTCAAACGCGCGCGGCGCATCACGGCCACCGTGCGACGCATTTGCCTTCCACTTATTAGGCGCGATCTCGCGCAACGGCTGCGTGGCCTGCTGCTTCAACTTTTCGTCATAAAACCGGCAATACAGGGCCTTGGCGGCACCACCGCACGCCGCATCGTCAAACAGCCCGCGCAACAGCGGGAACAGGTCGATGCCGTCGCGCCGGAACACCGCGTCCGCCACGCTCTCCCGCCCCTTGTCATCCGGTGCCGCTTTGAACAACTCGATAAAGCGGCTGCGCGCCTCCCCCCCACCTTGCGTAGCGGCCAACTTGAGCGCCGAGCGTAGCGCAACCTGCCTGAGGGCCGCGTCACCCGGCATCGTGACTACCGTCCTCAAGGCCGCAAACGGTGCCATCGACGGCCACTCGCCCAGTTGGCGCGACGCCGTCTCGCGCACCGACTTATCGGGATCGTTCAACGCACCGGTAAGCGGTGCCAGAAATGCAGGATCACTGTAGCTGGTCATCAGCGCGGCGAGCGCACGCTTGGCGGCCGGCCCCGACTTGCCCCACGCCGCGACAAAAGCCGAAGCGCGCGCGGCAGGCTCAAGGTTTTTGACAGCGGCCCGCACGGCGGCTTCCGCCTGGTTGATCTCATCCGCATGGATTTGCGGCAGCCACGTCAGCAACGTATCACAACTCCGCTCATCCGCCGCCTTGCCCAGTGCCTTCCACACTTCACGCCGCACCTCGGCGCGGTCAGAAGAGACAAACGGAGCAAAGCGCGGCAACAACGCCGATTCCATCCGCTCACCCAACACCGGCAGCAGCTTGATCTGGCGGTCCGGCTCACGCTCGGCGAGCGCAAACAACGCGGCCCCCGCATCCTTGGCCCGCATGTCCTGCAACGTCTCAACCGCACTGCGTCCGACCGTCCCTTCGCGCTCCATCAGCGCCGCAATTGCCGGCACATGACGTCCCGCCCCCAGTTGCGTCAACGTCTGCAGCGCCGCCACCGTCACCGCCTCCTGATCGCTGGTGAGCAATGCGGCCACAGCATCCGCCGCCGACGCATCGCCGCGCGACGCAAGTTTCGCCGCCAGCATGACCTGCTCGGACGGCGCGACCGTCTTGAGCGCACCCGCCAGAACATCGACCGGCACGCCGTCCGCCGCGCGGATAACCGTTTGGCGTACCAGCGGCGATGCGTCTTTGATGCCGAATTCGAAGAAGCGGCTGTCGGCCAACAACAGCGCGCGCGCTGCGGCCGCACGCACCGCCGCAGGATGTGACGTCTCGGTAAAGATCGGCTTGGCCGCACGCACCGTTGCGCGCGCCTGCCCTTGATCGCTCAATGTGCCGATGCAAGCCGCGAGCGCCCTGAGTCGGGCCGGTTCGTACGCGGCTGCGGCAGGTTTCGCCAGTGCCTTCAGCGCATCTGTGTCGCCGATACGCCCCAACGCGGCGAACGCAGCGGCGGCCACAGCGGGATCGCGGTCCGCCGTGGCGGGAGCGACGGCTGCGGCATCGCGCCGGATCGCCAATGCGTTCAGCGCGGTCACACGCAGGGCGGGATCGGGACTCTGCAACGTCCGTGTCAAGCATCGGGCAGCCGCTTTACCGGGCGTGCCTGCCAACAGCGCCGCAGCCCAGTCGCGGGTTTCCGGCGGCGTCAGACAGGCCGCAACCGGCTCCAAATCCTCAGGCGCACCCATGTTCAGCATCACGCGCAGAATCGCACGCTTGCCGTGAACTGAAGTCGCCGTATCCTTGAGCAATGCCTCCAATTTGGCACGATTGGCTGCTTCCGTGCGCGCGTGGAATGTGTGTGCCGCGATGTCTTGGAGAAACGCAAAGACCTCGTTCACGTTCGCTTCGGAGGCGGCACGCACACGGGCGAGGTCAGCGTCGGAAAGCCCTGCTGGCGCGTCATCCGCTTTGAGATCGCCGATCGCGTACTGGATACCGTCCAGAATATGCGTGACCACCGCCTTATCGAGAAAGGCGCGCTGATCATGGCCGAACGACGTATAGAAGACGCGCCCTTTGCCATAGGGGCGGATCCAAGAGACAGCGTAATCCTTATCCTCGCGGCGCTGGCCGTTCGCTGCGGCGGTCGCGGCGTCCGACATGTCGAGCGAAACCAACACACGCAACTTCGCGCGATTATAGAAAGGCGACTGCTGCTGGTAAATCTCGTCGCCGAATGAGATTCCCTTGCCGCCGAACGCACGGTTCACGGGGTGCCCCGGCTCATCCAGCTTAAACGCCCAGGTCCCGCCGCTACCCCACGGATGCCCCCAGAAACGGCCGCCGACCATCTCGGCCGCCCGCTCGGCCTTGTAGAAGTTATCGGCCCCCGCATGGATCACGGCCAGGCCCTTGCCGGACCGCACATAGTCGATCAGAGCGGGTTCGATAAAGGGATTCGCACGGGTATCAAGCGCCGTGGTATTGTTGAGGATAACCGCATCATACTTCGCCAGATTTTCGGGCGCGAAGACCGCGTAATCGTTCGACAGGTCCGCTGCAAACGCCTTGGTGGCGAGTTTGAGCGTCTCATTGCCGTACTCCAGCGCTTTGCCGTGGACAAACCCCTCGCACCGCCAAAAGACCAGCACGCGTCGCGGGCGGGCCGGCCGCGCGGCATCCCATGCTTGAATCCGCTCGGCCAGTCGTTCCACATCGGCCTGCGGCACCGGCTGGAGTGTCTGCGACCATGCCGCCGACACCGCGCCAGCGATACAGAGCCCGAGCACACTACGACGAAAACCCTCAGAATATCCCATGGTGTTCCCCCTGACTGAATAGTTCGCCCCGCCATGCGATAACGCGCAACGAAGCTACAGCGCCCTGCGCCAATTTCACAATTACAGTTTGAGAGGCTCTTGCAAAACCCCCACACCGCAACGCCTGACGGCCTGCGGGCGGGACGTCTTGTCAGCGAACCATCCCACCGCCCGGCGCGGCCGGGCATGACGCTCCGCCCCACGCCGCGTCGCCTTCT
>DUPH01000396.1 GCA_012838435.1 Lentisphaerota bacterium | reverse complement strand
CAGGTGAACGCCGACCAGCTCGTACCAGTCGTGCGGATACTGCATGAACCCGTTGACGCGGCGTCCGTCCAGCGACACCCAGCCGTTGCGCAGGCTGTCCGCCGCCTCTTCGGCGAACAACGGCGTTTGCGTTGCGCTGGAAGACCCGGTGTGGAAATGCTTGTCTCCGCCGTTGCCGCTACCGCTCCAACTGCCGAAAAAGAATCCGTGGTACCCGCTACCGCCCCGCGTGCCGCGTATCGCGAAAAAACTCTTGCCTTCCAGCGTCTTGTTGCTGGTGACCGTCCCGCCCGCACCGGGCTGCATCAGCGCGAGCCAGCAGCCGTTGCTTTTCATTGTGCCAAACTCGAGATACTGTTTCGCACCCAGCCAGTCATGGCTCGCCAATGTAGGCCCCGGATGCTCCCCGTAACGTCCGGCATACATCAGGGTCGGCGCCGCCGTGTCGGTCTCGCGCACATCGCACCAACGCTGCACCTGGGCAGGCGACCCACCGTCCATGACCACATTGGTTGTGGCATCGACCCACAGCAACAGATTGTTGGAGAGAATATGCGGTGGCAGCACGGGGACCGAGAGCGAGCTACTGGCATCCAGCGCCAGCGTGCCCTGATCGACTTCAATCGTGCCGCCGGTGAAGTGCGACGCCGTCACAGCCAGACGCCCCTCGCCAAGCTTACGCAACGTCCCCGCTACCACCACCGCATCCGCCTCGGCCACAACACCGGTCACCAGTGTTTCCACGGTTCTGCCGTGTCCCACCGAGGGCAGTTGCGCCCGCGCTGCCCACGCTACCGCGCACACGAAAATCGCAACCACTCCGCACCATGCATTTCGTCTAATTGGTATCATCATTCGTCTCCTCTGCGTTGCTGCACGTTATTGCCCGGTCCACACCATACCCCCTTATACGCCACCCACTTGTTCCTGTCAAGTCAGACCGCGCATTATTCTCGCGTGAGCGAAGGTTTTGCCTTGCGCTCTTAGCGGCTATTGATGAAGAGGCGTGCCGTCCAAGCTCGCGACATACGCCTGTGCTTCTTCGCGGGTTGTCAGCCGCCCCTCTAGTTGGGCGTCATACAACTCGCGCAACATCGCCCCCACGCGTGGCCCCGGTGCGATTCCCCACGCCACCAGATCCCGTCCCCTGACCAACGGCGGCGGCAGAACCGGTTCGGCGCGGAACGCCTCAAACGCCTCTTTCAAAAAGAGCCACGGCGCGGACTGCTTGTTGCTGTGCTTGATGTCCAGGCGCATGACCTCCAGCAGGACAGGGAAAACGGGACTCCCCATAAAGCGCCGCAAGGTTGCGGGACGCATCTTTTCAGCGTCGGCCCCTCGCATGTGATCCGCTACCACCGCCTTGACCTGCTCGATCAGTGCGGTCGGTTGCTTCAACCGCTTCAAAATGACTTCGGCCATTGCCGCCCCCACCGGCGCGTGGCTGGGGAAACGGATTTGGTTTCCATCGTCTTCCGCATCGTCTTTCCGGCAGAATGTGACGGGCTTACCAATGTCATGCAGCAGCAGCGACCACGCCAGCACGGGGTCACGCGGTGCCGGAACGTCATCAAGCATGAGGCAGGTGTGCGTCCAGACATCGCCTTCGGGGTGGTAGCGCGGCGGTTGTTCCGTACCGTACAGTGCCTCGACCTCCGGCAGGAACTCCCGCAACAGGCCGGTCACGCGAAGCAGACGAAGCCCCACGGAGGGACGCGGCGACTCACACAGCAGGCGGGTCATTTCCGACGCGATACGTTCCGCGCTGACCCACTTGATCCACGTTGCATGCGCCATCATCGCCGCCTGTGTCGCCGGATCAAGCGTAAAATCGAGCACTGACGCAAAGCGCGCGGCGCGCAACATGCGCAGGTGATCCTCACGAAAGCGGGCGACAGGATCGCCGATGGCCCGGATCACACGTGCCTTCAGATCCGGCACGCCGCCCACATAGTCGCGGATCACCCCGCTGGCAGGCTCACAAAACAGGCCGTTCACGGTGAAGTCCCGACGCAAAGCATCGTCTTCAGGCGTCCCGAAATGCACGTCGTCAGGATGTCGGCCGTCCGCGTAGTCGCCATCGGTGCGGAACGTCGCAACGTCGAATGTATAACCGTCGCGCAACACCAGCACCACACCGAACGCTTTGCCGACCGCCACCGTATGCCCTGCAAAAATCGCCTCGACCTGATCGGGAGTGGCGGATGTCGCGATGTCGATGTCTTTAAAGGGACGTCCCAGCCAGGCATCGCGGACGCACCCGCCGGCAAACAGCGCCTCATGACCGGCCGCGACCAAACGCTCCGCCACCGCGCGCGCCGCGCGCAACATCGCCTCGTCGCATCTCTTGAAACAGACGATCATGACGTCTCCTACATCCACCCTAGCACAACTCCGGCGCAGGCGCCGCCGAGCAAGACAACGACCGGCGAGACCTTGCCAAAGGCCGTAAGCGCAAAGGCCGCCGCCGCAATCGCCGCCATGCGCAAATCAGGCAGGCGCTCTGTCATGCCTTTGAGAGACTCGCCCCATAGCGCATGCAAGACCAGCGACACTGCCGCTGTGATAATCAGTCCGGTCACCAACGGCCTCATAATGCTAAAGACGCGCGACATGCAGGGATGGTTGCGGTTCCGGCTCCAAAATGCGCCGAACAGATTGACGCAAAGCAACGAGGGCGTACATACCGCCACCGTTCCCACCAGCGCCCCAAGCACCGCCAGCGCCAGCGCCCCCGTGTACGCATCGGCAATCACCCGGTACCCGACGAACGTCGCTGTGTTGACTGAAATCGGCCCCGGCGTCATCTCCGCGATCCCGAGGATATCCAAAAACTGCTGATTGTCCAGCCACCCGCGCCGCACCATCTCATACTGGATGATGGGAATCATCGCCAGGCCGCCGCCGACCGTCAGCAGACCTATCTTGAAAAACACATAGGCCAGTTTGACAAAAAGATTCATGGCCGCCGCCGTGCCTCCAATACGAACCAACCGATGCCGACCGCCACGCCCAGCAGGATCACGGTCACCGCGCTGACACCGCACACGAGCGTTAAAAATGCAACAGCTAACGATACGCCGGTACCCAGCCGCGTCTTGCAACTGCGCATGAACATTGTGTACGCCACGCCCAACATCAAGCCCGCCACTGCCGGACGCAAGCCCGACATTGCATTGGCCAGCAAAGTTGAGTCACGCATTTGATCGAAGGCTATCGCGTAGGCCAGAATCACCAAGAACGGTGCCAACACAACGCCCAATGTCGCCGCGACGGTTCCCCAAAATCCACGCAAACGATGGCCGATCAGCATGGCCGTATTCACCGCCACCACGCCGGGCACCAGTTGCGCCATGGCGTAGTAATCCGTCATTTCTTCAAGTCGGCACCACTTACGCCGATCGACCACTTCGCGCTCCAGCAGCGGCAGCATGGCGTACCCGCCGCCAAACAACACGGCACCGATTTTGGCGAAACTCACGAAAATTTGGCGGAGCCGAACACGCGCCTGCGCTGTTCGCTCCGCTTCATTCGCCCTATCCTCAGGCTCGGTCATAACGGTTCAACCCCTGCCATCAAAGTCATCGGCTTACGACAACGACCACGGCGCGCGCATCTTCGGCGTCATCAAACGATTGGCTTCGGCATCGTTGACAAACCGTTCCTTGAGCGGGTCCCAGGTCAGCGGACGCCCCAGCCGCATCGAGATCATGTTGACCAGACAAGCCGTGCAACTGCGGTGCCCGATCTCCACATCGGCGAAGGGGCGCACGCCGCGCTTCACCGCATCGATGAAATTCTGTTCGTGGCTGCGCGTACGGCCGAGTTGCACCTTGAAGGTCGCCGGATCGAGCTTCAGTAGTTTCTCGTCAGAGGCCTCCAACGTCCCCTCGTGGATACGCAGGAAGATCCAGCCTTCATCACCCTCAAAACGTACGCCGCGCGGACTGCGTGTGGTGCCGCCGATCATCTTGACGCCGTTGGCGTAGATGTTCTCAAACTCAAAGGCCATCGGCGTGTTGTAGAGGCCGTGCTGGTCATCCCAACCGCGCGCTGAGACCTTGACTGGACCGCTACCGTCGCTATTATTGCCGAGTTGCGCCAAATCAATCACGTGCGCGCCGCGGTCAGACATTTCGCCACAACCGAAGCTCAAATTAAAGCGCCAACTTCCGGGATGCAATCCTGGATAGTAGGGGATTTTCGGCGTGTGGCCGAGCCACATGTCATAGTTCAGTTCAATCGGCGGCGTCTCGGCAGCCGGTAGCACGGTGTGGCGGCGCACCTGATCATGGTGTCCCTGATCCGTCGGCAGGTGGATGAACATCGTATGCAGTTGTCCGATGTAGCCGTTGCGGACCACCTCGCAGCAATAACGCGCCGAATCGCGGGAGCGTTCGCACGACCCAGTCTGCAATACCACACCAGCGCGGCGCACGGCATCACGCAACGCGCGGCTCTCGCCGATCGAATTAGCCAGCGGCTTTTCACAGAAGATGTGCTTGCCTGCTCTCGCCGCTGCAATGCCGACCAGCGCATGCCAATGGTCAGGGGTCGCGATGATCACGCCGTCAATGCCCGGACGCACGAGCATCTCGCGGAAGTCGGCATATCCGGCGCAGGCAGCGTCACCATAGGCCTTGTGCATTTCCGTGACGCACGTCGTCAGCGCGCGCGCGTCCACATCGCAGGCCGCCACCACGCGGGCCTCGTCGAGCTTAGCGAACTGCCGCGCCAGATGCCGACCGCGGCCACCCGTGCCCACCACCGCCAGCGCAAGCCGCTCATTCGCGCCAAACGCCGCAGACGGAATCCAAGCCGGCGCAGTCGAGGCCGCCAGCATTGCCTTCAAGAATCCCCTACGTGTATTGTCCCGCATAAATCCTAATTCTCTTCTTCGCCGTACAACTCGTCCAGTGCATCGCCGATCATCTCCAGCGCCTCTTCAAGGTCCGTGTCCTTGATGTTCAGCGGTGGCAGGAAGCGCACCACATGCTCACCGGCCACGCAGCAGAGTAGCCCCATGTCGCGGCACATGTCCACGACCTCCTTGGCGGAGCCCTCGACCACCATGCCGAGCATCAGGCCCTTGCCGCGGATTTCGAGCACCTGCTTGTGCTTATCGACAAAGAGACTCAGCCCTTCGGCAAACAACGCGCCGGTCTCTTCGGCACGCTTGAGCAACTCCTCCTCCTCTATCACATCCAGCACCGCCATCGCTGCCGCGCTCGACACCGGATTACCGCCGAAGGTCGAGGCGTGAGTGCCCGGCGTGAAGACGTCGGACAGCGCGGGCGAAGCGATCAACGCCCCCATCGGAATGCCGTCGGCCAACGACTTGGCAAGCGTGAAGGCATCCGGCGTGACCGAATAGTTCTGCCAGCCGAACCACTTGCCGGTGCGCCCCATACCGCACTGCACCTCATCGCACAGCATCAGCAGGCCCTTCTCATCGCACAACTTGCGCACGCCGACCATAAACTCTTCAGTGGCAGGGATCACGCCTCCCTCGCCCTGAACCGCCTCCAGCATCACACCGACCGTACGTTCGTTGACGGCTGCCGCGACCGACTCCAGATTGTTGAACTCCGCATAGGCGAAGCCGATCGGCAACGGGTCGAAGCCTTTCTGAACCTTGGTCTGCGCTGTAGCGGCGATCGTCGCGAGCGTGCGTCCGTGGAAGGAGTTCTGCATGGTGATGATCTCGAACTTGCCCTTCTCGTGTCCCCACAGGCGCGCGAGCTTGATCATCGCCTCGTTAGCCTCCGCGCCGGAGTTGCAGAAGAAGCACTTGCCGTTCAGCGAAAGTTTAGAGAGCCGCTGCGCCAGCAGCGCTTGACTCGCGTTGTAAAAAAGATTGGAGCAGTGCCCCAACGTGGCGACCTGATCTTGAACCGCTTTGACCACCGTCGAATGGCAATGCCCGACGTTGTGTACGGCAATGCCCGACGTGAAGTCGAGATAGGTCTTGCCATCCGGATCACGCACCTTGCAACCGCTACCGCTGGTTATCGTCGCGGTCGGCGCATAGGTCTGCATCACATACTGGTTAAACAAAGCGGCAATGTCTTTACTCTTACTCATCTGCAATAATCTCCGTTCCTACACCTTTTTTCGTAAAAATCTCCAACAACAGTGAATGCGGCATGCGGCCATCGACCAAGTGGACCTTGCCCACACCGGCCTGGATCGCCTCCACGCAACTGTCCAGCTTCGGCAACATGCCGCCGCCCACAACGCCGGTCTCCTTCAGCTTGCGCACACTGCCGATCCGCAGTGTAGCCAGCAACGACGTGGGGTCATTCATGTCCATCAATAGCCCCGGCACATCCGAGACAAACGCCAACTTGCGCACCTTCATGGCTTTGGCCAAAGCCGCCGCCGCCGTATCCGCGTTGACGTTATACACCTTGCCGTCCGGCCCCGTACCCAGCGGCGTCACCACCGGCACAATGCCCGCATCCAGCATCTCCGCGACCGGCCGGGTGTCGACCGACACCGGCTCGCCTACAAATCCCCAATCCAACTCCGCTCCGCTGACCGGATCAGTCCCGGTCTTCTTCACGACGCCGAAAATCCAATCGCCGTGCAACGGGCGCGCGTTCGCAAAGTGCCGCTGCAACATCCGCACCACCTTGGCGTTCACCTCATCCTTGATCACCCGCTCGACGACCCGCATGGCCTCCTCGGTGGTGACGCGCAGACCCTGCACGAACTGCGGCGTGACGCCCGCAGCCTCCATGCCGCGCGAGATCGCCTTGCCGCCGCCATGCACCAGCACCGTCTTCATGCCTACCGCGTTCATGAACGCGATGTCTGTCAGCAGCCGATCGAGGTTCTCCTCAACCTCCATGACACTGCCGCCGACCTTCACCAGCACGACCGAGCCTTTGAAATCCTGAATGTACGGCAGTGCCTCGGTCAACACCGCCGCCTTT
>DUPH01000395.1 GCA_012838435.1 Lentisphaerota bacterium | reverse complement strand
TACCACTTGAATGACCACTGGTCGTTGCGTGCCGACGTGCGCGCCATGATGGCGATCGATGAGACCTGCGAATTCGTCTACACGGCTGACGCCGGTGTTGCTTACCGTTTCGGCGGCGGAGCGGGCGGATCTGAGGCGGGTGCGGGTGCGGCGGCGCTGGTGGCCACCGGACCTAAGGATTCCGACGGTGACGGCCTGACCGACGAGGAAGAGGCGCGGCTCGGTACCGATCCTTTCAACAAGGACACCGATGGCGACGGTTTGACGGACGGCGATGAGGTCAAGGTGTACAAGACCGACCCGCTCAATCCCGACACCGACTTCGACGGGCTGACCGATGGGCAGGAGGTTCTGATCTACAAGACCAACCCGCTCGACCGCGACACCGACAAGGGTGGCGTGGCTGACGGTCATGAGGTGATTGAAGACGGTACTAATCCGCTCGACCCCTCGGATGACCTGATGCTCTTCGAGGTCTACATTCAGTTTGACTATGATACCACGGTCATTAAGCCGGAATACTTTGACGAGATCGGCCAGGTGGTGCGTGTGCTACAGCGCAATCCGCAGGCTACGGCAGTGATCGAGGGGCATGCGGATCGTCGTACCCGTTCCAGCGAGAAGTACAATCAGAACCTCTCTGAGCGCCGTGCGGAGGCTGTGAAGTCCTTCATGGTTGGCAAGGGCGTGGATGGTGGGCGTCTGACAGCGCGTGGTTATGGCTTCAGCCGTCCCAAGGTGCAGCCCGATCTGGTCAACGGCAACCCGGAGAACCGTCGCGTGGAGATCTATATCCGCGGCGCCGGCACGAACGCCGACAAGGCCAAATACGTGAATCCATAACGTACCGTCCGGTGTTACGGAACGAATAACAGGGGGCCGCAAGGAAACGGTGGTTTCTTTTGCGGCCTTCTGCTATTATCCGGCGCGATGAAGATCATAGAGCGATATGTCTTGCAAGCCTTCCTGGCCGCGTTCTTTCTAGCTTGGCTGGTGTTGTCGTTCGTGCTCTCAATCGGCCTGCTGGTGCGGATTGCGCGCCTGCTGATTGAAGGGCTGCCGTTGCGTGCGATCGGGCTTTTCCTGCTGGTGGGCCTGCCGGAAACGCTGACGCTCACCATACCGATTGCCTTGTTGGTCAGCGCACTCCTGGTCTTTAGCCGTCTGTCGGCCGATAGTGAGATCGCAGCGATGCGGGCGTGCGGCGTGAACCTGCTCAGTGTCATACGCTGGCCGGTGCTGATCGGTCTGATCTGCACCCTGTTCGGCTTCTATATCAACAACGAGGTGGTACCCCGTGGTCACGATGTACGGCGCAACCTGAAAAATATGGTCAGCGTTGATGTCGGCCTCGATCTGCTGGATCCGGGACGCATGATCGACGATTTCCCCAAGCTCAAGATATTCTTTGAGCGCAAGGAGGGGAATTGGTTGCATGATCTGTTGATTTTCGATTACAGTCGCGAGGAGGTCACCCGAGAAATCCGCGCTGCCAAGGCGTTGGTCTCCACCAATGACGCCGACATCGTGCTGGACATGTATGATGTGCGCGTCGATCCGATCGATGTCAATCGGCCGGGCGTCGCGTCGGCGAGCCGCTTCCGCCATGTGATCCCCGACGCTATGCGCCAACGTACCCGCAAGCGTAAAGAAAAGGACTTCGGCTTTCATGAGCTGCGCGCGGCGATCAAGGAGCTGCGTGCTAATGACAAAGAGTTGCCGCGCGCTGTGCGACGCAAAATGCTGAGTATCTACCGCACAGAGTTCCAAGTCCGTTTGGTCTATGCATGCGCTTCAATCTGCTTCGTGCTGGTTGGCGTGCCGCTCGGTATTCGCTCGCACCGTAAAGAGTCGACGATCGGTATGGCTATCAGTCTGGTGGTCGCGCTGGCCTATTATCTCTTCGTAATTTTATTCCGGTCGATGGACAAGCATGACTGGGCCCACCCTTACGTTTTCATCTGGTTGCCTGTAGTGATCTGCGGCATTCTGGTGAGCTATCTCATCCCCAAAAACCTCTAGCGCGCCTGATGCGGCGCAACAAGGAGTATAAGAAATATGGCGACGATTCATCCGACCGCGATTGTGGACCCCCAAGCGAAACTGGACAATGAGGTGACAGTGGGGCCGTACGCGATCATCGGTCCGCACGTCACAATCGGGGCCGGTACAGAGGTCCAGGCGCACGCATTTGTCAGCGGCCATACCACGATCGGCCAGCGCTGTCAGATTTTTCCCTTTGCCTGCGTCGGCACGAAAACGCAAGACCTCAAATACAAAGAGGGCGACATCACCTATGTTGAGATCGGCGACGAAACGGTGCTGCGTGAGTTTTCAACAGTGCATCTCGGCACAAAGCCGGGTGAGGTCACGCACGTGGGACAGCGCTGCCTGATCATGGCCTACTGCCATATCGCGCACGGTTGCGACGTCGGCAACGACGTGATCATGTCCAATGTGGCGACACTGGCCGGCGAGGTGACGGTCGAGGATCACGCGATCATCGGTGGTCTTGCTGGCATACACCAGTTTTGCCGCGTCGGCACATTTGCGATGGTCGGTGGCGCTTCCAAAGTCCGGCAGGATTGCCCGCCCTACATGGTGATCGACGCATCGGGCGTCGTGCCGCGAGTTGTGGGACCCAATGTGGTCGGCCTGCAACGCGCCGGTTTTAAGGCCGATGTGCGTAGTGCGCTGAAAGAGGCATTCAAGCTGATCTACCGCGAGGGGCTTAACCGCACGCAGGCGCTGGAACGCGTGAAGTACGAGGTGGCCGATCTGCCGGAAGTGCGCCGCCTGATTGCATTCTACCAGATGAGCCAGCGCGGCGTGCTCTGAAGGCTCCCGGGGCCGCGCGTCTGCTCGTCCGGGCGGCGTAAACGCCGCCCACAGAACGATGCTCTGCGTCAGGCGCTCAAATTTGGAGAGCAGTGCTGCGGGCGCTGCGGGTGTGTTCTGAGCCTGCCTAGTCCGCGAAGACGCCGTTATCGAGCTGGCCGGTGCGCGCCTGAAGGTTGTGCCAGGCATCGCGGAAAACGCGCAGGTAGGCCTCTTCCGGACGCGCGATCCGCTCGTCCAGCAAGCGCACGACGCGGCGCTGTTCGATGACGTAGTCGTCGGCCGTGAAGCAGCCTGAGAAGTGGGCCAGCCGTAGCCACAGGAGATAGGTGGTGAGCGCGTCGAAAGCGTTGTACTCGACGATTTTGCGGCGCTCGCCGCGGTACCAGAGGCCACAGACGTCATCGCCGGTCGTGTCCAATTTGCCGGGAATGCCGCAGAGGGTGGCGATCTCGTGCAGCGAGACCGCGTAGGACTTGCCGAAGCCTGCAACCAGATCCATCAGGTCGATGTCGTTGCTCTCCCACGGCTTGGCGTTGATGCGATCACACAGATGTTTGAGTGAGAGCCCATTTACGATGGCGCGTTGCGTCAGGATGCGCTGATCGGCGTTGCGTGAGTTGAAGCCCACAAGCTGCGGCTGATGTGTGCTTACGCCGTCAGCCAGAAAGCGGTGCAGGATGTAAGCCTCATCCTGTGCGGTATCCTCCGGTGCTTCGGGCAGCGTCGAGAGGAAGAGTTGCACCTCGCCGTTTTTGAGGGTGCGGCGGATAACAGTTGCGATCGAAACCACGCGGCAGACCACGGTACGCAGGAAGGGCATCGGGTTTTCCGGTGTGGCGCCGCCCTGTTCCCACATCACGCGCAGCACTTCGCTGTCTGGTAGCTCTTCAGGCAAACCGTAAACCAGACGGCCGGCGCGTAGATCCGGCACCCACTCACAATCATAGGCCCATACCTCGTTTGCGACACTCTTGATCATGGACGTGCCCCCTTCTGTTGCTTGCTATCGGCAGTCAGGAACGGTTGTTCGATCTCCAGCGTGCCTGTAAAATTGGCTTCGATGCGGAAGCGTAGATGTGTGATTCGTTTGCTAAGTTTGATGGAAACATTGCGTTCTGCGCCGGGCGGCGACAGTTTGCGCTTGGTACTGCGCATCTCGAAGGGCTCCATATTCACCTGGTGTTGCGAGCCGTCCGGTGCGGTGGTGTACAGCACCACTTGATAAAAGACCGTGCCGGAAAATGGCTCGGGCTTCCTGATGCGTCCACGCATCCGGACCGCATGCAGGTCGGTACCGGCCAGATTGATCAGCGGCGACTCCACCCGCACCTTGCAGGCTGAGGAGTTGATGATGAGCAGCGTCGTTTTGCCGTCGCGCAAGCCCGTGCGGAAGGTCTGCTTGCTACGGTCCTCAAATGCGTAGCGCCAGCCTTGCAGGCGGCCGTTGTCGTCAAGGGCGGGCGGCAGGAGAGGCAGCAGGTTCTTGTCACGCGGCACAAGCGGATAGGCTGCTAGGGGAGGCGGATCGTACGCCGGCACCGAAATGGCGAGCTGTGGCTGGCTGCTGGTGCGGCCGATGCTGAAGGCAATCAGTCCCGCGATGAGAGCCGTGCCCGCGATAAGTGTACCTGCCGCAAGCAGGCGTGTATGTCGGCTCAGGAAAGGCAGAATGGCCCGCACCACGACAGCCGGGCGCACATCGGTTGTCTGTGTGTCGTGCGGGGTGGCGGGTTGCGGCTGGTCTTTTCCAAACTTCGGTGTATCGCGCAATACCGGCACATGCTGTTGCTCGGCCTTTTGCTGCATCCAAGGGTCATCGTCCATCCCGATGCCGTGCATGGCCGCCCGGTAGGAGGCGGTATCGAAGGGCAGTTGGCGGAAGAAGATCGCGCGCGACTCATCGTCGTAAATACAGTAGGAAGAACGGCGGTCGCCTACGCGTGGATAACCGACACTGCCCGGATTGATGAGGTAACGCTTGCCCTCCTCCAGTTCGAAATCGAACGGCTCGACAAAATGCGGCACACCGCTTTCACCGATGACGTAGATGCCGGGCCGGTGCGAATGGCCCACAAAAAGCAACTGCTCAGAGGTGGCGCGCCAAGAGGGTAGGGCGTCCTCGGGCGCGACGACGTACCGAAACTCCGCCGGCTTAGAGAACTCGCCGTGCGTGCAGCGGAAATCGGAACCTTCGTAAGTCAACGGAAGCTGCGCCAGCCACTCAAGCGCGGTGGGTGTCAGCAATTCACGGTGGCGGGCCACGGCTGTTTTGGCGCGTGGAGAAAAGGTGGCGGTCGACAGCCGACCGCATACAGCCGCATCATGATTACCCATCAGCGTGACGTTCACCACGCTGTAGACCGACTCTAGCAGTTCAACCGGATGCGGTCCATACCCCATGACGTCGCCCAAGCAAATGATCTGCTCGGCCTTCATGTCTGCCAAGTCGGCCAGCACAATGCGCCAGGCCGTCAGGTTGGCATGCAGGTCTGAAACGATGGCGATTCGCATAAGGAGAATTACAAAAAAAAGGCGGCAGGATCACTCCTGCCGCATTGGCGTTAGCGGCCGGTTGGCCGATTAGCCTGCAATGATCGCCTCATTCGGGCACTCGCCAGCGCATGAACCGCAATCGATGCACGCATCGGGATCGATTGTGTAGGTGGGCGAACCCTCGCTGATCGCCTCAACCGGGCAGGCGTCTTTGCACAGACCGCAAGCCACGCATGCGTCCGTAATCTGATAAGCCATGGTATACTCCTTTTGGTGTTCGGCCGGCTCATACATCCGCGCATGGTTCCGGCAATCGAAAACGGGTAGTGAATGGCCGGTATGATAGTGAAAGAGTGACGGATGGGCAAATGAAAAACGGCGCCGAAACCCGAAACCCAATGTCCTCGACATCCGTTGGCCTGCGTCGCTATACTGAACCGCAAACACACGGGGGCGCGTCTGCCGTCGTGCGTTCGGAGACACTGCCGTGAGCGAACCCAAAAAACTTTTTCTGATCGACGTCATGCCGTTGCTCTACCGCGGGCATTTTGTGTTCCTCAAGACGCCGCGCATGACCAGTACCGGTATCAACACTTCGGCACTGACCGGTTTTGCCAACACGTTGTTGCAGATCCTGAACGAGCAGGAGCCTACGCATGTCGCTCTGGTGCTGGATTCGGAGACCCCGACCTTCCGTCATGAGCGCTACCCGCTCTACAAGGCGCAACGCCAGAAGATGCCCGAAGACCTCGCGGCGTCGATCCCCATGGCAATCGAACTGGCCGAGGCGTTACGCTTGCCGATCCTGCGCGTGAACGGCTTCGAGGCGGATGACGTCATGGGTACGCTGGCCGCCCGCGCCGCCGAGCAACCCGGCTGGACCACTTACTTGGCAACGCCCGACAAGGACGTGGCGCAGCTTGTCGGTCCCGCCACCTATCTCTTCCGTCCCGGCAAGGCCTCCGCGCCGGCTGAGATTTACGATGTCGAGGCGGTCTGCCGCCACTGGAATCTCTCCTCGCCTGCCCAGATGATCGATTACCTCGGTCTGGCCGGCGACTCCTCGGACAATATTCCGGGCATTCCGGGCGTGGGCGATAAGACCGCCACCGCCCTGCTCGCGCAGTATGGTGACATGAAGACCATTCTCGCAAACGCCGCAGAACTCAAAGGCAAATTGTCCGAACGAGTCGCGGATGGGGCAGAGAGCGCCCGCCAGAGCCGTATGCTCGCTGAGATCCGCACCGATGTGCCAGTGCCGGTTGAACTGGACGACCTGGTCCGCCGCGAGCCGGATATGGAGCAACTACGTGCCGTGCTCACGAAATACGAGCTGTTCGCATTCGGCAAGCGCCTGCTGGGCGATGCCTTCGAGGGTGGCGCACCAACCGCTGAGGATGCCTTCAAGACGCTGGCCGATGTGCCGCACACCTACATCTGCGCACAGACCGAGGCGCAGATCGACGCGTTGCTGCGCGCGCTGGGTGAGGCGTTGGCCTGGGCGTTCGACACCGAAACCACCGGACTCGACCCGCGCCATGACCGGCTGGTCGGCCTCTCCTTCGCCACCGCGCCGGGGCGGGCGTGGTATGTGCCGGTGCCCGAAGATGACGAGGCGTGCCGTAAATTGCTGGCGCGCTTCGCGCCGCTCTTCAGTGATCCCGCCACCGTCAAGATCGGCCACAACGCTAAGTTCGATCTCACGATCTTGCGCCGGTACGGCATCGCGCCGCGTGGCGAACTGCATGACAGCATGCTCGCCCACTACGTGCTGGACGCCTCCGAACGCCACGGTATGGACTATCTGGCGCGCCAATATCTGCACTACACGACCATCCCCATCACGACGCTGATCGGCGAGAAGAAGAAGGGCGTCGAGCAGGGCAACATGGGCGAACTGCAGCCCGAGGAAATCTGCGACTACGCCGCCGAAGATGCGGACGTCACGTTGCAGCTTGATCGGCTGTTGCGCCGCGAAGCGCAGGAAGCCGGCTGCATGCGCGCGCTGACCGAGTGCGAGGAGCCGTTGATCCCCGTGCTGGTGGATATGGAGAACGAGGGCGTGCGCATCAACGCCGAGGAACTGCAAGACTACGGCCGCGAGTTGGATCGCGAACTGCTCCAGTTCGAAATCAGCATCCGCGACTTGGGCGGCGGCAACTTCAATCCCGCTTCGCCCAAGCAGTTGGGCGAGGTACTCTTCGATCACCTGAAGCTCGACCCCAATGCGGCGCGCACGCCCTCCGGCCAATACGCCACCAGCGAAGACGTGCTGGTCAAACTGCAAGACCGGCACCCGATCATCCCGCAGATTCTCGAATACCGCGCGTGCAGCAAACTCAAATCCACCTACGTGGACAAGCTGCCGGCCTGCATTGATCCCGCCACTGGCCGCGTGCATACCTCCTTTTCGCAGGCTCTGACGGAAACCGGTCGGCTCTCATCATCCGATCCGAACCTGCAGAACATCCCGGTCCGGACCGAGCGCGGCCAGCGCATCCGCAACGCCTTCGTGGCGCGTGACGAGGGGCATGTGCTGCTCTCGGCCGACTACTCGCAGATTGAGTTACGGGTGATGGCGGCGCTCAGCCGCGATGAAGGGATGATCGAAGCCTTCCAGCGTGGAGCGGACATCCACACCGAGACCGCGACGCGCGTGTACGGCGTTCTGCCGGGGTTCGTCACGCCCGAGATGCGCTCGACCTGCAAGATGGTAAACTTCGGCATCATCTACGGCATCTCCGCCTTCGGCTTGAGCCAGCGCCTGAACGTACCGCGCAAGCAGGCGGCGGATCTGATCGACACCTACTTCGAACAGTATCCCGGCGTCAAGACCTACATGGAGCGCGCCATTGCCGACGCCCGCGAAAAGGGTTACACGCAAACTCTGCTGGGGCGTCGCCGCTTCCTGCGCGACATCAACTCGCGCAACGCCACCTCGCGCCAGTCAGCCGAACGCAACGCCATCAATACACCGGTGCAGGGGACGGCGGCGGATCTGATCAAGCTGGCGATGGTGCGCGTTCACCGCGAGTTGAGCGAACGCCGCCTGGCCACGCGCATGGTGTTGCAGATTCATGACGAACTGCTCTTCGATGTACCTAGAGCGGAGGTCGATACCGTGCGCGATTTGGTCAAGCAGGCTATGACCACCGTGCTCGACATCGGCGTACCGCTCGATGTCAGCATCGGCGTCGGCGACACTTGGTTGGAAACGAATAACTAATAACGAATAGCGAATAGTGGAGCCGAGAGAAGTAATAGGTAATAAGTGAGAGGTAATAGGTTTTCTCGCGGAGGGCGCAGTCCGCAACCCAATTCAATCTCACACAAAGGCCAAGGTTTCCATTTTTGCGCGTCACCCAGATGCCGTCCTCCAACCCTTGTCATCAGGCTTGCGAAGCGCTGGGAGGGGCAAGCGTCTGCTTGCCCGCGGACGAGCAGACGCTCGTCCTCCAACCTTCGCGTCTTCGCGCCTTTGCGTGAAACAGCCGAGCAGTGCTTTTACTCTCAAAAAAACTCTGCGCCTCTGCGCCTCTGCGTTAAATAAACAGCGGAGCCATGCCAAACAAACTAATGCACTAATTAACTTCTCCCGGCTTACGCCAGAGCGCGGTTCATGCGTTCGATGGCTTCGTCGATTTCGGCTGCGTTCTTGAAGCCGATTGTGGCGGCATCAATCTCCGGCATCGACATGGCAAACCGTATTGCCTTCTCGCGATCTTCGGGGTCGGTGAAGGCGCCTTCACCGATCAGTTTCATGCCGATGACGCCGTGGCCATTCTGGTGCATGATTTTGATCTGTTCCACCACCGGCTCGATCGTCGTGCCAGGCGCGTTCCACTTCATCACTTCGCTGTCCGTATTCACGGCCTGGGGGTTGACACGCACCAGATTGACCTCCACCCAGTCCGACGCCGCCGCGACGCGCAACGCCGGAAGCGAGTGGCAGGAGATGCCCTTGGCGCGGATTTTACCTTGTGCCTGTGCCTTGTCGATCGCCTCCATCAGCCGGGCGCGTTCCTGCGGCCAGGTCGGCGTGACGGCGCAGTGCAGCAGCACGCAGTCGATATAGTCGGTCTGGAAAGTCTTCAGGTGGCGGTCGATCACTTCATCCGGTTTCTCAGGGTTACCACCGATTTTAGACATGATGAAGAGCTGGTCGCGCGGCAGGTCTTTGATCGCGCCGGCGAGCCACTCGAAAGTCCGGTATGACTGTGCGCAGTCCAGATAGCGGACGCCGCGTTCGTAGGCGTCGCGCACGAGGCGGTTGAACCCCTCCTGGCCGAGATTGCGCTGCACGTTGCCGCCATTGCTGCCGAGCCCGATGCCGAGTCGGCTCATCTTGATGCCGGTCTTGCCCAACGTAACGCGGTCAGTGGCACTGCGCCGCTTCCCTAGTGTGGCGCAAGCCGGGGTCAGGGCCGATGCGGCCAACATGGATGCGGAACTGGCCAGAAAACGGCGACGTGTGTAACGGTTGTTTCTCATAACAGCAAATCCTCCTCGTTCGTGGCGGCATTTTATAGGGAATGGCTGTGCGAGGTCAAGCGCGGCAGCAAAAAGAACCGAATGGTGGACATGACGAACCGCCCTTTTTTTGCTTAAATTAGGTCACGAATCGGAGAAGGACGGCAGATAAATGCTTTAGGGGGGCATGGATGCCCGGGCGTAGTCGTTCAACGATCACAAGGAGAAGACGATGGATACGATGACATTCAACCGGAGGACATTTCTCAAGTCGACGGCCGCTGCCGCCGCCGTGTTGCCGACCTTCAACATCCTGAGCCAAGAGGCGAAAACCATTGGCCCCGATGATGATCAGGTCAATGCGGCCGTGATCGGTTACGGCGCCGAGGGTGAGATTTTGGCGGATGCTGCGATGAAGATCCCCGGCGTACGTTTTAAGGCGGTCTGCGATATCTGGGACTACCGCCGCAAAATGGCGCGTGGCCGTATGCGTGCGCTGGGTCACGATGTCAACGTCTACGAAGATTACCGCGAGATGCTCGACAAAGAGGACAAGAACATTGATTGCGTGATCGTCGCGACCCCGGACTGGATGCATGCGGAACACAGCGTCTATTGCATGGAGAAGGGCAAGCACGTCTACTGCGAAAAGGAGATGTCCAACCGCCTGGAGAAGGCCAAGGAGATGGTGCTGGGCCAGCGCCGCACCGGCAAGATCTTCCAGATCGGCCACCAGCGCCGTTCCAACCCGCGCTACATCCACGCCCTCAACCGCGTGATCCGCGAGGCCAACATGCTGGGCCGCGTGACCCACGCCTACGGCCAGTGGAACCGCTCGGTCGCCCCTTTCCTGACCGTGCGCGACCGCCTCAACATCCCGACGGAGACGCTCCAGAAGTACGGCTACGAGAACATGGAGCAGTTCCTCAACTGGCGCTGGTTCGATAAGTACGGCGGCGGCCCGATGGTCGACCTCGGTTCGCACCAGATCGACCTCTTCTTCTGGGTCTGGGACTGCGTGCCGATCACGGTCACCGCCATCGGCGGTAATGACTACTACAACCGCCAGATGAACGACAACGTGATGGCGATCTACGAGTTTAAGACCAAGGAGGGCGTGATCAACCGCGCCTACTATCAGGTGCTGACGACCTCCAGCCGCGGCGGCTTTTACGAGCAGTTCATGGGCGAGAATGGCTCGCTCACCATCTCTGAGATCGCGGCCCGCGGTAACGCGGTGCAGCGTGAAGTGCGCGATGGCGTGCCGGACTGGGAGCAGTTCGCCAAGAAGGGGCTGGTGCTGCCGGTCAGGAAGCCGGTCGCCGCGACCGTTACCTCCAACGCGGCGCTCGACGTGCGCGTGACCGCCGAGGCCGATGGCTGGCCGTTGCCGGTCGACCTGCTCAAGCCGGCGCACATGCCGCACTTGGAAAACTTCTTCCTTGCCGTGCGCCGCAACAAGCCTGAGCTGCTGACCTGCCCGGTCGAGTTGGCCTACGAGTCGGCGGTGGCGGTGTTGGCGGCCAACCGTTCGGTTGCTGAAGGTAAGACCATTACCTTCAAGCCGGAAGATTTCAAAGTTTAAGCAGCGGACAGGTCCGACAGGTCTCCACCGGTTTGACAGGTCGGACGGATAGGAAGTCATCGAATGAAAAAGCTTCTCTCTATAGCACTGGCCTGCGCGGTCGTTCCGGCGTTCGCGAAGGTCGAGTCGCATTGGGACGGCGGGCGTAACACGCCGGTACACCGTCTCACCCTGAATGACGAGTTCGGCGATGTAATCGTGCCCAACGCACCTAACGCCCTGCCGCTGAGTACGCGTCAAACCTGCGGTCAGTGCCATGATTACGACACCATCGCGTCTGGCTGGCATTTCAACATGTCCTGCACGAACGCGGCGCATGGCCGTCGCGGTGAGCCGTGGTTTCTGGTCGATTCGCTCAGCGGGTCGCAGATTCCGATGAGCCTGCGCGATTGGCAGGGCACGCATACGCCCGGTCAACTCGGTATGACCGACTGGGAGTGGGTCTATGCCTTCGGGCGTCACATGCCGGGTGGTGATCGTGCCGATCCCAAGGATCTTTACGCTGAAGGTGGGCCGCGCGCCCGCTGGGACGTGTCGGGACCGGTCGAGATCAACTGCTTCGCCTGCCACAGCCAGAGCGCGGAATACGATCACAGCGAGTGGGTGCGCCTGATCCTGCGCCAGAACTTCCGCTGGGCCGCCACCGGTGCTCTCGGACTGGGCGATATCCGCGGCATGGGCTCGCGTGTGGCTGACTATTGGGGGGTGTTGCGCGGCCTGAACCGGGACGACTCGGTCTTTGCCGTGCCGCCGCACGTGGTCTATGACATGCGGCATTTCGATGCCAAGAACCGCACCGTGTTGCAGGTCGGTACGCCGCGTAATGAAAACTGCTTGAGTTGCCACTCGACATCGCAGGTCGGCATGCCGCACAAAGACATCGACGGCGACGTGCATCTGCGCGCTGGTATGAGTTGCGCCGACTGTCACAGCAATGGCGAAAACCACGCCATTGCACGCGGCTACGAAGGCGACACCACCGGCAAGATGGATAAGACCCGCGCCAGCGCGAGCTGCGTGGGCTGCCACGTGGGTTCGGATGTTGCGCGCGCCGGCCGCCATGGCGCTCCCGCGCCGCAGCATGTCGGCATTCCGGTCAGTCACTTCAGGAACCTGAGTTGCACGACTTGTCACTCCGGCGTGACCGAAGATGGGGCGCTGGCGGAAGTGCGCACCTCGCGCGCCAACCGCATGGGCGTCTACGGGCGCGCCCGCTGGGCTACGCCGCAGCCGTTCATTCTGGAGCCGGTCTTCGTGCGCAACGAGGCGGGCAAGATTGAGCCGCGCCGTATGGTCTGGCCGGCTTTCTGGGGTGTCCGCGCTGAAAACGACGCTGCATCGATCTCGCCACTCCGTCCCGAAACCGTGACGGAGACTTGCACGGACCTGCTGGATGTGCGCGAGCAGGTCGGGTTGGTTCTGGGAGCACTAGCGACCGACCCCAGTATTCCGGGAATCCCGGTGCTGGCGATTGACGGCAAGCTCTTTAAGAGACATCTGGACGGCTATGCCGAGCCGACCGGCGACACGACGCAGGCGGACGGGTTTTACTATCAGACCGCTACGAACTTGATCGCTGTCATCCCGCCCTTTGATCCAAACGCCGATACCGAGAAGATGAGTGATGAGCAGTTCAGTGCACACCAGAACAGTGCGAAACTGCTGGGGAATCTCTTACAGACGCTCGACGCCGCGCCGATGGCTGTGACCAATGGTTTCGGCGCGGTGGTCTATGGCGATAAGCTGTTCTTCCGCGGGGGCGATGACGATGCTATGATCAGCACCAACGCGCCGGCCAAGGTCGATGCCGCAGTCGTCGGCTGGTACAAAGACGGTGCCTTTACCGCGCTGGTTTCTGACTACGCCACCAAGAATGTCAAAGAGTTGGGCGACAGCACGTGCTCAATCACCGAGACGATGGTTGCCGCCGTGCTTAAGCGGCTCGCCGAGGCTGGGCACGCCCGCGCGGTTTACGTCGCGCACGGCCAAGTCTGGGAGTTGAAGTCCGATGGCAGCCTGAGCGCCAAGGTCGCGAAAGTCGCAGAACCGGTCTCTTGGGCGGTGGGGCATGACGTGCGCCCCGCACGTATGGCTCGCGGTGCGCGGCCATCTAAATGCAACGACTGCCATACGGTGGGCTCCACGTTTTTCTTCGCCAAGGTCACGTCGACGGGTCCTCTGCTGACCGCACGTCAGCTGGTCAAGATGCAGCACGATTTCATGGGCCTCAGCGGCAGCTACAACAAGGTCTTCGGCACCACCTTCCTGATGCGTCCGTTCTTCAAGGCCTTCCTCTGGACGGTCTTTGTGATCTTGATGTTGGTCACGGTGGCCTTTGCGGCAGCGGCGGTGCCGGCGGTGCTCGACAAGGGCGGCATCCCGTACGGCAAGCCGTCCGAACGGCTGATGGTGATGATCGACCGCGGCACGGCGATTACTCTGGCACTCGCCAGCGTTTACCTGTGTCTCTCCGGATTGCTGGGCTGGGGCTTCCATCTGATGACCGGCTACATCTTGGTCTTCCACATGGTGGGCGGTGGACTCTTCGCGGCCTGCTTGTTGGTGCTGATCTGGCTGCGCGGCGGGCGTCGCATTGCGAATCCCAAGCGTAACACGCTCTGGATGATCGCCATGCTGCTGGGTGTCGGCGTGGTCTTCACTGCGGTGGCGCCGATGATGACCTGGTTCGGCGAGGGCTGGCAGTGGCTGATGCTCTGGTGCCACCGCTTCGTGACGATGGCGTTCTTGGCCACTGCGGTCTGGATGCTGCTCACCGGCGGGCGCAAGGAGTAGCGCAGCACTTGTTCTATGACATCTCAGGTCCACAGGTTTGAACATCAGGCCATGTCGACGGTGTTCGAGCTGTTGATCGCGACAGAAGATCGGCAGCTCGCCCAAAGCGCGGCTTATGCAGTGTTCAAAAAGGTGGACGGTCTGGAGGAGCTGATCAGTCGCTTCCTCGACGTGAGCGAGGTGGCGCTGATCAGCCGCCTGAAACCGGGCGAGACCTTTCGCGTGGCGCCAGAGTTAATGGATCTGCTGCTGACCGCTACGCGCGTTTGCGCGGCCACACAAGGCGCGTTTGACGTGACGGTCGGTCCAGTGATGGACGCTCTGCGCGAGGTCAAGCACCGCTGGCGTGCGTTGACGCCGCAAGAGCGCGAAAGCGCCTTGGCTGCGTGCGGCATGAACCGCTTGGTCATTGACACCGAAAATTTGTTGATCGCGGTGCAGCCCGACCGCATGGGACGCGCTTCGCCGTTGGAACTGGATTTCGGAGCTATTGGTAAGGGTTACGCGCTGGACGTGGCATGCCGCATGTTGACGGAGGATTGGGATTTTACCGACTTCCTGATGCACAGCGGCACCAGTACTGTGATCGCGCGCGGGACGATGGGCGACGGTCAGCCGGGCTGGCCGGTAAGCGTAGGCGGCGATTGGCGCGAGCGCGCTGGGCTGCACCATGTGCGGCTCAGCGGCGGCGCGATCAGCGGGTCGGGCTTCGATGTGAAAGGCGCGCACGTTGTGGATGTGCGTCGCGGTGTCGCGGCATCGCGGCATCCTGCCGCATGGTCGTACGCCCCGACGGCGGCGGTGTCGGATGCGCTTTCGACCGCCTACCTCGGACTGGGATGGAGAGAGATTTGCGCTGCGTGCG
>DUPH01000394.1 GCA_012838435.1 Lentisphaerota bacterium | reverse complement strand
TGTTGGTAGCGATTGTCGATTCGGGCGTAGCATCGGCGACAACCGAGGCGTGGGTGCGCGGTGTGTTGATGTCCGAGGAGTGGCAGGATTGGCTGGACTCCACGAACATCCTGCTGGTCTGGTGGGATCGCGCTAAGATTTCACGGGCGCAGTGGGACAAAGTGGCCTTCCTGTTTGCGTCTGGCGAGGGCGGCATCGTGTTGCCGCAGATGGTGCTTTTTGATACGAACGGGTTGAAGGTCGATCAGTTTCTCGCAGTCAACAACGGGGATAACAATCTGTCGAGTGCCGGTGACTTCATTGATCGGCTGGATGAGGCGATGGAGTGGGACGGCCTCCAGATCGGGCCCGGATGGGTCGGGTTCACGGATCCGGCGCAGACCGTGTCGGCGACCACCAACGCTGTGACGGTGACGGTGAAACGTTGGGGTGGCGCGAGTGAGGGGGCGCAGACCTTCCGTGTGTTCACGGTGTCGGGGAGCGAGACGAACGCGGCGGTTGCGGGGATTCACTATAAATCCGTAAACGCTTCGGTGAGTTGGGCCGCTGGGGAGAGCGGCGAGAAAACGGTTATCGTACCGCTATTGGACGGCGCCGATGTCATCGTGACCCAGCGCGTGTTTCATGTGAGATTGGAGAAAGGGGCGGGCACTACGGCGAAACTGGGCACGACCAATCATACGGTTACGGTCGATTATGCGCCGGGCGTGATCGGCTTCACGACGAACGCATTGACCGTGTATGCCGGAAGCGATTACGCTGAAGTAACGGTGCGGCGATCTGGCGGGGTGCTGGGCAAGCAGACAGTCACGCTGAAGACGCATGCCGGAACCGCCGCCGCTTATTTCAAAACGGTGACCACCAATCTCGTCTGGGCGTCGGGTGAGTTAGGCGATAAGCAGGTGCGGATTCCACTGCAAGGGGATGCGCTGGATTTTGGGGCGCCGCTGACGGGGCAGGTTTTCTACGCGGTGTTGTCGCCGGCGGCGACCAATATGACAGCCCGGCTCAGTATCACTAATCAGGTGATTACGCTTCAAGGCTCTGCTTCATCTGCAGGCGACTGGAAGTATGATAGTAGCAACGGCGTGTGGCGCGTAGCCTCAAACACGAGCCAAGCCTCTGCATTGACGTGGGGTGCCCGGGAAGGAGGCTGGCTTACCTTCGCGTGGCACAAGATTACTTCTGGCGGCACGCTTGCGGCAGCGTTGCCCGGTGTGGTCACCAACACGGCGGTGACGGATGTGACCAACCGCGTGGCACTGGCGCAGGGAACCAACGTTGTGTGGATGCTCACCAACTGCACAGCGACGGTCAAGCTACTACGCTGGGAATCGGCGCAGGTGCAGCTGAGAGCGCCCGCAGACGGTTTCAGCGCGACAAACAAGATTGTGACGCTTTCTTGGGAGGTGCCGTCCGATAGTGTTGTGACCTCGTATCTGTACTACGCGCAATCACCGGATCCGATGCCGATGCAGCAACATGTCGGCGTCGCCGTGACCAATCAAGTGTCGTATACCAATGCCACGCCGGGTGCCGTTGAGTTCAAATGGCATGTGGAGATGGATATCCACGGGGACTTGCAGACAACCGCACGAGTAGTGGGGCCGACGTGGTCGATCAACTTCCTGAAGCGAAAAGAGGTGTCGGTGGCGACACCCCCACCGGTTGCTGCCAGTGCTTCGCCGAATATCGTGCTGTATCAATACGTGCCGGCGCGCATCCCGATGGCGGAGCGTCTGAAGGCCGTGCACGGCGCGGCACGCCGCTATACGGCAAAGGGACTGCCGCGCGGATTGAAAATTGATGCGTCCACCGGCATCATTGCCGGAACGCCGAAGCGTGCGGGCACATTCCGCGCGACGGTCAAAACGA
>DUPH01000393.1 GCA_012838435.1 Lentisphaerota bacterium | reverse complement strand
GCGTACCGGCGCTGGCCGCTTCGACCTCGCCGCCCAGCTTGCGCACAACAGCGGCAAGCGGTGCGGCATCCTCGGGCGCCAGCGTCTGGATCGAGACACGCACCGTGCGCTCTTTGGGGAATGCGGCGATCAACGACGCGAGGAAGGGCTGCACCTTGTCGCTGGGCAGAAACTCAGCGGCACCCTGCACTTGGGCGACCTCCTGCAGGGCGGCGAGCGCGGCAGGGCTCAGTTCTGCGAGGATCGCATTGTTGGGGAAGAATCCGCGTACTAACGCACCGGCTTCGATCAGCAATTTGCGCGTGACGTCGGAAACCGGCGTGTTGAACTGCACGAGAAAGGGCGTGGTACCGCGCGGCGTGGGGCTCTGGCGCCCCGATGCGGCATCGGGGATCGAGCGTTTCTCGGGACTAACGACCAGACGGTTGGAGAGCAGGGTCTGGCGTTCGCGCGGCAGGGTAGGGTCTTCACTGAAACGCGGTGCAACGAAGGCGCGGCGCAGCGGTTCGAGCGTCGCCTCATCGAGACGCGCCGATGCGGCGGCCGGCGCATCGGCTGGCGCGTTTGTCACGTTGCCCTGCTGTGCTTCTTCCACCGTTACAGGTTGCGACGGATCGGTAGCAGGTGTCGGGTGTGGACAAGCGGCCAGTCGTGACGGCAGGCTCTTGTCGGCGTTGTCAGAGGTCGCGTCAGGCACCGTGCGGCGTGGCCACGCGACAAAGATCAATACAGCCGCGATGCATCCGGTCACCAACAGCCCAACAAAGGTTTTCTTCTTCATGGCTTTATAGGCGGGCATTATACAAAGAACGACGGATAACGAATAGTGAATAACGGGGAATAGGAAGTAATCCTAAAAAGAGCAGTTGAACCTTCAACTCTCTTTGGTTTCTGGTTTCAAGGTTTCATGGTTTCATCCAAATCGGGATCGGGATCGCTATCGGGATCGATTGTTTAACCACGAAACACACCGAACACACGGAAAGGCATGGCTCTGTTTCCGTGTGTTTAGTGTGTTCCGTGGTTCCAATCAGAAATTGTGTTCTGCACTAAATAGGTGCGGCGCGGATCTCAACGGAAGCCAATGTTTACGGGGCTTTGCTCAAAATCTGCATGCTCAACTGCTCTTTTTAGGGTAATAGGTAAGAGGTAATAAGTAAGAGGTGGGCCTCTGCGTCTCCGCGTCTCTGCGTTAAAAAAATTCCTGAGCCATGCCCAACCGATTACAATGGCGCGATCACAAAAATCCGGATTTCACGCGGTGCGAGATCGCCGAACCGCACCTGTCGGTTCTCCGGCAAATGAAGCGGACGCTTGCCCGAGGGCATCAGGTCATAAAGGTTCCACGGTCCCCGACTCTCCAACCAGCGTTCCGGCTCGACACAGACCTCAAATGTCTGCGCCGTGCCGGTCGTGTTGACGACCACGAGCGCAAGGCGTTCACGGGAGAAGTCGCGCCAGAGCGTACCCATGACCGCCGGTAAACACGCGGTATGCGGTTTGTTCCTGTGCCATAGATGCGTCACAAGCGGCACCTCATTGAGCGGACGCAGTTCGTCGACAAGCTGTCCCTCCACCATGAAGGCGCGGGCCGCGAGACGGTAGCGGCAGAGTTCAAGCTGGAACTGCTGCTTTTCGCGATGCGGAGGTTGCAGGATCCACTCGCTGTTCCAACCCAGTTGGCATCCCCACAGGAAGTCGCGCGCCTGCGCCGCACAGAAGGCGTCCAGCGTGTCTTGCGCGGCCTGCGGGCTGCTGAAATAGACCGTGTAACCTGAATAGACAGCAGGCAGGAGCGGCACATCCTGCTGTTCGCGCGGGTTCCAGGTTAGATAGGCATCGATGGTATCCATGTACGGCTCGGCCGTGTTCTCGGTGGTCAGCACAATGTTGCGGCGTGCCGCCTCGCGCTTGATCGGAGTCAGCATCGTGCGGTAGCCGGTGACCCAATGGCTGCCGCCGCCCAGCGGGTGACCGTGCGCGGGGTCGTAGCACGGCGCGGGTCGGGCGGCACCGATCTGATCCAGATAGATCGCATTCACGCCGCATTCGTCCATCAAGCGCTGGCAAATCTCTTGAACTTTGGATTGCCACAACGGCGTCGCGGCACACATCGGCACCAGCTTGCGTTTCGAGCCGTAAACCTCGACGTAGTTGGTGCCGCTCGGCTGCTTGGCGGCGGCGGGGAATCCGGTCGCGAAGCTCGGGATCTCTTCATCCCACAACCGCGCGTTGATGTAAGGCATCACCGTCTGCCCCTTCGCGGTCATGGCGCGCGTCGCCTCGGCCATCCCCGGTTTGGTCGGGAAGTACTCCGGGTAGGTGTGATCAAAGGGAATCTGGTGCCAGTTGTACCAATGGACGCCGACCGGCATGTTCGGGAAGAGCTGGGCCGTCAGTGCCATATTGTTGGTGACCCCTGTCGGTGCACCACTCGAAATCATCCAGAAGCCCAGTTCCTTCAGGCGCGCCGGAAAATCATCGCGTTCGGCGATCGGTCCCTTGGCGGTCCACGTTTGCTGGACGGCCCAATCGCGGTAGCGCCGTGCAGCCTGCCACCAGTCGCCGCGATAGGCCGCGACCACCACAGGATACGCCGGCGCGCCCGCCGCGCCCGGCACGCCAGCCTGTTCGGCCAGCGTGTGGAACGTCGCATCCTGTCCGGCGCTGACGCTCAGTCGCTTGGTTGTCGCGGCTCCGTCATGTGCGGCAAGGTAAAGGCCGGCCTCGCCCAACTGGAAAGCCATCATCTGCAGCGGACAGCGTGCCGACGGGTACGGCGCTGCATAATGACCGCGATGCCGGGGCATCAAGCGTCCGCCCCAGTTGCCGCGCGGCAGCAGCACGTCGCCGACGCCCGGCGGCACCACCTCGCTGAGGAGCGGGTATGAGGTTTCTTCCAGGCCGAAGCGCCGGCTGCGGTTCGCCACGCGGATGCGCCACGCGCTCGCGCCTTCGCCCGTATCCAGCGAGACCTCGGCGCGTACATCAACTACACCCGGTTCGTCCGGCAGATCGAGGCCCTCCCACACAAACTCAAGTCGGCGGCGCTTGGCGACGGCCCTGCACCGTGCGGCGGGAGAGCGGTTGGAGAGCAGCGCGGTCTCCCGCTGCCCTGCGGCATCCGCAGGCGTTTTGAAGGTCAGCGACCACAACCCCGGCGAGCCGCTACGCGCACGCACGAAGCGGGTGTCATCGACCAACAGGTTCTCGATACCTGTGCAGTCGAACCCCTGCTCCGCATCGGCGAACACCACGCGCAGCGCCGCGTTTTCCAAGCGGTATGCGCCCTCCGGCGGATCGCGCTCGACCGCTACCCAGGGACGGCCCTCCTTAAAGAGCGAAACCTCCGGCTCACGCTCGCGCCCCAGCCATTGGCTGTACCAAGCCTTGTCACCCGCCGGTCCAAAGTAGAGCCCGCCCTCAAAACGCGCCTCGGGGCCTTGCCAAGTCATGTGACCGCTGCGAATATAGTACACGAACTGGTTCGAGGCATCCCAACACACCACGCCCTCAAAACCGGCACCGCAGGCATCCGTCGCATCGGCCATGACCCCCCACTGCGGCCCGCCCACCCCGCGGCTGGGAGCGCCTTTCGGCTGCAAGGGATACGTGTCACCGCCATCCCCGGTAACAAAGCTTGTGTAGCGCGCCTCCTTGCGCGAGAGATGGAGAAAGTGCAGCTCGTGCCACGGACCATCATCCGTGCGCGTGTAACGCGCTTCCACCTGCACGACCGGAGAGTAGGCGCTGTAGGTGTAGCGATAGACCACCTGCGGCTGGCCAGGCGTCTCGGCGGCGCGCTGTCCGAAGCCGGTCCGCACCTCCACCACAACACGCAACGGGTTCGCGAGTACCACGCGCGCGACCGCATCTTCGCAGACGTTGGCGCAATACTGCATCAATCGTCCGTCCGCTTGCTTGCGGACGATGCGGTCAAGGAAGTAGAGTTCCGGATCGGCATGCCCTGAACGGACATATTCAATCTCCTGCGGGAAGCCGCCTTTTCCACGGACCGGATGCGCCAACCGGAAATATCCGTTTGCGATTGCGATGCGCGTGTTGTCGACCGAGACGACCAGATCGCTGACCGGCGCGGCGCGTGATGCCTGCCCCGTGCGCCACTCAAAGCGCCGCACGGCGTTCGGCGCGGTGGTGCCGGGCATCTGCCAGACCAAGACCGGTGCCCCGCCTGTGCGGTCCAGCACAAAGGGAACCGGCGTGAAACGCCCGTCCGCGTGCCGTTCGACAAGACCGGCATCCGCCGCATCCGCCGCCCATTCGCGCGTCATGCGCTGGGCGACAATTCCGTTCTCACGTGCGTACGCGCCGTTGTGCACGCCGACCGTCAGACCGCTGGCCAGCGCCTGCATGGCGATGCTCGCCATGCACCACCATACCGCTACACGAACGCACATCTCTTCCATCCTCCTACCGTATGGTCATCAGCATGCCTTTGGCATGCAGCGTCAGACGTCCGTCAGCATTTATGCTAAGCGTGACGCCGTCCTGCCGTACGCCGTCAATGTAGACGGTCCACGATCCGAGATTGGCGCGGCCCTCCAGACTGCCGATCGTGAGCGGGAGCACCAGACCTGTCGTCTGCCCGCCCGCATTCACAATGTAAAGCGTGCCGTTGGGTTCCGCGATCAGCTTCGTCAGCGTTCCTGCACTCAGCATGTCCACCCGCAGGGTGTCGATGCTCTCATCCGACATGACCTCCAGTGTCGCGCCCTCGCGGATCTCAAGCGGTGAGCCCGCAGGAATCGCATCGGTGTCGCCCCCGGCACCGCCGCCCACCGCGCGATCAGTCAGACCGTAGGGCACCCCGTCGTTGTAGTAGAGGAAGCGTCCTCTATCGACGTAATCACCGGTGCCGGTACCGCCAGTGCTGGGCGGCATGACGTTCGCGCGGTTGTCGACAAGGATCCACGAACTGCCGTCCATGCTGCCCTCGAGCGTCCACGTCACGGGGTCGCGTCCGGGGTCGTCGTTTGCTGTGCAGAGGTTGTAAGAAACGATTTCCGGAGCGTTTTCCGGCAGCCGCATGACCACGATCCGGTGCGTCGCCGGATCGTTGACGGCAGGTACGTTCTTGTTGAGGCACCATTTTGTCGCGGTCGATTGATCGAACAGGTTGAAAACGACTTCGCCCGGTGATCCGACCGAATACTCCTGCGGCGTGGCGAACTGACCGGGCAAAAGCTCAGCGACAGAAGCACCGGCCACAAGTCCGACGTTCTGGCGCTGTCCGTCGACATCATACAGAGCCAGTTCGGAAAGCTGGGTCACATCAAGATTAGACCTGTTTTTCATCAGGGTGAAACGGAACCAGCGGAACGGCACAAGGCTCTGGATCTGCAACGTTCCTTGTTGCACGATCGTGGCACCGGTATACGCGTTGGTACCGATCAGTGCCTGAGTGCCGGCACCGGTTTTGATCAGGCCTCCTGTCCCGCCGATGTCGCCCGCAAAAAATGCGGCACACTCAGCAGGTGTCGCGATTGTCAGGTTTGCACCATTCACCGTAACCGTCCCACGTCCCGCCAGTGCACCGACGGTCTCTGCGACGCCGTTAAGCAGCAGCGAGGCTCCCTCCTTCACTGTGACCACGCCCGTATCGCTCACGATATCGTTTGTGTGAACGGAGGTTACGGAAAAACCGTCGGGTGACACCCACGCATTCCGTGTGCTCGTCGCGTTGAACCCGCTCTGCACATCGAGATCGACCCATGTCTCGCCATCGTGGCTGCCCTGCAGACGCCATGCCGCAGGATCACGATCTGCAGCGTCATTGCCGGTCGCCCAGTTGTAGTGCGTGATCGGCTGGGGCGAGGCGAAATCGATGCGCAGCCAGACGCGCTCCTTGTCTTCTGCGCTGCGGGAGGCCTTGCTGCGGAAATCCAGCCACTTGCTCTTCACGGTCGTATCGGGCGGCACGATGCCGTCGACCGCCTTTTCCGGTGTTTCTCCAGCCGGGAATGCATTGATCTCGGGGTTCCCGCCGGTACCGCCGGTTGGGTCATAGGCGATGCCGATCCGATTCGGCGTGACATCCACCCCCTCATTGAAAAGCGCGATCTCGGAAAGCTGCATGGAGTTGGCCACGCCCGGATCTTTGACGCCCTCAACTTTGAAACGGTAGAACGGAAAGCCTTGGGCGGGCGCGAGCACGACCGTGCCCGCCGCGACCGTCAGATTTGTCGGCACCGCCTGCGGGGCAGTGAGCGTCAGCGTGCCGGTCCCGTATTTCTCAATCGAGACCGCTCCGCTGCACCATGCACGATCCCATGTGTCGTCGGAGCCGTCCGCCAGCACGCCCAGCGTGGCGGGGCCGTTGGTGCTCAGCACGCGTCCCCTGCCGATTAAACGGTTCACGATGTCGTCCTTGCCGTTGAGGTCCAGCACCGCGTCCGCCGCAAGGCGGATATGTCCCGCGTCGGGGCCGTGCGGTAGCCGGTGATGCTCGCCCAAGCGCAGCACGCCCGCCACGACCTCGGTATCACCGGCATAGCTGAGCTGATCGGCTGCCAAGGTCAACCGGCCGGTCCCCATCTTCCGCAAGCCGCCCGAGCCGGAGAAGATAATCGTGCCGGGCGAATCCGGGATCGTCACATCGAACCCCTGCGTATCGAGGTTGATCGAGTGTCCGGACCTGGCCACGACATCAAGCGTGCCGTAGGGTTGCTCGGCATTGAAAAATTTCGAGTGGTTTTGACGTGCGCGTACGAGGCCCCCCTCAAAAAACACCCTTGCAATGGGGTCGTCATTTTTGTAAACCGACGCCGTTTCAAGCACGCCCCCCTCTTGCAGCGTCAGCACACCCGATTCTACAGTGCGGACACTGCCGTCCAACGGCCACCATGAGTTGAAGCGGAACTCGTTACAGCGCAGCAGCGCATTACTGACCGTGACGCTGGCCTGTGGCCGCAGACCCGTGTTGAAGCTTGGATTGCTGGCGATGCGCAGGTTGCTGTTGACGATGAACTGCCCGCCTGTGACCAGCAGCGTGCCGGTACTGCCGTCCGCGCCCACATACGATTCGGTGTTCAGCGTCACAGTACCGCCCGACTGCGAAAAAGTGCCGGCATATCCCGTGCCGCCGCCTATCTTGATGCGTCCGGCCGAAATCGCCGCCCCGTCCGCCGCAAAATGAGCGAAGCCGGTCACACCCACGTCAAGGCTGGTGGCAGCCACAAATCGCCCGCTCGACAACGCCAGCACGGCAGGCGTGTCGATATTCGGATCGGCGAGTGTGAACACGCGATCTTGGCGGTAGCCGCCATCGGTGATGGTCAGGCGTCCGGCATCGGCGGTGGTGAAGATACGGTCGCCTAAAAAGTTAAATGTGCCGCTACCTTCGATCTGCAGGAACACACTCTCCAGTCCCGTGTTGGTCAGGTTGAGCGTGCTGCCCTGTCCCAACAGCCGGAAGGGATTGTCCGCGTCGCCCGCCGCGTGCGTGACGGCATTGCTGAGCGTTGCCGTCCCGGAAATCGGGCCGGCCAGGCGGTCGTCATGGTAGCGATCATTCACGGCGGTGAGGTCCAGCGAGTCGGTGTCGACGGCGACTGTGTAGGTCATCCGCTCATCCCCTTGTCCGAGGTAGGTGATTTTGGCAAGGTCAGCGGCGTCCCGCACCACGAAATTTGCGCCCTCCGAGACCGTCACCGTCTGGTGCTCGGCCAGCGGACGCCCCAAATCCAGCACGCCCGCGAGAACCGTCACCGCGCCGGTAAACGTGTTGCATGAAGGCGGCAGTTGGAACGCCAGCATGCCCTCTCCCTTTTTCACCAGCCCGCCATTGCCTATCGCCGCCGCATTGGTCTGGCCGCGCAGACAGACACTCCCCGGCGACACGCCGGGTGTGATAACGGCGGTCTTGCCGTTGGTGTCAAAAACAGCGCCGGTGTTGTCCGCGATGACAAGGTCCACGATGCCTTGACCGGTAAAGAGCGACGTCGTGTCCTTCAGTGTCCGCAGGGTACCGCCGTTGAAGCGAATCTCCGAGCGTGCGCAATCGTGCTTACCGATCAATCCAGCTTCGACTACACCGCCCTCTTCGAGCGCGAGCGTCGCCGAGAGCACATAAGGCGGCGCGAGGTTTGTCGGGAAATACCCTGTCAGTTCGATAATATCTGCGGAGAGCAGCCCCGCCACCGATACGTCGCCCCGTGCCGGTCGCTCACGCCACGCCACGCCATTGTGCGCGATGCAGAAACGACCGGGTGGCATACGTACCTCCGCTCCGGCCGCAATGGTCATGCTGCCGACGGCGCCCGCGTGGCCGACCACGAAGTATCCTGACCCTTGGTGCACCAGTTTTCCGCCCAGACACTCAAAAACGCCGGAGGCGTCCATGCCGCTGCCGATGG